>NZ_AP023248.1 GCF_016756535.1 Mesorhizobium sp. 131-2-1 | reverse complement strand
ACCTCGAAGAAACCGCCGTTTGGCTGGTTGGCGAGGATTGCGGGTAGATGTTCGTGCTTGAAGCTGGTGCCGGCAAGACCGAGGACCGGCAGCGCCGGAAAGCGTGAGGTTTTCGAAATGCGGGATGCCAGGTGGGTGGCCAGTCCGTTCATCTTTCCCTCCGCTTTCCGGGCAGGTTCCGTTGCTTATGACGGGATGTCGCGGGTCAGCTCCGTGGACGAGCCTTTGCGGCCCTCCGGCAGATCCATCGTCGTACAGGTGCCGCCATCGACAAACTTCCAGGCGTTGCCCTGATAATCGACAGTCGACGTGCCTTGGCATGTGGTTCCCGCACCTGCCTTACAATCGTTTTGTCCCTTCAGGGCGACGCCAAAGCACTTCTCCTTGCCCGCATCCATCGCCGCCTTGGCCTGTGCCTCGGTCAGCGGCGCGGCCGTCGCAAAAGAAGCAAGAGCCGTGGCAACGGCGCTGGCCAGTAAGGCCGCGCTCACGGTTGATCTCGTTGACATGATTTCACCTCCGATTGGGTTGTTGAGCACGCCGCTCGTCAGGCGCGCATTGGTTAGTTCGAACCGGAAGCAGCCTGTGTTACATTTTTCGGAGACACGATTTTGTGATTGTCTTGGACCCGGCTTGAGCAAAAAAGTTGCCAGCCA
The DNA here is from genome assembly GCF_016756535.1 of Mesorhizobium sp. 131-2-1. Taxonomy (NCBI): domain Bacteria; kingdom Pseudomonadati; phylum Pseudomonadota; class Alphaproteobacteria; order Hyphomicrobiales; family Phyllobacteriaceae; genus Mesorhizobium; species Mesorhizobium sp. 131-2-1. The sequence continues at coordinate 285,337 of NZ_AP023248.1, read as the reverse complement.
TGCAACCAAGGACTGCACGCGAACGAGATCGAGAGAAAGAAGTTATGGACGGCAGGGGCGAAATCGAATTCGCCCGGCTTACGCGCAACGCTATCGATATGATAAAAGAGCTATCGTGAATTTCTCTTGCGTGTGCGGCTTTGCCCTGCGGATAGTCGAAGTGCGGGATCGATCCGGAGGAAATCGTACAGCAGACCTTTCTTGCAATCCACATGAAGCCATACGTGGCGGGCGACCCCGTGGCTTTATGCAATGGCCCGCTACAAGCTCATCAGCGCATTTCGCTGTCAGGGCATCGAGTGGAAATCGACTTGAAAATTACTAAGCTGGGGCCTGCTGAGCAAACTACTTTTTGTTCTCCGTTATCGTTGGTCTGGCGTACTTTCAGCGCGATGCCTCGGCTTCGGTCGATTCCGCCCGCCGTCGTCTTATCGCTTCGGCGATGAATACCCGCGACAGTGCGTGATAGAGCGGTTCGTGCGAGACGAGGCGCGCCGTGCCGTAGCCCAGCATCGACGCGCACATCAGCGCGATGACATTGTCGTGATTGCCGGTCATTTCGAGGATGATGACGAAAGCCGTCATCGGCGCCTGCACGACGCCGGCGAAGTATCCGGCCATGCCGAGTAGCGCCGCAATACCGGCGCTGGCGCCGAACAGCAGGCCGAGCGAGCTGCCGATGCCGGCGCCAACCGCCAGCGATGGCGCGAAGATGCCGCCCGGAATGCCCGAGATCATCGACAGCAGCCCGGCCAGGAACTTTTCGGCAAAGAAGAACGGGGGCAGCGGCGTGCCTTCGACGGCGCCGCGCGCCTGCACATAGCCGGTGCCGAAGGTCAACCCGCCCGACGCGATGCCGATCACCGCCACCAACAACCCGCAGACGGCCGCCACGATCAGGGCGCGCCGCAGCGGCTGCCCGGTGTGCCAGCGCCGGATCCGCCGCGTCGCCTTCAACGCCAGCAGCGAGAACAGCGCGCCAAAACCGCCGCCAATGACGCCGCAGGCAATCACCAGCGGCCACTCGGCGGCAAACGAGATGGTGTCCTTGGCGACGCCAAAATAGGTGTAGTTGCCGAGCAGGCCGAGCGAAGCGAGACCGGCCAGAATCACCGCCGTCAGCACCAGGCCGTTGGTGCGCGCCTCATAGGTGCGGCCCATCTCCTCGATGGCGAAGACGATGCCGGCGAGCGGTGTGTTGAAGGCGGCCGCAATGCCCGCAGCCGAGCCGGCTAGAATCAGGCCGCGTGCCTGCGCCATACCGCCCCAGCGCGCCACCTGCAGCATCAGCGAGGCCCCGACCTGCACGGTCGGACCTTCGCGGCCAATCGAGGCGCCGCAGAACAGGCCGACGATGGTGAGCATTATCTTGCCCACCACGAGCCTGAGCGAAAGAATGTGGCTGCGGTCCTCGTCGTCGCGCAGATGACGGGCGGCGATCGCCTGCGGAATGCCGCTGCCTTGCGAGCCGGGAAAGAAGGCGTACGCCAGCCAGGCGCACAGCACGAAACCGAGCGGTGTAATAGCGAGCGGTGCATAGCTGCGCCAACCACCGCCGTCGCCGGTGATTTGATGGAACAATGCCTGCGCTTTGTCAGCCAAAACTGCGAACAGCACGCTGATCAGACCGATGGCGATGGCGCCGGCCCAGAACACCAGGCGCGGCTGCCAAACGCGCCGCGAACCCCATACCGCACGCGAGCGGCGGACCATTCGGGACTTTGCAATCTGTCGGGTCACTGCGAGGCTGTCCTGTTGGGCAAGAAACACTACTAGCATGAAGCCTGCTAAAATCGACAACCTGCCTCGATGGTGGCGAAGAGATCGTCAAGTCCTTGCCTCGACCAACGTCTCCTTGCCTCGATGGCGACTTCCACTGACTCTTCACTATGACCGACCGAACGGTTTTGATTTCCGGTGGCGGGATAGCCGGGCCACCCTCGCCTTCAATGCCGCTGGTTTGCGGCCAACCCTGGTCGAGCAGGCGCCTCGATTGCGCACCGGGGGCTATGTCATTGACTTTTGGGGTCTTGGTTATGGCATCGCCGTGCGCATGGGCCTCGAGCCAGACATCAACAGCGTAGGCTACCATGTGCGCGAAATGCGCATGTCGGGAGATCGCGGAAAGCGTGTCGCAGGTTTTGGCACAAGCGTCTTCAACAAGTTGACCGGCGGGCGGTACGTGACGCTTGGACGCAGCGATCGGTCGCGGCTGCTGTTCGAAAAGGTCGAAGGCACGACTGAAGTCATTTTCGCCAATGAGATCGTCGGGCTTCGAGCCGGCGTGCGGGTTCAATTCAAACGTGCCAGTTTGATCTGGTGATGGGCGCAGATGGTTTGTATTCCCCCGTTCGCCGACTGGCATTCGGACCTCAACACCAGTTCGAGAAGAAACTCGGATACGCGGTCGCGGCATTTGAGGTCGGAGGCCACGCGACGAAGACGTCTATCTGATGTACGGGCAGCCGGGGCGAATGGTTGGTCGTTTCACGCTGCATCACAACCGTACGCTGTTTCTATTTGTCTTCGCGGTTGGCAGCCGTCCCCTGCCAACGTCGGCCGATGCGCAAAAGGAAATGCTGCGGGAAAATTATCGCGACGGAAAATGGGAACGCCCTCGCATCCTGGAGGAGTTGGATTGTGCTGGCGAACTATATTTCGACAGCGTCAGGCAAATCAGGATGAACAAGTGGTCGAAAGGTCGCCATAGCCCTGACCGGCGATGCCGCCTTTTGCGTGTCCCCTTTGGCAGGACAAGGCTCGGCCATGGCCATGATTTCCGCCTATGTGTTGGCAGGCGAGCTCTCCAGGGCGATGGGCGGCATGAGGAGGCTTTCCCCAAGTATGAAGGATATTGCGAGGCTACATCCATACAAAGCAACAAAGCGCCGAGCGATTTGCCACAGCCCTTGCACCTAGGACGCGACTGGGCTTGCTGGTGCGCAACCTCGTGACAAGAACCTTCGCAATCCCCGGGCTTGCCCGTTTGGCGTTCGGTCGGGGAAATTGCCCATACCCTGCAGCTACCCGACTATCGGTGGCCTCCCTAATGGAATGATGGCTGCGAAGCCTCAATTTTAGCACGCATCCCCTCGACGGTAGCCGCAATCCAAGACTGCTTCAGCCGATCAGGCTCCTGCGTCACCGATCCGAAAAATGATGGACAGGCTGGAATAGTTTCCGGCCAGGACCAGTACATACCGCATGAGAATGCAACTTCGACGTGGCAGGCCACTGTCGGATCTTGGGAGCGCCGGTGCAAGTAACTGACGATTTGCGACGGCGTCAGCACTTGCAGTCGGGAGGACTGCGCGCTCCCACCAGGCCCAGCGGTTTCCTCTCTCCGTAGCCGCTGGGCCGCTCCCGAAGGCCGACTCCGCCGGTCTTCCGGGCAGATAAACACGAGGACGGCAGGTTGCCAGCAAAGTGAGGGTGACTCCCCCTGCGCAAGGTGCAGAAGAGGGCTTAGATGAAGTCCGGCCCTTTTGCATTCTGGCTCCCCCTGTCCGATAGCTTGGCCCGCTAATCAGGTCGCAGCCTTCTTGCGGCCATCCCTCCCTGGGACAGGCGTTTGCTCCTTTGCCTTCCGGCCAAGCCCCATGCTCTTGGCCAGCACGGAGCGCGCTGCGGCGTAGTTCGGGGCAACCATTGGATAGTCCGCAGGCCGTCTCCATTTGGCCCGGTAATCGTCCGGCGTCAAACCATAGTGAGTAGCCAGATGCCGCTTCAGCGATTTGAACCTCTTTCCGTCCTCGAGGCGGATGATGTAATCCGGTGTGACCGATTTCTTGATGGGTACGGCAGGCTTGAGGGGCTCAGGCTTTTCTGACGCAGCGTCGCCAGCCATGCCGTTCAATGCGGCGTAGATCTGGCTGATAAGCGCAGGCAGTTCACTGACTGGAACCGGATTGTTCGAAACATAGGCTGAGACGACATCAGCGGTGAGTTCGATGAGGTTGTCAGCTTTGCTCTCGGCTTCTTCGATCACGAAATGCTCCTTGATGAAGGGACGGCAAAGAGTCGCTTCATAATCACGATAGCCACCAATGGCAACGAACTATTGCACTAGGTTTCGGCGAGGTGCTCATCGGAACTCAACCTACTATTGCTTGCATGTTGCTTTCTCGTTGTCTGCCGGATCTACAAAGTTTTCGGCGCCCGAAATTCTGAGGGGGTCTTGTCTCTCATGATCACGCTCGCCTCGTGTCGTCGACAAAAGAACCGCCGAACCAAGCAGCGCGGCGATCAGCGAGCCGGCGAGGATGCCGACCTTGACCGCGTCCTGCAGCGCCACATCGCTGGCGAAGGCGAGCAGGCCGATGAACAGGCTCATGGTGAAGCCGATGCCGCACAGAAGCGAGATGCCGACAAGGTGCAGCCAGCCGGCATTTGCCGGCAGATCGGCGAAGCCCAGCCGGATGGCCAAAGCCGAGGAGCCGAAGACGCCGACCAGTTTGCCGGCGACGAGGCCGGCGGCGACGCCCAGCGTCAGCGGCTCGACCAGCGCGGCAAGGCTGACGCCGGCGAGCGACACACCGGCATTGGCAAAGCCGAAGATCGGGATGACGACGAACGGTACGATCTTGTGCAGGCCGTGCTCGAGCCGGTGCAGCGGCGAATGGTCGAGATCGTGGCCGGTGCCCGGGGAGACCTTGAGCGGAATGGTGAGCGCCAGAGCGACGCCGGCCAGCGTGGCATGCACCCCCGATTTCAGCACCAGCACCCATAAGACGACACCGAGCACGAGATAGGGCACGAGCGTCAGCACCCGCATGCGGTTGAGCACGATCAGCATGGCGATGACCGCGAAGGCGGCGCCCAGATAGGCGAGCGACAGGCCGCTGGTGTAGAACAGTGCGATGATGATGACGGCGCCGAGATCGTCGATGATGGCCAAGGCGGTGAGGAAGATTTTCAGCGAGGCCGGGACGCGGTTGCCGAGCAGCGACAAGACACCAAGGGCAAAGGCGATGTCGGTGGCGGTCGGGATCGCCCAGCCGGACAGCGCAGCGGCGTTGTCGTGGTTGATGACGACATAAACCAGCGCTGGAACCACCATGCCGCCGGCCGCTGCAATGCCCGGCAGCACGCGCCGCGGCCAGGTGGAGAGCTGGCCGTCCAGCATCTCGCGCTTGATCTCCAGCCCGACCAGCAGGAAGAACACCGCCATCAGCCCGTCATTGATCCAGTGCGAGACGCTGAGCGGCCCGAGATAGGCGTGGAGGGCGGAGAAATAGGTTTCGGCCAAGGGCGAGTTGGCGACGATGAGGGCAAGTGCCGCGGCAGCCATCAGGATGATGCCGCCGGCCGCCTCGCCTTCGAGGAATTCGCGAAGTATCGACTTGAGCTTGGGGATCGTCGCGCTCCTATGAAAAACGGTTCTATCGTTCTCCGTAGTCGGGGCGAGCCCGGGCGCACGCAGCACACGCCGTGCCAGCTAGATAAGGTCATCGTTCCCAAAAGCAAGCTTCATGATCCTATCGCTCGAACGACTTTGACCACGGTTACTTTGGTCGTTCTATGGGTGACACCAGCACCGATGTTTGGCTCATGGATTTGGTGGTGTTCGAGCGTGCCGGCGCCGAAAACGCCAGCCCAAGGTGCTGGCGTCCCCTGGGGTTGAGGTAGAGGGCGCCGGCGTTCACCACTTGCGCTGATGACCAGGCTTGAGTTCCCAACCCAGTTCCACTCTGGCATAATCCGACTGCCTTCGACCGAAATGACGCAGACGGCGCGAGCCAACAAAATGCTCTTCAAAAGGAGAAAGCGGGCGAACCTTTGGAGCATGGCCAAGGGACTCTTTTGGCCAACCAGATCATTTGGGCGGTCGGCTCGCTACTTTGCAAAACGAATCCTCCGCCTAACCGCCGCGCCTCATGCGGTTGCTGCGGGGGTGGCGGCCGGAGTATTCGCATCGTTCTTGCCGTTCGTGGGCTTGCATTTCATCATCGCCGCTATTGTTGCGCTGTTTATCAGAGGCAATCTGGCTGCTTCGGCATTGGGTACCGCGGTCGGCAATCCGATCACATTTCCTTTCATCTGGGCCGCGAGCCTCGCCGTTGGCAGGCTCATTCTCGACGGCAGAAATCCAGGCTCGCTTGTACCTCTCCATTTCGGGGATCTGCTGCGAACAGTCGATGTCGTGCATTTATGGGAACCGCTCTTGAAGCCGATGACACTCGGCGGGGTTCCCCTCGGCATTTTCTTCGGCTTGGCTTTCTATGGAATTACGCGCTGGGCAACAGCTACTTTTCATAAGCGTCGACATCTTAGGCTCGCCGAAAGGGCGCTTGCGCGGTCCGGAAGTGTGACTTCAGGTCACAAACATGGCGTTTCTGCTGAGGTCGATCCTGGCGCTCCGTTCCGATCGAGATAGACCATCTTCTACCGCTAGCTCGGCCTGTTCCTAAAAGATCGTCCGAGATGATATAGTCGGCCGGGCAGCCTACCGCCTACAGATTGCCGGCCTGCCGTGAGCGTGACCTCAAGAAGCGCTAATGTCTCGGCTGGATCGAGTCGAAAACATTCGTCTGGATCACCACCCAGCGAAAGCGGAACTTGACTAGGAGAAGAAGGCGATGGGATTTTTCTCTGACCTGAACAAAAGGCTAACGGATAACATCTACGCGCATGGCCATTACCTGACTGATCCTCATGCAGACGATCCTGTGAAACTGGAGGAGACGGTGGAACTCCTGATGCCGTTCGTCCGCTCGGAATCGCGCGAACTGGTCAGGAGACGGATCCTCGAACTTATCTCTCAAAACAAGCACGAGGACCTCGACCTTTAGGGCTGGGCCTGTTGTTGCCATCCCGCAGGAGTCTATGCGGCCGGGCCCGTAGGCCTTTCCGGCCAACATCGAGGCAGCACCCTCGCGCTGCTTGACGGCGATTTCCTCCTCTGGCGAATAGACAAGTGTCTTGCGGCCATAGGCGCCAAAATAGACGATGGCCAGCGCGTACAGGTGCTGTCGCAAACCCTCGATCGCGTTGGCCTACACGTTCGAGCGACGAGCGGCCGGTCTGTGAGGCTTCAACTCGCTGGTCGCACGGCCACTGCTTGCAACGGAATGGGTTGACAGCGGAGAGTCCCGCGTGTCGCATGGCGCAAAAGTCAGCCGTCTTGCAAGGCAGCCTACAGCTGTATTGCATTCGCGCGGCCTGCCTATTTGGGCAAAGCAAGAGCAAGAAGGCCAAGGGCAACATTTTATGGACTTTGCCACGACTGGTAACGGCCTAGGGCCAGGAGACAGCGCCGATTCCCCCAAAACTGAGCCACAAAGCACAAAGCTGTTGATGCTTGGAGCGCTCGGCGTCGTCTATGGAGATATCGGCACCAGCCCCATTTATGCATTTCGCGAGGCGCTTCATGCGACCGAGGGACCCGTATCGCGTGCCGACGTGCTCGGTGTGTTGTCGCTTATCGTTTGGGCACTGACAATTATCGTGACGATCAAATATGTCGCCTTCGTGCTGCGGGCCGACAACAGGGGTGAAGGCGGCACGCTATCGCTGATGGCGCTTGCTCGCACTGCGTATCCGAAGGGCGCACGCGTCATCCTAGGGATCGGACTTTGCGGAGCGGCGCTTTTCTTCGGCGATTCCATCATAACGCCCGCAATCTCGGTCCTCTCGGCGGTGGAGGGGCTGGAGGTAATAACGCCTGCGCTCGACGCCTATGTCGTTCCCATCACACTGGTCATCCTGGCCGTCCTGTTTTCTGTTCAACGCTTCGGAACCGGTAAGGTGGCAGCCGTGTTCGGTCCGGTGACCGCAGTTTGGTTTGTTGCTCTTGGTATTGCCGGGCTTTTGCATCTGATCGATGACCCATCGGTGCTGCTGGCAATCAATCCATACTATGCGATAGCCTATCTCGCCGGCGAGCCAGCCGGCGTATTCGTGACCGTCGGCGCTGTCTTCCTGGCCGTTACGGGCGCAGAAGCTCTCTATGTTGACCTTGGACATTTTGGGCGCAGGCCCATAGTGCTCGCCTGGTTCTCCATAGTATTTCCATGCCTGTTGCTCAATTATTTCGGGCAAGGCGCATTCGTTTTGGCCAATGGCGGGAAGCCGGACAATCCGTTCTTCCAGATGCTCCCCGAATGGGCGCTTATGCCAATGGTTGGCCTGGCAACGGCTGCCACGGTGATCGCAAGCCAAGCGGTAATTTCGGGTGCCTTTTCGCTGACTAGACAGGCCGTACAGCTCAATCTCTTGCCCAGAATTGAGGTTCAGCATACGTCGGAAATGCAGTCCGGCCAGATCTACATGCCACGGGTCAACCTGCTCATCGCTCTGGCGGTTATGCTTCTCGTGGTCGGCTTCGGCAGCTCGAGTTCGCTGGCTTCGGCCTATGGGATATCCGTAACTGGCGAGATGTTGATGACGACGATCCTGTTGTTCGTCGTGATGAGGTGGATGTGGAACTGGCAGCTCTGGGTGGCGGTTGCACTGGTGATTGTGTTCGGCATTATTGATACCGGATTTTTCCTTGCCAATGTCGTGAAGATCTTTGAGGGCGGCTGGGTCTCGATTACGGCTGCATGTGTCATGGGACTGATCATGTCGACCTGGATCAAAGGCAGCCGCTATCTGTTCGACAAGACGCGCCGCAACGAAATCCCGCTCGATCTCCTCGCCGGGAACCTGTCGAAGAAGAAACCCCATCTCGTACCGGGCACAGCCGTGTTTCTGACCAGCGATCCGACAAGCGCGCCGACCGCTTTGATGCATAGCTTGAAGCACTACAAGGTGCTGCATGAGCAGAACGTCATCCTTTCGGTGGTCACCGCTCCGCAGCCGGTGGTGCCTGACAGCGATCGTGTCAAAATGGAAACGGTCAACGACCTGTTCATGCGGGTGACACTGACCTTCGGCTACATGGAACAGCCCAACATCCCGCGCGCACTGGCGATCTGCCGCAAGCAGGGCTGGAAGTTCGACATTATGACGACGTCCTTCTTCCTGTCGCGGCGCTCGCTCAAGGCATCGCCCAATTCCGACATGCCGGTGTGGCAGGACAAGCTTTTCATCAATCTTGCTCGCACGGCTGCCGACGCAACAGAGTACTTTCAGATCCCGACCGGTCGCGTCGTAGAAATTGGGACGCAATTGGCGGTCTAGTCCACGCGAGGTCCGGACTCAGGTAGACTGGTCCAGCGCTCTCACCGCGCGTCAAGTTGAGGCGAGTGCCGTCCGTAGCAAGCCATGAGATGGATTTGTTGAGGTAGAGGGAGCATACTGCCTCACTGCGTTCCTTTGATGAGGAATAAGCCGATGCGTCTCGGTGCGAGAAGCATCCCGATCGAATACTACACACTTAGGATTGCCGGGCCCGAGGGATCGCAACCTGGTGTAGAGAACGCGATCGTCGGTCACCTTGCAGACCGACCGATCTTCGGCTCAGTTACAGATTCCTCCGGCACCCGCTATCGCTACGTTGGCCTTGCAGCACGCCTCGCTGACGGGCGTTACGATGTGCAATCGCTCTTCCCTGGTGAATGGATCGTCGAGCCTGGACTGATCTACAGATCGGAAGACGCATCGCTCCGCGTCAAGGGAAGGGGCAGTAACTCGGGGAGCTTGGCGTCAACACTTCACCACTGGTGGTTCAACCGATGAGCCTACCGATGTCGAAAAGGAAGGGGCAGTGACGGGATTGTTGAATAGATCGGCTTGCATTTGGAGCAACTGTAAATCTTAGAGAGGGACAAGCGATGGTTGGGGAATCCAAAAAACACGAAGGGGGTGTCTCCTATCACATTCCCGGTTCGGAATATTTCGAGAAACGCGTGTTGAAGCGCCACGCTGGCGTCTTTTCGCTTTGGGCGCTTGGCGTCGGCGCCGTCATCTCGGGCGACTTTTCAGGCTGGAACCTTGGCTTCGCCGTCGGGGGTTGGGGCGGCATGTTCGTCGGGACCGTTTTGATCGCAATCATGTATCTCGGTCTGACCTATTCTATCGCCGAGATGAGCCCCGCGTTGCCGCATACTGGTGGGGCCTATTCTTTCGCGCGCACGGCGTTCGGTCCGTGGGGCGGCTTCATCACCGGCATCGCCGAGAACATCGAATACGTGCTCACCCCCGCGGTCGTGGTCTATTTTATCGGCACCTACATGACGGCCATCACTGGCACCCCAGACGCCTGGCAGCCGGTCTGGTGGCTCATCGGCTACCTGATCTTTGTCGGGCTGAATGTGCGCGGGGTCGCTCTTTCATTCGGAGTAACGGTCATCGTCACGCTCATTGCCCTGGCGATCCTGGTGTTCTTCTTCGTCAGCGCGTTGGCGTCGGGACAGTTCGATTTCGCCAAGAATGCTATGAATATCGGAATCGGGCCGGATGGGGCGGCGGTGGCGCTGCCGGACGGGGGCGGGCCATTCCTGCCATTCGGCCTCAGGGGCATTTTCGCAGCGATGCCGTTCGCAGTCTGGCTGTTCCTCGCGATTGAACAATTGCCGCTTGCATCCGAGGAATCGGTGGATCCGAAGCGCGATATGCCCAAGGGGATTATGCTCGGGATGTTCACACTCCTGGCCACGGGCTTCCTGATCCTGATCATCAACCCTTCGTTGCCCGACGGGGCGTTTGCGTACGGAACGTCCGGCGAGCCTATACTTGATGGCTTCAGGGCAATCTACGGAACGGGTTGGGCAAAGGTCCTCGCGCTTTTCGCGGTCGCCGGACTTGTGGCGAGTTTCCATGCAATCATCTTCGCCTATGGCCGGCAGATCTATTCGCTCAGCCGCGCAGGCTACTTCCCGCACTTCCTCTCGGTAACCCATGGTGAGCACAAGACGCCCAATGTGGCGCTTGCTGCGGGATCGCTCGTGGGCTTCCTGGTGATGGTGGTGATCTGGTTCGCTCAAGGCGGTGAGGCAGCCGGCACGTATATTGGCGGCACGCTTCTGAACATGGCCGTGTTCGGCGCCATGTTCTCCTATCTTCTGCAGGGGCTGACCTTCCTTCAGTTGCGTCGCCGTTTCCCGCAGATCGAGCGGCCCTACAAGAGCCCCTTTGGCGTACTGGGAGCATGGCTGACCGTGATCATCGCCTTGATCACTATAGCCTTTCAGCTCACCGACCCGCTCTACCGGCAGGGCATAATCGGCGTAGCGGTCTGGTACGGACTGGCAATCATCTATTTCGGCGCCCATGGCCGCAAGACCCTGGTCTATTCGCCGGAGGAGGAATTTGCCGTTAAGCAGCGGGAGGGCGCAGCCTCGATGTAACGGCACCAGAGCAACCCGCTCAGGCCAACAAACCACGCGAGGATATGTGTACGAACCTCGCGCTCAGAACCGGCTACCGCAGCCTGGCCAACCGGCCTAGACTGATGCCAACGGAGGCCGTGGCTTGCGCTTTTGTGCGGGCCACGGCGTTCCAAACTTCAAAGAGTACGAGGCGGTTGGCCGAAGGGCCCGTGGCAGCGCCCTATTTGCTGGAGTGAAGCCTGTGATAGAGACGTGCGATTTCGACATCCTATCACCTGAGTTTCACGCAAATCCCTTCCCAACCCTGGATCGCATCCGGGCCGAAGGTCCGGTTGTTCGCATGAAGCTGCCAATTGTCGGGCGCACATGGCTCGCGGTAACACATGACGCATGCGCAACATTGTTGAAAGATCATGAGAACTTCGCCCGCGATCCCGCCAACGCTGGGAGCAGAACTCAGGCCCGAATACTGAAGTTCCTGCCGAGGACGATCAGTCTTCTGGCGCTGAACATGCTGGGCCACGACGATCCCGAGCATCGCCGCCTGCGCGGTCTCGTCGACCAGGCGTTCCAGCGCCAGACGATCGAGGCCATGAAGCCGATGATCACAGAAATCGCGGATCGGCTTCTCGACCGGCTAAAGGGGAGGCTAGAGGCGGATCTCATGTTTGGTTTCTGCCGCGACCTGCCGCTTTCGGTCATCTGTGCAATGCTCGGCCTGCCAGAGCAGGATCACGATCGTTTCAAGAGCTGGCTAGGGGGGCTGAAGGACACCGCCAATATTGGCGCGGTCATCCGCGCAATTCCCGGTGTGATCAAGGTTGTGCGCTATCTTCGCCGGGTCTCCAGACCGGAGGGCGGGGCAACAGCTGACGGATTGATCTCCGCACTGCGCGTCGCCGAAACGGATGGACAGACGCTCAGCGAGGACGAACTGGTGTCAATGATCTTCCTACTGTTCGGAGCTGGGCAGGAAACTACGACCCACCTGATTTCCGGCGGGCTCTTCGCATTGCTGTCGCACGAGGATCAACTGCGTCGGCTGCAGAGCGACCCAAGCCTGATGCCGACTTGTGTCGAGGAATGTCTGCGCTACGTATCTCCCGTGCAGATGACCAAGCCGCGTTTCGCGATCCGCGACATGGTTTGGCAGGGACGGCAATTCCAGCGCGGCGACATGTTCGCCGGATTTCTGGCTGCGGCGAACTGCGACCTTGCCAAGTTCGAGAACCCCCGCAGTTTCGACATCACCCGCCACCCGAACCCGCACCTTTCCTTCGGCACCGGTGTGCATTTCTGCCTTGGCTTCCAGCTCGCCCGGGCAGAGGCCGCGATCGCGTTCGAACGCATCATCACGCGATTTCCAGACATACGTCTCGACGGCAGCGCGCGGGAGATCCAATGGCGAAAGCGCCTTGGCATCCGCGCTTTGGCTGCGTTGCCGGTTCGACTGGTGGCGTGACTTCTTGTGGCGGTCCAGCTTCGCCGAGCGATCCGCTAACGCAACGAAAGGGATACTTGCCCTCATGCAGACAAGCACAAAAACAGGTTCGATCCTGCGTGAATTTCTGGAGAGCGAATCCATGGCTGCGGCTGCCCTGGCGCTTGTCGTCGCCAATCGCCACTCTCGCAAATCTATTATGACCTTTTGCACATCTATCTCGGGCCGCTCAGTCTCCTTTACTGGATCAACGATGCCCTAATGGCGCTGTTCTTCTTGCTGGTCGGCGCTGAGATCAAGCGGGAAATGATCGATGGGCAATTGGCCACCTGACCTCGCCGAATCCTGCCCGGGGCCACCGTCGCCGGTGGCATGACAATTCCGGCGCTCATCTTCGTTGCGGTCAATGCCGGCAATGACGAGGCGCGTCGCGGCTGGGCGATGCCGACTGCAACGGACATCGCCTTCGCCCTGGGCGTACTCGCATTGCTGGGACGTCGCGTCCCCGCATCGATGAAGGTGTTCCTCACGGCGCTCGCCATTATCGACGATCTCGGCGCCGTGCTCATTATCGCCGTATTCTACACGGGCGGGCTCGACGTCTGGTATCTCGCGGGGGCGCTGTGCGTCCTCGCCATTCTGGGGTCGGAACAAGAGCAGTGCGAAATCGTACGCTAAGGTCGAACGGAGCAGGAACGTTATGCACGATTTCGCACTGCTCTTGTTCCGACCCCAAACTGGTCTTGGGAGATGTCAGAGCAGTGCGAACGCACCGAGCATCAGGCCGAGCAAGCCTATTGCGATGATCGCTTTCGTCATGGTGTCCAATTGCATGTCTCCGTTCAGGCGGCATCTGACCCGTTCGTCCTCGGTCGGGGCGGCGGCAGTTCAGCTAGGGTCAAGCGGTCGAAACCAAATGTTATGCAGCCGCCCACACTATCTCCGTTACCGGCGCTTGCCCGGCAGCGTGGTCTTGATGACAAGTTCGGATATTGACGCCGGCTGGGAAGACTTCACTTTGATCTGCTTGGGCTTGCGAGCTTCGCGGTTACCCTTTTTCCGGGTCATTGCGGTCCCTTCCGTAACATTAAGCACTCGCACGGCGCGCTGAATGCGCAGCCGTCCAACAGGCTTCTTTTCTCTGAATTGATGAGAAAACTCTCCCTGGGTCAGCGTCTTCGAAACGCCGAACCAGGGCTAGCGGCGCGTTTGCCGGCGCTTCCGGAAGGGCAGTCCGTGAAAAAACCTTTTGCTCATGATGACCATTATGTTGGGCGGCTCCAACCGAATGTCAAGCATCTGCAAAAATCAAGATAAATATCTTCAGCGACATTAGGTAACCTTGAACTTGACAGCGACTGTACTCATCTTCGGCACATGTGCATGGAGACTTTCATTAGGGTTTCGAGGCTTGCCGGGAAAGGACGCATCCTTTCCCGGGGCAGGCATTCAACCCTTAACTCCGCACTTCAGTTGCTCCGGGAAATCAAGACCTGCGGTTCATTCCTTGTGGTGCTTTTGCTGCCCACTTGTGGAGCGTGTCATGATACCTGCTCGACCGAGGCGAATGTGCCTCTCCTGTAACCGTTTCCTTCCGAGAGCCGCCTGGAGATGCGTCTGGTGTGGTCAATCAACCGTCCTTGCCCCGGCATCGACGACTGGCACGCAACCGCGTATCCGTTGCGCATCCGGGCTCGTCCGATGTCGGGTACCGTCATAAAGTGTGGCTGCTCGGGGACGCTTGTCACTCGGGAAGCGCGCCACTCGCTCCGGTGTGCCGCAGAAGTACGCTGCGTTACCGGGCCGCATCAACTGCCACATCCAGGGACTGCGCCTTGCTGGCGCGCGATGATGGCCGACTTGCCCAAGCAGCGGAACGAGGCTTCCAGCGGCGTTGTCGGTGACTCATTCAACCGCTTTTCGATGACGCCGGGCCATCGTTACAAAGCTAGACAAACATCATGACGACAATCGCACCGATGACTATCAGGACAAGCCCACCGATCAGCATAGGCAGCAAGCTGTTGTCCGGGTCGATACCAGACTCAATCTCCATTTTCACCCGCTTGTCGTTCTTCTTTGGTTCAACCATGGCTCGTCTCCATCGGAGGAAAAGCAGCGCGCGTCGACGCGCAACATTATACGTCGTTGCGTGCCACCTCGGTGCGGGCGGGCGGTGTCGGGCCCCCCAGGAAGTCCTTGGGTCTCAGCGTGATGTCGGCAAGCGTGTAGCGGTCGAGGGTGTTCTGGAAGGAGGTTATCGCTTCGCCAAACACGCCTGAAAGCTTGCATGAGGCGGTTAGTACGCATTGGTTTCCGGTGGCGAAACATTCAACCAGTGCGAAATCCGGCTCGGTTAACCGCACGACATCGCCGATCCGGATCATCTCGGGCCGGCGCCCGAGAGTAAGACCACCAGAACGGCCGCGGATCGCCATCAGATAGCCACTGCGGGTCAGGGTATTGGCGACCTTGTTCAGATGCGTCTTAGATACGTTGAAGGTGCGGGCAGCTTCCTCGATCGTTATGAGCCGGTCACCAGCGGAGGCCGTGTACATCAGCATCCGCAATGCATAGTCCGAGAAGCTGGTCAGCCGCATGGATGTCTCCTGCTGTCGATGGCTGTGCATTTGTGAAAGCCACTCACAAACCAGTCCTGCATCACAGGTCTTTCTCAGCGATAGGTTCGATGCCAATCGTGGTCTCGCCGCGATTGAAGGCGATCGCGAGACGGAAACTGTGTGCGATGCGCAGCGCGCGATCCATAAAAAGCGTCGCCACCTCAGGCGGGCAAATTCGGCGCACCGTTGTGCGAAACAACTTTAACCAGCGACGGAAATGCGCCACGCCGAGACCGGCTATGGCCAGGTGTGGCGGCAGCGGCCTCCCGTCATATCGGGACGTTCGAAGTAGCGTCGCCGACCAGAAGTCACACATCTTCGCCAGATGCTGCGGCCACTTGTCGGGCTCGATCCGGTCGCGGAAAATGGGGGCGAGAAGGTCATCACGGCGAATTTCGTCATAAAAACCGTGCACCACGCCGCGGATCATTGTCTCGTCAAGCACGTCCGGCAATGGGACGCCATCGACGACGATCGTTCTACTACTCCGGCCACTCTGGCTCATCTGCGAGCTCCTTTTTCTTCATGCAAGCGGGCTCAAGCCTTGGGTTCGCATCTCAATGCATCCGACACAAAAGATAGATTGTCAATCTATGTTATCCGCAACAAGATCCTCATGAAGGTCCACACCAGAAGCAGATCAGTCCGACCAGTTGCGAATGACGAGCCCCTGTCCGTCCTAGGCATTTCCGAACTGCTTGGACATCACAACCCCAGGCCCGACGCGCAAATTGGCGGGGAATTCCTGATGCGGCTCAGTTTCGAGAATCGCCAACACCTCATCAACTGACCGAGCCTGCCGGAGCTGCTCGCGAACCTGAGATCCCCGAAACAGCCGGCACATTTGCGAAAGGGCAGGGAGGAAGGCGGAAGTGGCGGAGCGCGGCCAGAGCACAGTGTAAATGAGATCGACGGGATCGTCGTCCGGGCCCTCGAAATTGATGGGCTGGGCCAAGCGTGTCAAAGACGCGACAGGCGAATAGATTGTGCTGAGCAGAGCGTGGGGGATGGCGACGCCACGACCGATGCCCGTCGAGCCGAGACGCTCGCGGTCGAAAAGACCACGCAGAACCATCTGCTCGTCAAGCCCGGTTCTGCGCGCAATCCTGATCGCGATCTTTGACAAGGCTGACTGCTTTCCCTTTGTCACCAGGTCGAGCGAAATGTCCTCTTCTAACAAGATGGGGGAGATCATCAGAGCCAACCTCGTATACGTCAAACGCGCTCGCGAATGGACGTTCAGCCGCGCTGTTTAAGCAGGCAGAGCCAAAGTGATGTGAAATGGAAATCCTGCTCTCCCGGACGCGAAGGACGATCTTCTCGCGTCCGGGCTAGGGGCCCGTTTTGAGGCGCTTCGGCTCTCGTCGGAAATCGAGGTTCAAAATATTCATGGCAATCCAGAGGTAGTGAAACATTCTTCTAAATCAAGCAAACAGTGCCTGAATGACAAACAGAAATAATGCACTGAAATGCCAATTAATTTCGTTTGACGAACACACGAGTCTTTTACTTACTGGCTAGGCGCGACCGGGCCGTATCACGGAAATCGCACCTTTATCGGTCTGCCAAATTCGGCCATCGCGGCTTTTGAATTCAACAAGGAGATGCCCCTATGAAAAAGCTCGCCCTCGCACTTGTCGTGACAATGGCCAGCTCGCTTTGCGCTGTGGCGGCGGATGAGGTCACCAAATCGCCGCCGGCAGCGCCCTACCAACAGGTCAGTAAGCTCGTGAAGCTGCCCGACTTCCTGCCGGGCATGGGCCAACTCTTCGTCGATCCAACGACATTGCCTGCCGGCCCGTTCCTTGCCTATGATCACGATGGCAAGCTTGTCAGCACGATCTACATGCTGCCGATCAAGGATCTCAATCCCGATAAGCGTTTTGACGACCTCGCTTCACCTGGAGGCAATGTCGACCATGTCGACGTCTACTACAATGCCGGCCATCCGGGAGTAGCTGAGCCGCATGTCCACGTCGTGCTGTGGCATGTTTCGGCGGCTGACGAGGCACGGGTCGCCAAATGATGCTCACGCGTCGTGAGATACTGGGCGCGGGCGGCGGGCTCGCCGCCGCCCTTTCGCTCTCTTCTTCGGCTGTGTGGGCCGGCGAGATTGTTGAAATTAGGATGCAAGGGGACGAAGACGGTTCACACGTCTGGTTCGACCCGATCGGCATTCTGATCAAACCAGGACAGACAGTCCGCTGGACCAATCTCAATCCCGGCAATTCGCACACGGCGACGGCGTACAATCCGGCAAATCTCGGGCGACCGCTTCGCATGCCCAAGGCGGCAAAATCATGGGATTCCGACTATCTTCTGCCGAACGAGAGTTTTTCGGTTACCTTCACCGAGCAGGGGGTCTATGATTATTATTGCATCCCGCATGAGCATGCCGGAATGGTTGGCCGTATTATCGTCGGCGAACCCGAGGCGCATGGCTGGCCTGAGCTTGTCGGTGCGAATGGCGACCTACCGGAGGCGGCACTCAAGGCATTTCCGACCGTCGAAGAGATCATGGCGAAAAGGATCGTCCGACGCGCTTAGATCATGCGCATGAGAGGCACGAGTTTAGCAACAAATGAATGATCACGACGATGCGGATCGGAGCGCGAGCTTCTTGGGCGTCGTCAGTGATCTAAAGGGGGCCACTTTCATGCCGAGCAGCTCGTTTCCGTGCGAAACTCAACCACGCTCTCAAGCGGAATGCGACGAGCAGGCCCAGGTGCGCGCCATGCCTCTCGATGCCCAAACTGCAGCCCAGCAACGCGAGCGTGCAACGCATCGGCTTGCCGCTCTTGGCGAAATGACAAGCGGTATTGCGCATGACTTCAGAAATCTCCTGGCAGTAATCGAATCCGGGCTCGGGCTCGCCGAACGGAGAGCCGACGAGCCTGAAAGCGTGCGTGCCTACATTGCGGCAGCGCGGGAAGGGATCGATCGAGGGATCGAACTAACGTCACAGCTGCTGGCCTTCGCAAAGCACCAGGAACTCGATATCCACGCTGGCAATTTGAATGAGTTCCTGAGGTCTTTCGAGCCTTTCCTGAGGTATGGCGCGGGACCCGATGTCCGCGTCAGGCTGGAGCTTGGTTCCGGTGTCCCGGACTGCTTGATCGATCCGGCACTTTTCGACGCCGCGGTGCTTAATCTCGTCATGAACGCACGAGATGCGATGCCAAGTGGCGGGGAGATCCACGTCATTACCGAGCGATTTGTGCAGACGATTGCGACACCTGACCCGCTCGGGCCCGGAACCTACGCATGCGTTCGTGTCAAAGACCATGGTTGCGGCATGGCTCCTGAAGTCTTGCGGAAGGTGTTCGATCCTTTCTTCACGACGAAGGGTGAGAAAGGCACCGGGATAGGGCTGTCACAAGTGCAGGCATTGGCACAGATGGTTAACGGTCGGATCCGGATAAGGAGTGAACGAGGGATTGGAACAACCGTCGACCTCCTGTTCCCGTCAATCCAAGCGGACATTTAGACGCCCAACAAGAGCTGCTATGATTTTATGTCGGCGCTCGCGACGGAATGCAATCCTGCCAGGGCGGGACCCACTACGCTCTCGTCCGCACTTGCGGATCGCACCGCATAAACCGGATAGGAGAACTGCGGCATTTCGGGCACCAGATGAAGCTGTCCGGTCGCTATGTGAGGCTGCACCGAGCTCATTCTGAAATAGCCGGAGCCGCCAGTCGCAAGAACATAGTTCAATGCGAGGGAACCGAGATCGAAAGAAAGTTCCGGCGCGGCAGTGGGGAAATTCATCCCATGGTGAAGTTCAAAATCCGGCCCCCAATCCATATAAACATATTCGGATCCGTCCATGTGGCGCGCTTCGGAATTGGTGGTCGCGAAGACAAGCTTCTCTTCGAGGAGCAGATCGATCTTCAGGCCGGGTCGATGCTGGGGCGCATACATGATCGCCACGTCGACGAGCCCGGACGCGACTTGTTTGATCAAGTCCTGCGGCACATCGACGTGCACACGAAGCGCAATATCCGGAAGGGATTCACGCATCCATCGAACCCAGTCGAGCAGAAGGGGTTGGGCAAGGCTGACTTCGCTGCCGACAGTCAGAACGGCACGACGGCCGGGTGGGACCGCAACTTGATGAAGGGTGCGCTGCCACAGCTGGACGAACATCGGAGCGTGGCGCAGGAACTGCTCGCCAGCGGGAGTGAGCGAAGCGCCGCCCTTGTGACGGACGAAAAGCTGACGGCCAAGTTGTTGCTCGAGGCTGCGAATTCGCGCGCTTACGGTCGTCTGGGCGACATTCAAACGCTCCGACGCTCGAATGAAACTACCTGTCGAAACGATTTCGATAAAAGTGCGGGCAAGCTCGATGTCCATGGCCGTCATAACATAAAAATTGCGTTCAAAGGTCAATCGAAATCATTTGTCGGATAGATAGCATTCCAGATCCGGCTTCGGAAACGGTGCTCGGGCGAGATTGGCGCGGCCAAAGGACAGCCGAGACATACCGACGATGCAAAAAGTCGTCGCTGCCCGATCTGGTGTCGGGGTTCTAGCGCGATGAACTCTTCATTGAGGACGAATTCGCCCGCCGGTGAAATGCCATTTGCTCCGTTGAGGGCCGAATTACGGAGCCACGACAGATCGCTAAAACTCTTCTGCGCCAAGCCGCATGACTGGCACCATCACTCCCTAAATCTGCAGAGTAACCGCTGCTTTCAGAATGGCGGTCTGTTCAGTAAGGATTCCAGTGGCCGTAGCGCTCCCTGATTGGGCCGCAACGAACGCTGAGCACGATCAAGGCGGTCCCCGCTGCGATGCTTGCAAGCTTCCCAACAAGGCTGCCTTCGTAGACGAATGGCGTGATGAACAGTGCGCCTCCCAGGAGCACGTTCAGGTATCGAGCCGGCCGGGCGACTTCCGCGGCAGCGACCGAAATCACAGTCAGAATAAGTGCGCCGATCACATGGTCGGCATTCGCCATGTCGCCTTCGGCTCCGAGCGTCAGGCGCGTGAGCAGCAAGGACAGGCCGATGAGCGCGGACAGAGCCAGATTCCACGGCAGGCTGACGCCGCCGCCGACCATACTCTTCAGCACGATACCCGGCGAGCGGTCGAATTCGTCCTTGACTGGTTGCGCCGTTCCGCTCTCCAGCATCTCGTCGGTGTCGCCAAAGAGGAGTACGCGCAGCCAGTTCCGGCCGGCTTTGGTACGGCGACGCACGAATTGCAGCGTCGCCAGCAGTTCGTCGAGCGAATAGGGGATCTGCAAAAGGACTGCCGCTGCGCCAACCAGCGCGATAGTGCTCCAGGTGCCGATGACGATTGGCTGGATAATGATGAAGGCGATCGAGGTGATGCCCAGCGGCGCGATCATCAGGCCGAACAGCACGACCAGCCACGGCATGGTGCGCCAGCGCATGCGCGAACCGACGATGCCGGTGAGAATCTCGAGCAGATAGGTATAGCCGCCGACGGCCGCATCGGAGACGGGCCAGGCCTTCGAAACCGACGACGTGATGATCTCTTCGGTGCCGTTTTGTGGATCAGTCGACGAGCCGGCGAAAAATGGGTCCCATACCCCCGAGATATGGCCAAGCTGGTAACCGGCGAGATACCGCGACACGTAGAGCCCGATGAGCGCCAGCACGATGATGGGCAGGCGCTGTGTCCACGCGGAGGGGTTGTAGCTCCACCTTGGTGGAACTTCTGGACCGGTCAGCGCTGCCACGGCCGAAGGGCCGGGCTCAGGCTTGGTGCAGACTGCAAAGCCGAAGACCAGCGCTCCGACCAGTGTGTCGGAGAGATACGCTGCGGCGTTCATCGTCGAGAACAGGAACGGCACAGCCATGACCAAGGCGCCGATGCCGGCGCAGAGCCAGCGCGCCCACTGCGCGCGCCAGGACAGCGCCATCGTGGCGCAGACGATGAGCGCGACGCCGAGTGCCGGTTCGCTCCAGCGCAGAAGCGGTTCGGAAACGTCTATCAGCGACGGCTGAGTCAGAAGCCATGTGCCGAGGCCGATATTGACGAAATGCGCCCAGCGGTTGGCGCTGTGCTCGGCCTTGACCTGCGCCTTGCGCGCCTTCCTCAGGATCTCCGCGTTTTTTCCGACCCCAGCGGCTTCGCCAAACCATGCCGGAGGCGTAACGCGATTGGCCTTATACCAGCCGGCGGGGTCGGCCTTGAGCGTCGCAACGAGGCGCGGCAGTTCGTCCGTCAGCCGATGCCGAGGCTCCCAGCCGAGCAGGTCGCGGGCGCGCCCAATGTCGAGCGCGTAGTGGTCGTCGGCCATGCCGACCATGAACGGCTTGATAAACGGTTCCTCGCCCTGATCGATGACATCCGGTATCGCCGGCTCCAGCTTACCCTGCATCCACGCGCCGGCGGCGGCGAAGAATTTTGGCAAGCGCAACGTCGGCCAATCGTCTTGGCCATGAAGGTGATAGCCAAGTTCGTCCTGGAGAGCATCGTAGCCAATCGCATCGGGCTCGCCGATCAGGATCTCGGTTTCCGGCGGCAGCTCTGTGCGGCGCTCGACGGTGCGTTGGAAGGCGTCGACCATATCCTCGCGATGGAGCATCGCCTGGCCAACGAGGGTGCTGCCGGAATAGAAATAGCTCTGGAGGTCGTGCTCGTAAATTCGTGCCATTTGCTGGGCCATCGTCGGCACCATAGTGCGTTCGTCGTAAACCCCTGCCAGCCGCAGAATGACGTATGGGATATGTCCGTGATCGGCGCGGACCACCTCTTCGGCCGCGGCTTTTGATTTCGGGTATGCCCAGCGCGGATCAATCGGCTGGCCCTCGTCGATGCGCTCTCCCGGGCTGCCAGGTGCGTGCACGAGCATGGTGCTTGCATAGACGAACTGCTCAACGTCGAACTTTTGCAGCGAGCGCAGCAGACGACGGGTACCCTCTACATTGACGGACTGATAACGCGGGTCGTCTTCGCCGGAAAAGTCAAAGAATGCGATGAGATGGATGACGCTGGCGATGCGCGACCCGAACATGTCGCGAAATTTGTGAAGCGCCAACTCGACCGAAGCATCCGATGTGATATCGGCTTTAAAAACCGGGAAGTCTGCATCATGTGACCCTCGATCGAGTCCAACGATACGATAATCTCGCTCAAGCGCCTGACCGATCGAGCGTCCAAGGTTACCGGTTCCGCCAGTGATGAGAACAACGGGCCGTGTATCTGAGGCTGGCCTTGCAAAGTTGGAGAGTACTGGCATGGTTGATTTCTGCTCTAGGCAAAGCTAACTGCCGGACCTGACAGTCGGTTTCAGAACGATCCGGAATCCGTCAAGGACGTTTCGTTGTTCCGCTACGCGGTTCCAAACCACCCCCATCGTTGCGTTGCAGCTTTGTCGTGACGGGTAGCACTTCGATTGGGACTCGTCTTCGCATCAACGAGTCCGCCCGAGCCTACGTCATCCAGTCCATCACCGAAAACGAATTTAATCCCCAGTTGAACACAATTGTTTTGCTTCAACGACCTCTTAAGCCCCGACATTCTTAGCCCAACGTAGCCAAGTCGGAGCCCTTCTTTTGCGAAGATCAAATTGCCAGCATCACGAGCCGCGAACGTCTGCCCAAATCGCAGGGCTTGTCGTTCGGGCGCCAACATTCGAACTGATATGCGACGAATGGCAATGCCGGCTAGTAAGCCGATGTCGAAACCTTGGGTGGCCGTCCCATTAGCGAGGGGGGTAATCTCCTGATGCAGAAGTGGTCACCGACCTGCGCCTGCTTCCTGCCCGCCGTCGTCCGTGGTCGTCATGGCCGCGACCCAAGTGTCAACTGCGCCTCATCAACTTGCGACAGCCAGAAGCGCCAAACGCCCTCCGCGGCGAAGGGTCGCGCGAGGCTGGTAGCGGCTGGTCGAATATTACCCTCGCTCCCACATTCAATGGTCAGTCGTTGAACTGATCGTAGGGTAGGACACCAACAGGATTGGAACGATTTGATGGAGGTTGCTGCAACTAGCCCCGACCTGCGGCGGCCCGAAACACGCGATAGGTCGGAAGAGTCGCAACTTGACGCGTTGCTTTCGAGCATTCGTGCCTGTCGCGCCTGTGCTGGGGAATTCAGCCATGAACCGCGCCCGGTGGTGCAGGTAACCTCCGAAACCCGGCTCTTGATCTGCGGCCAAGCGCCAGGACGACGGGTGCATGAGTGCGGATTGCCGTTCGACGACCCCTCAGGTGACCGCTTGCGCGAGTGGCTTGGGCTGGATCGCAGTGTCTTCTATGGGGACTCGCGAATTGGCGTGGCCCCGATGGCGTTCTGCTTTCCTGGGACCAATCCCAAAGGGGGCGACTACCCGCCACCGTCCCGGTGTGCCGCGCTCTGGCGACGCTCGCTTCTAGCGTGCTTGCCGAGAGTGGAACTGACGCTCCTGGTCGGCGGTTACGCTCAACGATGGGCGTTGCAGCACGCCTCGGGGAGGTCGATGACCGCGACCGTCGCCGCATGGCGCACCTATGGTCCGGCAGTCATCCCGCTGCCCCATCCCTCGTGGCGCAGTACAGTCTGGCTGCGTCGCAACCCGTGGTTCGAGAACGAATTGGCGCCTCATCTGCGCACCCGAGTTGCTGCCATCCTCGGCGACGCGGCTGCCCCTCATCAGTCGACGTCATGATAAGCGTGCGGCGGACTGGCACCGCTTGTAGGAACCGCAAAGTGACGCTCTCGAGACGGTTGCCGCCGGCGGCGAGCAGGATTGTCGCCGGCTATTCGGCAATGAAGCCCTCAGGGGAGCCCTCTCCGGACCGCATGAGCGCCCGCCTATTGACTCGAGCGAGGCGGTCTGGATTGGCGTAGCCGCCTAGGTCGGCGATGTTCCGAAAATTCTGCCCGTGTTTAGGGAGACGCGTCCAGGCGGCGCTCCCGTCAGTCGCTCAATCGGGTTAGCACCTGGCCGCGGTGCAGGGCCACGTGGTCGGTCTTGCTGCTCTTGATCTCGTATTGAGGAGACTGCGGGCTCGCGTGATGCGTGTGGCCCTTATAGTCAATGTCTTGGGTATGAATCTCAATGATCGTTCCGTGGACGCGACCTGCCTCCGAGTTCCAGCTCACCCGATCCCCGACCTCAAACCGTTTCGTCATCGAGACGGTCGCGGGTCGGCGCCGCGATGCCTTGTTGTGTTCTGTCATTCTCGGTGCTCCGCCTGGGTGGGGTCAATTTTGGTGCATTTGGCTGAGGCTTGGCGGTCACCCGTTCTTGCCCATCGCCTGCTCGAACTCCAGTTCGGCGCGCAGTCCCGCCAGGTCGCGATGGACGAAGGCTGCGGCCACCTGCTCTCCACCGCGCCGATAGGTGACTGTGCAATCTCCTGCCGCAAGGTCACCGTCGATTTCCGCCTCGTCCCATCGTTCGGCGTGACCGACATAGGCCAAGCTGAAATCGTATTGTTCGGTCCAGAAAAACGGCACGCAATCGAACCGCTCGCGCCAGCCGAGCATGTTGCGTGCGGCGGTCTGCCCCTGGCGCTCAGCGACCACCCAGTG
Organism: Mesorhizobium sp. 131-2-1; assembly: GCF_016756535.1. Taxonomy (NCBI): domain Bacteria; kingdom Pseudomonadati; phylum Pseudomonadota; class Alphaproteobacteria; order Hyphomicrobiales; family Phyllobacteriaceae; genus Mesorhizobium; species Mesorhizobium sp. 131-2-1. The sequence goes on along the minus strand of NZ_AP023248.1, from coordinate 260,568 downwards.
CTCCAGGCGAATGTTCTCACCCGTGCGACGGTCGGGCCAGCGGGCGATGTCGCCGGCGGCGAAAATTCCCGGAACGCTGGTTTCCAGATAGGTGTCTACCGTGACCCCGCGGTCGAGTTCCAACCCGGCCCGCTTGGCCAGCGTTAGGGTTGGGCGAACGCCGATCCCCGCGACGACAAAATCGGCTGCGAGGAGCTCTCCGTTCTTCAGGGTGACGCCGCCCGCACCGATCGAAGCTGCCGTCGTGCCAAGGTGGAAGATGACGCCATGATGCTCGTGAATCGTCCGGATATGCTGCCCAAGGTCGTCTCCAAGAATCCGCTGCATGGGAATTTCCCCGGGGGCGACCACATGGACGTCGACGCCTCGCGCGCGCAGCGAGGCGGCGACCTCCAAGCCGATGAAGCTGGCGCCGATCACCACAGCCTGACGGGACGCCACAGCGTCGGCGTTCAACGCATGGGCGTCGGCAAGTGTCCGCAGGTAGTGGACGTGAGGCCGTTCGTCACCAGCACCCAGCCGTACGGGCTCAGCGCCTGTGGCCAGCAGGAGAGCGTCGTAAGCATATCGGGTCCCGTCAGTGAGGTCGACGTGCCTTGCCCGTGTGTCGATAACACCCACATGCGCGCCCAGCTTCAGCTCGATGTCTTGAGCCCGGTAGAATTCAGGCGAGCGCAACGGATTCGAACTGTCCGGCGCCGTCCCTGCGAGATAACCCTTCGACAGGTTGGGTCGGTCGCAAGGGGCCGACGCATCGGCACTCAGCATCGTCAGCCGCCCGTCATAGCCCTCCCGCCGGAGGGTTTCAGCGGCCGCCTGGCCAGCAGCGCCGCCGCCGACGATCACGATCGAGTCGGGCAGGCCCGCGCGGGCTGGAAGCGATCGACGCGGTGCGGGCTTGCGCCGCGCCCGAACCCGTATGCGGCCGTCGGTATGCTCGACATCAAAACACGGGATCGATGTCAGGGCGGGGGCGCGGAGCGCCTCCCCCGTGCGCAGACTAAAGCAGGCGTGGTGCCAGGGACAACGAACAGTGTCGTCCACCAGGAGTCCGTCGGCCAAAGGGGCGCCGTAGTGCGAACAGACCGATCCAACGGCGAATATTTCTTCGCCTCGGCGCGCCAGCAAGACAGGTTCGTTGCCGACATAGCCGGCGAGCATGGCGCCGTCTGCGAGTTGGCTCTGAGGGATGCCTATGCCGAAGTCCAGACGGTCAGTATCAGGTGTGTCAGAGTTCATGAAAGGTCTCCGTATTAAGGCGACCGCGTGGGCATGCACTCGGTCCGGGAAGGGCGCGACCAAAGTCCTACAGGGAGCAGAGTCCTGCTCGGATCGTTCAGGTTGAACGAGCGCATCGACCGTTCGAGCAACGTGATCAATTCGACATGACCCGGTTCAGTCGATCGTTTTCAAGCAGCGAGCGGGTCGCACCGCCAAAGATCCACTCTCTGAACCTGCTGTGGCCGTAGGCGCCGGATATGATCAAATCCGCATGCATCGCATCGGCCACATCAGCGATCGATCCACCATCGGATTTTTCCGGAAACACATCAGCCATCGCCTTTACGCCGTGGGCAGAAAGGAAGGCGACAACATCGTTCAGGCTGTTCCAGGTTTCATCGGTCGCGTCATAGTCGATCGTGATGACACGCACCTCCTGAGCTATTTGCAGAAACGGCATGGCATCGACAATAGCGCGCCTGGCCTCACGCGTGTCCTTCCACCCGACAAGAACCTTGTTGATCCGGAAATTTTCCTGGTTGGTCGAGGCGACCAGTACTGGTCGTCCCGCCTGAAGGATCAGGTTGCCGAGATCGGTGGAACGATGAACGTTGCCAGAGGAGGCGCCCTCGGGCGACGCTGTGATGATGAGATCGGCCACGCGCGCCGCGTCGATCAGCAAGCGGGTCGGATTGCCCACCGCCCCACGCCATTCCGTCTCAACCATTGCGCCAGCAAGATCTTCGAATTCCGCGCGGAGGTCCTCAATTCGTCGCTCGATGTTCTTCCGCTGGCGCATCATGCTTTCACCTTCGAAGGCCACTCCTCCTTCCATCACAACGGGTGGCGGAACGTCGGCGGCCGAAAGACCGACTAGGCGTGCATCGAACCGCCGGGCCAGATCGACAGCGAGCTTGATGACAGGAGCGACCATACCGTCGATGTCGAGATTGAGGACGATTGACTTGTAGGCCATTGGACTTCCTTCCGTGAATGAGTAACGAGCCGGTACGGCTAAGGTGGAAACGCCAACCGGCGAGGTGTCGCAAAAACGCGCCGCGACACCTGTCATCAAGCGTTAGTAAAAAGGCGCACTGCCCTGTAACGCTTCAAAAGCTCGGCGCTGCAGCGTATTGCAATGATGCAGTTCGTCGGTTGGCGCCGCCCGCCAATGTTCCTCGCCCTACTCGAATACGAGACGAGATGTGCCTCTTTTTGCGATCAGCATTCGTCGGGCATCCTGGATCCGCTCAGCCTGTAGTTTGGTATAGGGGCCCATCGGCTTGGTCGTTTCGTCGCCGCGACGGACCAGGCAGTACCACTGGCCACCGTTCGAGAAAATTTCAACTGAGGTCGGCGTCGTGTTGGGCGCTTCCTTGGCGATCGTCTTGATGAATTTGACGATCGTTGAATAATGTTGAGCGGGCGCGACCGTGCGCATACTGTCGGTGGTGCTAAGCTCATGTTGCACTGTGGACATAATTAGAACTCCTTTCGGTCACGACGGCATTCCGCTCAGCCATTTCTCATTGCGCTCTTCTTCGGATGCGGTGTCCGAGAGCGCTTTGCTAAGTCGCCATCCGGTGCTCCATTTCTATCTCAGCCTTCAGACTTTCGATGTCGCGGAAGATCGAAGCGACAGCCAGCGTGCGTCCTTCGCGCTTGAAGCGCAGCAAGCAATCCCTGGCGGCGATATCTCCATCGACCGCGATCTCGTCCCATCTCTCAGCATGGCCGACATAGTTGATGGGAACATCGTAATGCTGGCTCCAAAAGAACGGCACGCCGTTGAATTTCTCGCGATGGCCGAGCATGTTGAGGGCCGCGGTTCGCCCCTGCCTCTCTGCAACCACCCAGTGCTCGACCCGAATGTTCTCGCCACTATAGGGATCGCGCCATCGCGCAATGTCGCCGGCCGCGAATATCCCTGGCTCGCTCGTTTCCAGAAAGGCGTCCACAACAACGCCGTGGTCAATGACCAGCCCCGCTGTTTCGGCAAGTCTGATCCGCGGCCGCACGCCGATCCCGGCGACGACGAAATCCGCAGCCAACGTACCGCCGCTGCTAAGTTTCACCTTCCTGCCGTCGATGCTTTTCGCTGTGTTCTCGAGATGGAATACGACGCCATGCTCTTCATGGAGGGCGCGGATGAAGTCGCCCATTTGCGGGCCCAGGACCCGCTCCATGGGCCGTTTTTCCGGCGCCACGACATCAACTTCGATATCGCGAGAGCGCAGAGCCGCAGCAACTTCCAGGGCAATGAAGCTGGCGCCAAGCACGACAGCGCGGCGCGCCGTCGTGGCCCGCTCGATGATCGCCTTGCAATCCGCGAACGAGCGCAGCGTGTGGACATGTGGCTGGTCGGCGCCGGGGATGGTCAGGCGGACGGGTTCGGCTCCCGTTGCAACCAGCAGTCTGTGGTAAGGAACTCTTCCTTCATCAGCGAGGACGACCTCGCGGGAACGCAGGTCGATGTCAACGACCTTCGTATTGAGACGCAGGTCGATATTGTTTTTTGAATAGAATTTCTCCCCGCGAAGCGGGATCCAGTCCTCCGGTGCCTTGCCGGCGAGGTAGTCCTTGGAGAGGTTCGGCCGGTCGACGGGCGGCGATTGGTCGTCGCTGAGCATGATGATGCTGCCTTGGAACTGCTCCCGCCGCAGCATTTCGGCCGCTGCGAACCCGGCCGCGCCGCCGCCAGCAATAACGATTTTCTTAGGGACATGGCTGGAGCCTCCGGAGCGCGGTTTCGGAACCGTCCGTTTGAGTTTCTCGCCCACGAATATCCGATCATCGCGCAGTTCCACCAGCCAGCAGGCGAGTGGATTGAAGGCGGGGGCACGCAATGCTTCGCCTGTACGCAAATCGAAGCACGCGTGATGCCAGGGACACCGGACGGTATCCTCCACCACAAGACCGTCGCCGAGCGGCCCGCCGTAATGTGTGCACGTTGCCCCGACGGCGAAGACCTCGGCCCCACGGCGCACCAGCAGCACCTGCTCATCGCCGCAATGGCCGACAAGCTTGCCGCCATCGGGAAGATCGGCGAACGCGATGCCCTGGATCAGATCCGGACCTTTTAATTTCGTATGGCTCTCAGCCATTTTTCTTCTCCCTTGGCGATCGCTCGTCATCGCGCGTGGACGAACTCCCAAGTCAACCAGTGCGCGGCGAACGCGCCTCCAGGTCTTCAGTACAGTGAAGCGTCCTGACCAAGCCTTTCATCGCGACCGAGCCGCATACATATTCTCCCGCCTTCTGAAGTATCGTGCAAACGAATTTAATCGGCAATTGTGTGCAATTTTTATGATATACTAGCCAGGCGCGAGCGATTACAAGATCGCCTGCCCAGTCTTGCTCCAGTCGGCCAGAAAGGACTCGAGGCCCTTGTCGGTGAGTGGATGTTTGGCGAGGTTTTTGAGTACCGCCGGCGGTACGGTCGCGATGTCGGCGCCTGCGATCGCCGCCTGTTTGACATGGAGAGGGGTGCGGATGGAGGACGCCAGGATTTCCGTCGTAAAGTTTTTGTCGTTGTCGTAGATCGTGCGGATTTCTCGGATCACCTCCATGCCATCCAGGCCGAGATCATCCAGTCTGCCAACGAACGGCGAAATGAAGGTAGCGCCTGCCTTGGCTGCGAGGAGTGCCTGATTGGCTGAAAAGCAGAGGGTAACATTGACCTGGTGCCCGAGCTGACTGAGCGTCCGGCAAGCCCTGAACCCATCCCAGGTCGATGGTACCTTGACGGCCACATTGGCGGCAATGCCGGCCAGACGCTCTCCCTCTGCGATCATGCCGTCGAAGTCGGTCGCGGTGACCTCAGCTGAAACCGGGCCCTCGATTGTCTGGCAAATTTCCTTGATCACATCCCTGATCGGTCGGCCGGTCTTTGCGATAAGGGACGGGTTCGTGGTCACCCCATCGAGAAAGCCGGCAGCTGCAAGCTCGCGAATTTCAGAAATATCGGCTGTATCGATAAAGAACTTCATTGTCTTTCTCCGCAGTGTGAATGCGTCCGTCGATGATTTGATGAGGTTTCTTTGGTTTGGTTTCCGGAAAGATGATTTTCTCTCGCAGTTGTGATCGCACACCCTGTGTCTTTGAAGGCAATGGCTGTGCAGGAGCGACGTGACGTCTCTATCGATGTCTCAGCAAGATCTCTCTAAGGACGACTGCATCGTTGTGGGCCTCGTCGTGAGCCGAGTAGACGAGTGTGACGGCGCCCTGCCGTATCATGCCGCGCAGTCGGTCGAGTTGATCGCGATGCTCATGGATTTCCGCCGCATATCGCCGGCGAAATTCCTCCCAGCGAGCCGGGTCGTGTCCGAACCATTTCCGAAGCGCGGTGCTTGGCGCGAGTTCCTTCATCCAATGGTCGATCGCGGCTTCGGTCTTCTTGACCCCGCGCGGCCAAAGCCGGTCAACTAACACTCGCTTGCCGTCGTCGGCAGCAGGGCTCTCATATGCCCGTTTCAATTTCACTCTCTCGTTGAAGATTTTTTCGCTCATCGACTTCGTGTCCTGTCCATCTCCGTGTTCGTTGACAGCCTCGAGAAGGCCAGAAAATTCGTTTCTAAGGATCACCTTGTCGGCTTGATCTGATGCGAACACGAAGATGTCGCCGCGATATCGCTCGATCCAGTGGTGGCCGGCACCATGGCTGCGCAGGTAGTTACCGATCTGATTGAGCGTGGAATACCCCAAACCCTGGTGCAGCAGGAACTTCATAGAGATTGTGCTTTGCGGCCGGGACAGGTCGCCCCCTGACTTAAGGGCCGACCTTCTGTCCTTGAGCGTTGAACTGTTTCAGATAAGCGATTACGTCAGCGATCTCCTGGTCCTTGGTGAGGCCGGCGAACGCCATCTTTGTTCCGGGGATCAGCTTGCGCGGCGCGCGCAGATAGGTCGTCAGCGTCGGTTCATCCCAAGTCAGGCCCGAGTTCTTGTTCGCCGCGGAATAACGGTAATCCGGATACGCACCAGCCACTCGGCCTACGATGCCATTCAAGACCGGACCTACTCCGTTCTTTGCGTCGGGGCCGACCTTGTGGCAGGCCATGCACCTCTTGAAGACGACGGCGCCGGCTTCGGCGTTGCCGGGGGATGAGTCCTGCGCATGGGCCGACCCGACAGCGGTGAGAATTGCGGTCGCCAATCCAAGCAAGGTCGATTTCATGTTTGCATCTTTCAATGAGCTACGGGTTCCGACCGAACCGGCCCCCGGCAATATTGGGTTCGAAACACACCCAGTCTGCCGGACCCGCGAATCCGGATCCGGCAGACGTTGCCTCAGGAGGAAACCAGTGGGCCGGGGTTCTTCAGATATTGGTTCTTGATCGCATCCACCGCCCAGTAGGCAAGAGCGCCTACCGGTCCGGTCGGGTTCTTCCCGGCGTTCTGGGGAAACACGCAAGCGCCGGTGACGAATACGTTCGGGACATCCCAGACCTGAAGATACTTGTTTAGAACGCTGGTGCTTGGGTCGGCTCCGAAGACCGCGCCACCTGTGTTGTGCGTGCTCTGATAGGGCACGATCGAATAGGGCACGGGCGGCACGTTTCGATCGATCTTGGTCGCACCCATCTCCTTGGCCAGTGTCACGCAGATGTCAGCCTGGGCGTTCATCTGCTTTATTTCGTTGTCCTGGAAATTGAACGTCATCCTCATAAGCGGACGTCCAAAAACGTCGGTGTAGGTCGGATCAAGGCTCAGATAGTTCTGCCGGTAAGCCATCACCGCGCCTTGATTGCCGACGCTGGCCGCGTGGTCATAATTGTCGACCACGGCCCTCTTCCACTCGGAGCCCCAACGCGGCGTGCCACGGGGTGTGGGATGCGACTGGATAGGTCTGGCGCCCGAGTTACTGCAACTGATGCCGCCGCCACCGATATAGCCCGCCTTGACGAAATCGTAGTTGTCGCCATTGAAATCGTCCATACAGGTGCCGAGTGCGCCTGCGCCCATGAAGCGATTCAGGATGGTATTCTTGTCGAAGAAGGCGGTGGCTCCGCCACCGCACTGATAGGCATAGTTGCGGCCGACCACGCCCTTTCCCGTTGCCGGGTCATAGGGTACGCCAATCCCCGATTGCAGCAGCAGGCTGACGTTGCCGAGCGCGTAGGCCGACAGGATGATGAGATCGGCAGGCTGTTCGAATTCGCGCCCGCGCGCGTCGAGATAGGTGACGCTGACCGCCTTCTTGCGGGTCGAGTCGAGATTGACCTTCAGCACGATCGAGTTCGTGCGCAGCTCGAAATTCGGGTTCTTCACAGCCAGCGGAATGACTGTGAAATGCGGGCTGGCCTTGGCATTCGCCTCGCAGCCGAAACGTTCGCAGAATCCACAATAGTGACATTGCCCGAAGGCCACGCCATCGGGATTGACGTAATCCCGCGACGCATTCGACGACGGGTTGGGGAACGGGTGATAGCCGAGATTGCGGGCCGCCTTCTCGAACATCACCATGCTCTGCGCGGCAATCATCGGCGGATTGGGGTACTCGTCCTTTCGCGCTCCCTCGAAGATATTGCCGCCATCGATCTTCCGGCCGTTGATATTGCCGGCCTTGCCGGAAGTGCCGCAGGTTTTTTCGAACTTGTCGTAATAAGGTTCGAGATCGTCATAGGTGATCGGCCAGTCCTGCAGGTGCATATCCGAAGGGACGATCTTTTCGCCGTATTTGTCGACCGTCCGGGTGCGCGCCTGATGATCCCATTCGAGCCAGCGCCAGGTCACGCCGTTCCAGTGCACGCCGGCGCCGCCGACGCCCTGCCCGGGCAGGAACGAGCCGAGTTGACGCATTGGCAGCGCCGTTTGCGATTCACTGTTGCGGAATGTGATGGTTTCCCGCCGCACGTTCTGCATGAGGTCGTGGCGGGCGGCGTAACGCAGCTCGTCATGGATCTGCGGGTCGATGAAGTCCGGATTGGTGTCACGCGGGCCTCCCCGCTCCAGGGCGACGATTTTCAGCTTGGTCGATGCAAGCTCCTTGGCAATGATGCCGCCTGTCCACCCAAGACCGACAATCAGGACATCGACCGCGTTGAGTTTGGTGGCCATGTCATAGTCTCCTTCTTCTTCCGTCGACTAAATGAGGTCCTGTATGCCCCTCGGATCGGCTGCATAGGGCTTGTTCCGAAATGGTTCGATCTTGTCCATGTACATGGCGTCGGCGCCTGGGAAGCCGATCATCTTCCAGGCAGCCCTGTCCTTGTTTCCGCCATACATCGGGTCGGCGAAATAGCCCTCGATCGTGAGCTGCAGCAGAAGCCCGAAGAAGGTTGCGGTCGGCACCGTTGGAAGTTCGACCTTCTTGCCGTCGAGTTCGGCCATCACCGCGGCACGATCTTTCGCCGAAAGGCCGTCGAAGGTGCTCTTGTGGTTTTTCTGTACATGGGCACTGATGTCGGCGATGCCGGCCCGGATCAGTTCCGATGGCGTCATCGGCAGTTGATAGCCCTGCTCGGGCGTACCCTCGCCAAACGGTCCTTCCAGATACAGACGATCGCCCTTGCCGTATCCGCCGGCCATCTGCCGATCGATATAGATCGCGACGCCGAGTTCCTTGGCGCCAGGGCCGGTTGAATCGCTTGGAATGAGCGTATCGACCGCCGCCTCGATGAAGGCGGATTCGTCGACATTGAAGAATTCATAGCCAGAGCCTCCACCATGAGGTTCGGTGGCGGCGGTCACGTGGTGATGTTTGGTATCTGCAGCGGTGGCAGCCATGATTTCATCCGCCGATGCGGATCCGCCAAGCGGCAGAGTACTCGCAGCCGCTCCGGCCGCTCCAGCCGCGCCGAACAGCTTCAGAAAGTCGCGCCGCCCCACATCGCCTTGGCTCTTTTCTCTCGTCGACATGATCTCTCCTGTGACGCTGCAGGCAAAACGATGTGTGAGGTTGGAGAGAGCTTGCGCTCCCTCCAACCGGCGCTGCGCAGCATCCAGCGCTAGGCTTGGTGGATTTCCTGGGAGCCTATTGCCGAGGCGTGGCGTGTAGCAAACGAATTTAATCGGCAAATGAGTACAGTTTTTATGATAGATGGGAGTGTTATTGCGATCAGACCCGATATCACTTGATCGGATGACGCGTCGAGAAATTGGAGGTCACGTCAGGGCGCAATTTAATTGACATTTAAACGCAATTTTTATGTTATGTTTTTTTATGGACGTCGAGCTCGCTCGCTCTTTTCTCGAGATTGTTTCCAGTGGGAGTTTCATCCGGGCTTCCGAACGATTGAACGTAGCGCAGACAACCGTGAGCGCGCGAATTCGCAGCCTCGAGCAGCAACTAGGCCGACCGCTTTTCGTGCGGCACAAAGGCGGCGCTTCGCTCACCCCTGCTGGCGAACAATTTCTGCGCCACGCTCCGATGTTCGTCCAGCTGTGGCAGCGCACCCTTCATCAGGTTGCTGTCCCGCCCGGCCGTCGCGCCGTTCTGACTGTCGGCAGCGAAGTCAGTCTTGCTCAACCCCTTCTGCTCGACTGGGTTCGATGGATGCGTCGATCCCTTCCCGATATCGCGCTTCATGTCCATGTCGATGTGCCACAGGATTTGATCAATCAAGTCGCGTCCGGGCTCGTCGACGTGGCAGTCATGTATGCGCCCCAGCATCGGCCCGGTCTGAAAATCGATCTGCTCATGGACGAAAAACTCGTTCTCGTGACAACCAACCCCGAAGCACGCCTGGCGGACCGAATAGACTACGTGTACGTAGATTGGGGGCCGGATTTTACGCTTCATCATGGCATGAATTTCCCGGATGTCGCGCCAGATCTCTTTATAGATCTCGGCCCGCTCGCGCTCAGTTATATTCTTTCGGCTGGCGGGTCCGGCTATTTCAGGATGAGCGTGGTGCAGCCTCATATCGAGGCCGGGCGGCTGCACCTTGTGCCCGAAACGCCGCAGTTTTCGTATCCAGTTTATGCGGTGCAATCTGCTAACGCGGATGAAGCCGTAGTGGTCTCTGCCTTGGCCGGACTGCACTCCATCTCAAATGGCAATGCCGAACCGGCATGATTCCGCCGTTCGATCTGGCATTGCTGGGAAAACGGAAACGTCGTCATCTCGATGCTGAAAATCGTCCGCGCGGAATGACGGAAAGATGAGACCGACTGTCTTTCCGGTCTCTCGTTCCCTGGCAATCCGGACCTTCCAGCCTAAGACTGGTCGACGCGGAAGTCCTCCTTAAGAAACATATATGGGAAATCAGAAGGAGCGGTCGTCTGCTGGCGAAACCGAAAATGAATGCAAGATAATTGCGTTGAATTCATCATAAATTTCGTTTGCTTATTTCAACAGAATGACAAGGCTTTGATGCGACGCACGGGCAGTCCGGTGTAAATGTTGCCGCGTGTAACGGCAGCAACGCCGTCACCTGCGTCGAGGCGACCTTCTTAGGCGCATGAAATGCCGATTGGCCCGGCTTGCCGGTCATTTATAAGGAACTGCGACATGAGATTCGACAAAGATATCAAGCAAGACTTGGAAAGCGAACTGAATTGGGACCCTGACATTACTGCCACCGATGTCGGTGTCACCGTCAAAAACGGCGTCGTCTCGCTTACCGGCTACGTCCCTTTCTATATGCAGAAGTACCAGGCGGAGAATGCGGCGAAGCGAGTCAAAGGAGTCCTCGGCATCGCCAACGACATTGAAGTTCGCCTTCCATCCAGCCATCAAAAGACTGATCCGGAACTCGCACGGGCCGCAATCGAGGCAATCTCCCTCGAGCTTCCCTCTTCCCACGAGCGGTTCAAGGTCATCGCGAAAGAAGGTTGGCTTACCCTAGAGGGCGACGCCGAGTGGCAATACCAGCGCAATCAGGCTGAAGTCGCCACGCGGAAACTGCACGGCGTCAAGGGCGTCATCAATCGTGTGGTGGTGAAGCCGCGCGTGGCCCCTGTGGAGATCAAGGTCAAGATCGAAAACGCGTTCAAGCGAAGCGCGGAGGTCGACGCGCAGCAGATCAGCGTCACCGCCGATGGAGGCGATGTAAGCCTCGCTGGGACGGTAAGTTCGTGGTCGGAAAAGCAGGAGGCCGAGCGAACTGCTTGGCGAGCGCCAGGCGTCGTCAGGGTCCACAACCACATCAACATTGTGGGCTAGGGCATCGCCCTCGCAGGAGATGGATATCGTCAGTCCTGCTGTTGTGTCGGAGTTGCATGGTTGGCCCGTCGCAAGCCGGCGGGTGATCCGGGCCGGCAATGGTCGAACCAAAGTAAAACGATAGGCCGGCACAAGGCTGATCGAGCCTGACGTGGAACCGAGCAGCAGTTTCCTGCCGATGTTGCGGACTGGAAACGGCCGCCCATGAAGGGTCGCCGCAACAGGGATCGATGATGGCGGCGATCAAATTCGAAGACGACGAAGTGCAGGTCGATGCCGCGATCATTGGCAAGGGGCTTAATGTTGACCCTTCGGTTGTCCAGTCTCTCATCCGCGAAGGTAAGATAGCGAGCAGGCATGAGCGCGGAGAAGGTGCCGATGCTGGGCGCTTACGGCTGACATTCTTTTTAGGCAACCGTCGGTTCCAGATCATTGTCGACGACGCCGGACGGATCATCCAGCAATCTGCCGTCGATTTTGGCGATCACGCTCTGCCCAGGGCACTTCGAAGGCCAAGCGGATGACCGAGGATAAAAGAAGCCCCTTTCTCATAGAATCCTCGGACCAACTCCCCCAAGTGACGGTGTTGAAACGGTTTCCGCTGCCTAGGAAACTCGGCGTAGGTAAAGAATCTCGCATAGGAAAAGGGAAACGCTGGCCTGTGCCTGCGGCGGCCGCAGCGCGTGTAAAGACATTCGAGATTTACCGCTACGATCCCGACTCCGGCGACAATCCGGTCATAGACATCTTTGAAATCGATCTCGACGACTGCGGTCCGATGGTTCTGGACGCCCTCATCTGGATCAAGAACAAGGTCGACCCGACCCTGACGTTTCGCCGCTCATGCCGGGAGGGCGTGTGCGGCTCGTGTGCGATGAACATCGACGGTACGAACTGGCTGGCCTGCACAAGATACATAGCCGAAACGGACGAGCCAGCAACGATCTACCCCTTGAGCAATCTGAGGATCATCAAGGATCTGGTTCCAGATCTCACGCATATGTTTGCCCAATACAGCCTCATCGAACCTTGGCTCCACTCCAAGGCGCCTGCGCCGGAACGGGAGCGCCTTCAGTCGCCGGCCGAAAGAGCTGAGCTTGACGGCTACTATGAGTGCATTCTCTGCTTCTGTTGCACGTCGGGGTGCCCCAGTCATTGGTGGAATGGCGATCGCTTCCTCGGCCCTGCCGCGCTGCTGCATGCCTGCCGCTGGCTCATTGACAGCCGCGACGAGGCGACTGGCGAGCGGCTCGATGATCTGGAGGATCCTTTCCGGCTCTACCGATGCCACACGATTCTGAACTGTACGCGCACCTGCCCCAAGGGACTGAATCCTGGAAAGGCAATCGCCGAGATCAAGAAAATGCTTGTCGAGCGGACAGGCTGAGGGGAAAGAAATGAAGACTATTGCCAGCCGCAGGCGGCCGCTCTCGCCCAACATTCAAATCTACAGACCGCAGCTTACCTCGGTTCTCTCGATCGCTAATCGCATCACCGGCGTTGTCCTGAGCGCCTTTGCGGTGTTCCTGGTGATCTGGCTCTCTGCCGCCGCAACCGGCCCGCAAGCATTCTCCACGGTTCAAAGCGTCATAGGATCATGGATCGGACGGCTCTTGATGATTGGAGGCGCGTTTTCCTTCTTCATGCATCTCTGCGGTGGGATCCGGCATTTGTTTTGGGACGCGGGATATGGTTTTCAACTTCGCACGATCTATGCCTCCGGCTGGGCAGTGGTCATAGCCAGCTTGTTGCTCACCGGAGCAACATGGGCGCTCAGCATCTACATCGCGGGGTAGGAGGTTGGAGAAGCATACGCGCCCACCACTAAGCCGCGCGACCGGGCTTGGCTCGGCCAGCAAAGGCGTCGGGCATTGGTGGGCCGAGCGCGTGTCGGCTATTGCGCTGATCCCGCTGACAATATGGTTCCTGGCGTCCGTGATCGCCCTCACTGGCAGGGACCATGCTGGTGTCGTCACCTGGCTCAGGATGCCGTCCGCGACGATCTGTATGGTGCTGCTGCTGGTGGCGCTGTTTTATCACATGGCCCTCGGACTTCAGGTTGTAATCGAGGACTACGTTCATTCAGGAGCGAGATTTCCGGTGTTGATAGCGATTCGTTTGGGCTGCTTCGCGCTGGCCGTAACGGGCATTGTCGCTACGTTGCGTATCTCCTTGGGCGGCTGAGAGCGGGGAGGACGAACAAATGCTCGTTGATAGAGTCGTACCCATTGCCCACAAGAGGCTGGCCACTATTGGATATGATGCGCCCTTGCTTAAAGCAGCGCGACTGCTTGGCGGCTCATCGGACCTGGTCGTTGTCTGCGGCCCCGATGGGCATTTGAAGGGCGTTATTACGAAAACGGACATCGTAAGGCAGGTCGGCCGATGCCAAGGTTCAACCTGCCAGATCGCGGTATCGTCGGTTATGACCGAAGATGTCGTCATCTGCCGGCCGACCGACTGGTTGCACGACGTCTGGTCGATCATGAAGGAGCGCCGGCTGAAAAACATTCCCGTCACCGATGCGGAGTCTCGACCGATCGGAGTACTCAACGCGCGAGATGCGCTTGAGGCCCTCATGCTGGAGGTGGAACAAGAAGAGACGCTTTTGCGCGATTATGTGATGTGTGTTGGCTATCGCTGATGGTGGCGGCCGAGACCGAGTAGCTTTGATGCCATCATCGAATAGTCTGCGGGCAGGCGCCATTGATCCGTCGCTCGCGTCAGTCTAGCGTAACCACGAGTTCATCCAGGCGCCGTCGCCGGTCAACTCGACCCGGAGCGGACGCTGAACAAGCAAGATCCCATCCAGCTGTGCCGAAGCCACCCCGCGGGAGAGCGACGAAGAGTGACCTCGAAACCTGGCCAACTGCAGGAATACAAGGGATGGAGAGACGACCCTCTCAAACCGCACCCCCAGGATGCTTTCGAGTCCGGCGCGGCACCAATTCCGCAGCCATTGCACGGCTGGCTCTTTGCGAAATCGGCCTGTTGGCATCTTGCCAAGTCGAAAATCCGCCTCGAATTCGCCGACCGAGGTGAGTCGAAGTCGCATGGACATGTAGTTCGGAACACGAGACACGATCTGCGCCGATAGACATTTGCGCGTGGCATCACAACGGTTCTGGGTCGCCTTACGGCTTCGCTCCCGTGATCGCACAGCGGTGACCGCTTGAGTCACGACGCCTTTGCTCCGCGTAACTCCCACCGGACATCGAGAGGATAGCCACAGTGGCCCACATAGCGGCAAACACCGGCATAATAGAAAAAAGGATGCCCATCCCCAGCGGGTCACGCCTTCTGTCACCTGCGTAAGGAACTTCAGGCAGCGGCGAAGCACTGTCCAATATTTGTCCCTCATCCCATAGGGCAATGCAGACACTATACGGCGGATCGCTCCTCCGGCGGAACTCTAAACGACGCTTTGGTTCGGCCATGGAGGGAAACAGGTCGGGAAAGTCTGCGGAGGAGATCATAGGTCGTGTTCTCTGTTGATCAATTCGCGTAAATGGCCTGGCGATGAGGTCTCTGGCACAGGCCAGTGGTCGTCATGTTGCCTCCCGTAGCGGGTCGCTTCTGCATTCCGGTGCGGCGACAAGCGTTCGCAGACACGCCGTCTCGGCGTATTGGGAGCTCAACCCGTCAATCACTTGCGGAATTTCGCTGCGCAAGATGCCAATGTCTGCAAGCATTCTGTCGTCCAAGCGTTCAAGCTCGTTGATCGCCTTGCGCCGCTGTCTACCCTCGAAAGGCGCGAGAACTAGCCGATGCAGAAATCCCGGCTTTTTCTGCTGCGCTGGATCGGACAGGATACGGCTCTGCACTTGTGTTCTCAGGCGATCGGACATGTCGCTCTCCATTGTCGAAAATACTGTTGGCGCGGAATTGGCGTTCGCCGCATCCAGGTGGCGGAACGGCGCGATCGGCTACTGAGGTCGACAAACAGAGGATCCGGTCTGGATTGCCCGAAAGTCATTCCTCAGTCGGCGACTAAGTGCCGTCCTGTTCATTTGATCGGTGAGGGATCAGAAAGCCCCGAGGCGGTAACAGACGCGAGCGTCGGCCCGCTCGGGGCTACGAGCGGTTCAGTAGCGAGCCTGCGAAAAGCAGGAACCTCCTATAATGACTGAACGGGATCATTACTCCGATATAGTCCTCGGATATGACCTTTCAATCCGAAACCGCCCTGTTGCGACATTTCGACACGAAATTCTGTACGGGTATTTTGATAATCGAATCCACAATTCTCCATAATTCTTTCGAGCGTGCGACATAACGCTCGGCTAATTCGAATGGATCTTAAAAATAGGTGTTAACAGGTGTTAACACCTATATCAAAAAGACTGGTTTCTAACCGAACGCCCTTCAGGAGAATGATGCATGCTGTACGTTGACACGCCTACGTCTAGAGAATTCGGTGATCTCAATCAGGTCCGATCGGATGCTTGCGTCTCGATTTATCTACACACCACGCCGCTTACTCGTGAGATCAGGAAAAGCCGGATTAATCTTGGCAATCTGGTAAAGAACGCCATCAGCCAGCTAGAAGCGGCGGGTTTCGACAAGCGACGCATATGGCCATTGCAGGAACAGTTCGACCATCTTCTGGTCGATGACGCGTTCTGGTTACGTCAGGCACGCAGCCTGGCAATCCTCGCAACGCCCGACCTCATCCGAACCTATCGTCTGGCCAACAAATTGACCGATATGGTCGAAGTTTCTGACCGCTTCCATCTCAAGCCGCTGATGCGTGCGATCACGTTTCCGCATGCCGCCCATATTTTGGCTATTTCGGAAAATGCGGTGAGATTGATCGAGGTCTCTTCAGATCTGCCTGCCGCCCAAATCAGGGTTTCCAATCTGCCGAAGGATGCCGCCAGCGCCGTTGGCAAATCAACTATCAACGATCGCACGGCCAGTGGGCGCATTCAGGGTTCCGAGGGGCAGAAGGTTCGCCTGGCGCAATACATTCGCAAGGTTGATGCCGCGTTGAGACCTGTTCTCATGCACTCGGAAATCCCAGTGATTCTGGCAGCGACCCAGCCGGTGGAATCCTTGTTCCGTTCCCTGAGCGCCATCCCCGCACTTCCCGAAACCATTTCAGGAAGCCCGGATCGTTTGAGTGACGCTGAACTGGCAAGTGCGGCAAGACCAGTCCTCGACGTCCACTACAAAAACGTGATCGCTAGCTTGCATCGCAGTTTCGAGCAATGCGCAAGCCAGAATCGAACAACCACGGATGTGTCCGACGCGGCGCGGGCGGCTACATTTGGTGGCGTAGAGTATTTGCTGGTTGATATCGATACCGTCGTCGATGGCTTCGTCGATGAGGAAACGGGTGCTGTGACTTTCAACACGAAGGGCGATGCTGCCAACTACGGCGTGGTCGATGAGATCGCCAGGCGCGCGTTGTGTTCGAGGGCTCGAATCCTGGGCGTTCGGCGCGAAGAGATCCCTGACGGCAAGGAATTGGCTGCGATTTTACGCTATCCCATGTAATCCATGATGAAGTACGCATGTCTATCGTTCCTCCCGTTTCAAACGGATCGGACCTACAAATCCGTCTTCATCTGACGGCGAACTGGCCTGGGGTTTCACAGTCGTGACGACCGGATCGTCCCCGCTTTGCCGGAAAGCGTGAAGGCGGGTCCCATCTGCAAACAGGCCAGATAGGCGCTCGCTCGCAAAAGTCCATGTCAACGCAGATGTCGATGCGCGTTCTTGGACCGACAGAAGCCCGCATTGTCGCGGGTGAGGACATGCGCAGACTGGTCGGTATGACGGTCTTTTCGATCACTCATCCGCGTGGACTGGCCATGTCAGGCGCGTCACGAAGGGGGTCAGCTTCACCTTGCCGCGCCACAATGGCGTCACGGAGAAGATCAATGTGATCAACGGTTGTCCATCAACCTGAGGCGGCAAGACCAGCTTTCTATCAGCCGGGAAGGCCGGTGAGATCATTCCACAGAAAGCCTTTCAAATTCTTCGCCGCCTGGACCACGTCGAGCGTACAGGAGAGTCGAAGCCAACGGCTATCGACTTCCTGGCGGCCATAAGCGGGACAAGGAGCGATCCCGCGCAATCTCCTCACCGGCAAGTCGCGCCGGTCTGACGATAGCGTATGGTCACAGGAGTTGTTCCCATGTCTACTTGCCACTCCTCCCATATTGTCCGTCACGTCGATAGCATCGCGCTTCAGGATGCAGAATTCGCGCGATCGGAGGCTCCTCGCTTGCATCAGCCTAGCGTAACCAGGAGTTCGTGAACGCGCCCGTCGTCGATCAACTCGACCCGGAGGGGACGCTGAGCGAGCAATATCCCATCCAGTTGTGCCGAGGCCACCCCGCGGGAGAAGCCATTCGGGTTGTCTAGCTTTATTCGCATGCGGGCAGAGCGGCGACGGAGAGTGACCTCGAACCCTGGCCAACTGTTCGGGATGCAGGGGTCGAGATGCAGAAACGATCCCTCAAACCGCACGCCCAGGATGCTTTCGAGCCCGGCGCGGTGTATCCAGCCGGCCGAGCCTGTGTACCAGGTCCAACCGCCATGTCCGATCTGACCGGGCGCTGAATAGATGTCGGCGGCAACCACGTATGGCTCCACCTTGTAGTGACGGAGTTCGGCCCGCGTGCGGGCGTGGTTGATCGGGTTGAGCTGGGCGAACAAGCTCGTCGCCTTGCCGCCTTCGCCGAGGAGGGCGAAGGCGATGACTGACCACGCTGCGGCATGGGTGTACTGGCCGCCATTCTCACGGATGCCGGGCGGATAGCCTTTGATGTATCCTGGATCGTGCGCCATGTGGTTGAAAGGCGGCGTGAACAGCAACGCCAGACTGTTATCATCGTCGATCAATTCGCGTTCGACGGCAACCATGGCTTGGGCCGCGCGCTGAGGCTTGGCGGCGCCCGAAATTACTGCCCAGGATTGCGCGATCGAGTCGATGCGGCACTCATCGTTCGTCGCCGAGCCGATCACGGTGCCGTCGTCGAACCACGCGCGGCGATACCAGTCACCGTCCCATGCTTGGTTTTCGAGCGACCCTCCCAATGCCAAGGCGTGCGCGCGCCAGGCGTCGGCACGGACCGCATCATCACGTCCCTCAGCCACCCCAGCAAAGGCGGTCAGGGTCGTATGCAGAAACCAAGCCAGCCAGACGCTCTCGCCCTGACCGCCTTCACCCACCCGGTTCATTCCATCGCTCCAGTCGCCACCGCCGATCAGCGGCATACCGTGGCTGCCTACTGCGAGGCTCGCATCCAGCGCCATGGCACAATGCTCGTAAAGACTAGCGGTTCGCGCCGAGATAGCAGGTGAAAAGAAATTGTCGCGCTCGTCCGCCGTCAGATTTGGCCCCTCCAGGAAAGGGACGAGTTCATCTAGGAGCGCGGCGTCACCAGAGACCTCGATGTACTGCGCGACAGCATAAGCGAGCCACGCCTTGTCGTCGGAAATCCGCGTGCGCACGCCCTGGCCTGAATGCGGCAGCCACCAGTGTTGAACGTCGCCCTCCGCAAACTGGCGGCCCGCGGCACGAATCAGATGTTCCCGTGTAAGCGAAGGGCGGATTGCCGCCAGCGCCATGCCGTCTTGAATCTGGTCACGGAATCCGTATGCCCCGCTCGCCTGATAGAAACCCGACCGGGCCCAGATGCGACACGCGATTGTCTGATAGAGAAGCCAACCGTTCAGCATGATGTCCATCGACCGATCGGGCGTTTTGACCTGCACCGCACCGAGAATATCCTGCCAATGCGCACGCACCTCGTTCAACACCGTGTCAAGATCTGCCCGACGATACCGCGCGATCAGTTCCACGGCTTCACCGGAGCCGACTGTGTCGCCGAGGAAAAGGACGATTTCGGTTTCGTCACCTGGAGCGAGTTCGATGATGGTTTGCAGTACACCGCAAGGGTCGAGACCGGCGCCGACCGCTCCCGAAAGACGGGCGCCGGCTGCCAGGCCGGCAGGGTCGGCAAGGTCGCAGTTGCGGCCGATGAACTCCCGACGGTCGGCCGTCCAACTTGTTTGACGTCCACCCAAATCGAGAAAGGCAACCCGAGATCCAAAAGCGGCATTCCATGGGTTCCTTGCGAAAATCGCGCCGGACCCAGGATCAATCTCCGTCGAAACGAACGGAGCGGATGAGGCGCGGGAGTTGCCGAGTACCCATTCGACATAGGCTGTGACGGCCAGCCGCCGGCGGCGATTGGTCGTGTTGCGGAGTTTGAGGCGTGATATCTTGATTGCATCAGTCAAGGGCACATAAACCAGCAGGGCCGACGCGATACCGTGCGCCTCATGCTCGAACCGACTGTATCCCCAACCATGACGAGCCACGTAGGTGCTTGTGTCATCACGGATCGGGGAGGGGGTCGGAGACCACAACTCACCCGTATCCTCGTCGCGCAGATAAAGCGCTTCGCCCGATCGATCGGAGACCGGATCGTTCGACCAGGGCG
The DNA here is from genome assembly GCF_016756535.1 of Mesorhizobium sp. 131-2-1. Classification (NCBI taxonomy): domain Bacteria; kingdom Pseudomonadati; phylum Pseudomonadota; class Alphaproteobacteria; order Hyphomicrobiales; family Phyllobacteriaceae; genus Mesorhizobium; species Mesorhizobium sp. 131-2-1. The sequence goes on along the minus strand of NZ_AP023248.1, from coordinate 240,780 downwards.
TCAACTGATGTTCACGGCTGTTTACTGACCAGGTGAAGCCGCTTCCCTCGGCGGACACTTGAAAACCGAAAGCGGGGTTGGCGACAACGTTGATCCAAGGAGCAGGAGTCGACTGTCCGGGGCCAAGAATCGTCACGTACTCCTTACCATCATCGGCGAAGCCGCCGAGGCCGTTGAAATATTCGAGTTGCGGACGCGGCGTCGCAACCGGCTGCAGCGCGCCGTGGGCGCGGAGGGCTTGGGTCGGTGGGCTCCAATCGCCAGCTTCGGAAATGCGGTTGAGCTGTTCGGCTAACCCGCCATGCTCGGCAACCAGCACGATCCGCGCGATCGATCCAAGCAGCGCGGCAGTCTCCCTTGGGATCAAATCGGCTCGGAGGACGAACACACGTCCAGCGGTGTCCTGCGAAACGTGCGACGAGGGTCCACTGTAGCTGGTCCGCACCAAGACCTCGAGGGCGTTTTGCAGATCCTGAATGTAAGAAGAGGCGCGCTCGTTGACGATGACGAGGTCGACCGCAAGCTGTTGATGCCGCCAATACTCCATCGCCTGAAGAAGTTGATGGGCGATCCGCATATCGTCCGCATTTGCAATACGCAGGAGGATAATGGGCAAATCCCCCGATATGCCTTCCGCCCACAGTCCGGATTGTGCGCCTGCGCCGCGAAGGATGGTCTCCGAGGAGGAACGCAATGCAGGTGTGGCGTAAAGCAGATGGCCCGCCAGACGCTGAAACAAGGTCGCATCGGCTCGATTGATTCCGAGGTGATGGAGTTCCACTTGCGCCTTCGTCCAGGCGAGCGTCGCGGCGCGGTCGAATGCGCTGATGTCATGCGTTTTGTCGATCAGGTCAACAACCCCCGTCCGTGATTCAGCGACCACGGTCCAGTATGCAATGCGAATCGTCGCACCAGGAGCGAGGTGCACACGACGCCGCAGCGCGAAGATGGGATCGAGGACCGATCCTGTCGATCCGGAAAGGAGCCGACCGTCGATCACAGCGGCAGGGTTGCGGACGCCTCGTCCTCGGCCGAGGAAGCGGCTTCGGTCAGTTTCAAATTCTGGCTTTCCTACACTCGCGCCCTCAACCACCGAATGATGCGCGGCCCAGATTTCAGGTTCGTCCGGCGAGCGCCGCCGCCGCGTGGCCAGGATGGCCCCCGGACGCGTATCATACTCGGTCTGGACGAAAAGTTTCGCGAAGGCTGGATGGGCAGTATCGGTGGCCGGGGGCGACATGACCACCTCGGCGTAGGACGTGACCTCGATGTCCCGCGAGCGACTGCCTGAATTGGTGACGGTCACACGGCGTACCTCAGCGTCGTCCCCCGCTGAAACAACAACTTCGAGGATGGTGCTCAACTCGCCGTCGCGCCGCGAGAAAGAGGCACGATCCGCGCTGAAAGTGACCGCGTAATGATCCGGCTCAACGCCGGTCGGGGCGATCCCTGCAGACCAGACTTCATCGCTCTCGATGTCCCTGAGATAGATGTAGGATCCCCAATCATCGCAGGTGGCATCCTCCCGCCAGCGTGTAACAGCCAGTGACCTGAAACGGCTGTATCCCGAGCCGGCGGCTGTCAGCATGACGCTGTAACGGCCGTTGGAGAGCAGGTGCGTTGCCGGCGTCGCGGCATGAGGATCGACGCGCCGCGAAGCCTCGGGCAGATCAAATTCGCGGATCTTCGCCACGGACGTCCCCTCGCTGGCCCAAGGCGACTGCACAGCGACCTCTCGGGGCATATGTTCCTGTAGCAGCAGTTCGGTTGCCCTCATCATGGGTTCTGTGTGGAACCGACGCCGCATCGCGCCTCCCAACAAGGCGTCAGCGATGGCGGTGATCGTCATGCCTTGGTGATGGGCCATATAGGCATGGACAACCGCGACGATTTTTCCTTCCGGCAATCGAGAAGGCGTGTAGTCGAGCGCCTCGAAAAACCCATAGTGGCCCAGGCCACCTTCCGCGGCCAGCCGCTCGAAGTTTCGCGTTGCCGCCACCGGATCGACCGTCGCTGCCAGGGCGGTCGCATAAGGCGCTATAACGGCGTTTTCGCCGAGCCCCCGCTTCAATCCGAGTCCCGGCACGCCAAAATTGGAGTATTGGTAGGTTAGCTCCAGGTCGCGAACGTTATAGGCGGACTCAGAGACACCCCAGGGCACGCCAAGGGCTTTTCCGTATTCGATCTGTCGACGGACAATGACCCGGTTGGTCTGTTCGATCACACTGCCGGCCGGTGAGCGCATGACGATGGACGGCATCAAATACTCGAACATTGAACCCGACCACGAGATCAATGCCGCGCTGCCATCGACCGGAGTGACATCGTGTCCGAGGCGAAACCAATGTCGGGCCGGAAGGTCGCCTTTTGCGATAGCGACGTAGCTTGCGAGCCGCGCCTCCGACGCCAGCAGATCGTAGCAGCTCTCATCCCTTACGCCTTCGGTGACGAGGAAGCCAATCGAGAGCAACATGCGTTGGCGGTCGAGCAAGAAATCGAATTCCATCGCCATCGCCAATGTTCTGGCTGTTTCGCCAATAGCGGAGAGGCGTAGCGACATCTCGGCGGCGGTTGGTCCCGAACCGTCCAGGTCGCGTTTATGACTGGCGATTGAGTTACGGATGGCCCTCGCCCAAAAAAGCATGTCAGAGCTGCCGTCCTCGGCCCGTTCGAGCGCCAACGCCTGAGTGATGTCCACCAAGGTCTCGGCCGATGTCGCCAGCGCAGAAAGGCGGTTAGCCCTCTCTTGAGGGGCGACCAGTGGTCGATGTAGGTCAGCCGTGAGAAGCGCGATGGCGTCGTCGAGCTGACGCCAGGTGACGGTATCGGTGCGACGCCTGTCTCGCAGCGTGTTGACCTCGTCGACCATGATGTTGAGAGCGTCGTCTATTCCGCTCAAACGTGCTGCCGCACTGAGGTCGCCCCAATCCTTGCAAGCGTTGGCGAGCGCGATGAGATGTCCGGCGAGATTGCCGCTATCGACGGAGGAGACATATCGCGGATCAAGGGGACGAAGATCGCGGGTATCGTACCAATTATAAAAATGTCCACGAAAGCGGTCGAGGCGCCCCATGGTCGAAAGCGTCGCTTCCAGACGCTCGACCGTGTCGGCGACACCGAGCCAACCAAAATCATGCGCACTCGCCGCCGACAGCAGGTAGAGACCGATATTGGTCGGCGAGGTGCGATGGGCGACGACCGGCGCGGGATCCTCCTGGAAATTGTCCGGGGGAAGATTGTGGTCGTCCGCGGAAACGAAGGTTTCGAAGAACCGCCAGGTCCGCCGCGCGATCAACCGCAAGGCGCGAGCCTCCGCCGTGGTCGGAGCCAACATCGCCTCTCTGACCGAGGGCAGGCTCACCCACCTGGCGATTGCGGGAGAGACGATCCACAGAATCGCAAACGGGACAGCGAGGAACCACGTCTGGTTTCCGGAAAACAAGGCTACGATCGGCGCGGCCACACCGATCAGCACCGCGCCCGCCATCCAGTGATAGTAAGCGGACGTTGTAGGCTCGCGACCAATTGTGGCTTGTTCTGATGGGGTCCATTCAAGAAGGTTGCGCCGTGTAATAATCAGCCGGAACAGGGTGCGGGCGATGGCATCGCCCATCAGCCACGCCTGGTGCGCCAGCAAGGTGATTATCAACAGCGATTGAAGCAGCGCGAGACGAAAGTCCGACATCACGGTTTTGAAGTGAATGCGCTGGCTGAGACCAGCATGACGCGGCGCAATCCCCGCCAGAGCTGGCACGAAACTGGGCAGCACGAGCGTGGCCACGACAAAGATCGTCCAGATGACCGCGGCGTCGAAAGGCAGCAGCCATCCAGCCATGAGCGCGAGCAGACACGTGATCGGGGAAAGTGTGCGTCGCAGATTGTCGACCATCTTCCAACGGCCGCTGGCAGGCATGGCCGCAGACTGCGTGCGGCCCCCTCCCAGGAGACCGGACCACCCTAATATCCACGGCAGCAACTGCCAGTCTCCGCGCGCCCAACGATGATACCGGAGTGACGCAACATCGTATCGGGCGGGGTAGGCTTCGACGACCTCGACGTCGGAGGCCAGAGCGGAGCGGGCGAACACGCCTTCGAAGAGGTCATGGCTGAGCAGGATCGAATCGGGTGAACGGCCCTTAAGTGCGAATTCGAAGGCGTCGACCGCGTAGATGCCCTTGCCTGCGTAGGACCCTTCCTCAAGCAAGTCTTGATAGACGTCAGCTACAGCCGTTGAATATGGGTCGATCCCGTTCATGCTGGAGAACACGCGCTGGTAGACTGATCCCTCGGCCGCCGTCGGCAGCGCAGTGGCAACACGAGGCTGCAGCACGGCATGGCCTTCCACGACGCGGCCGGTTGCCGCGTCGTGGCGTGGCTGGTTCAGCGGGTGCGCCATCTTGCCGATCATACGCCGGATCGAATCACGCCGAAGCCGCGTATCCGCGTCCAGTGTGATGACATAGCAGACGCCCTCCGGAACCTGAGGCGGCCGGCCATCCTGGCTCAGGAAAGTGGTATCGGAAGCACCGCGCAACAATTTGTTCAGCTCGTGCAGCTTGCCGCGTTTGCGCTCCCAACCAATCCACTTATGTTGGCTCTCATTCCATACACGCCGGCGATGGAGCAGCAGAAATCGATCGCCGCCAGGCGCTTGCGCATGGCGCAGGTTCAGGCGCGCAATCGCTTCGATGGCAACTTGAAGGAGTTCCTGGTCGCCTTCGACGGTCTCGGTCGCCGCGTCGGTCCAGTCCGACAGCAACGCGAACTGAACATCACCAGCAACGCTCGCGAGATAGTGGATTTCCAACCGTTCGATTTGTGCGGCAACAGCCTCGCGGGTCGTCAGCAAGGTCGGCACTACGACGAGCGTGCGAAGACGTTTAGGCACGCCTTCGCGAAGTTCGAGACCCGGCAGTTGGGTCGGTCCGAAACGGTGGGTCAACTCCTGGTTCACGAGCGCAACCGCCGCGTCCAGGGCTGGGATGGCCCCGAGTGTTCCCAGTATGCCCAACCATATCCAGCCCGGACTGGCTTGAGCATGGACGACGATCGGCATCGCCAGCAGGAGCGCGGCCACGATCGCGCCCGCGCCGAGATACCCTCCAATGCCAAGCGTGCGATAAAACCGCCCGAATAACAGTCGAGGCCTTGGGCGAAATCCGACTTCCGCTTCGAACTCGGCACGACCGCCTGCGCAAAGATAATAGCCAGGATCGGTCTGGCGTTCGTCTGACTCCAAGGCTTCAGGCTCGGCCTGAGCGCCGGTTAAAACCGCCCGGTGAGCGATTTCCAGTTCACTAAGGCCGGATCCGCGGGCGAGCTCCTCGACGGCCGTGCGGTACAGATTGCGGGTCGGGAAGTCCATCTCCGCAAAGCTGCAGCCATCCGCCAACACAGCGTCGATGAGGGTGACACGCTCGAAGATTTCCGTCCAATCGACATCGGACATGCGGCGCATGCTGGTGATGATGTTTCTAACGGTAACGTTGGCCGAAATCTGCTTTTGTTGCTCGTCATTGACAGCTGCGTCTACGGTCTTCCCCTGCGCCGTCAGCCGTTTGTCGAGATGTATGAACAGTGGCGTGACGGAGGGACCTTCATCGCGTAGCCGATGAACGAGCTGAAGGAGGAAGGCCTCGGAGAGCGCCCCTTGATCGAGGTCGTCCATGACGGATTTCGGAGGCTCGGCCGCATGCCCGCCCACCGCGAGAAGCCTGTCGGCAAGATCGTCCGCTCTGCGGCGCTCCTCGCGGCTATAGACGATACGCGCTGCGATCCGTCTGAGGTTTTCTATTAGAATGACCCTTAGCGTAATCGCCGATGCCCAGAGTTCGCCGATCATCAGTGGCTGTATGGTTTGATAGGCGTGAACGTAGTCGCACCACGCGTCGACATCGAAACGGCTGTCCGTGTGGGCGACGAATGCCCAAGCCATCCCCAAGACACGCGGATAGCCCGCGAACGGGCCGTCCGCGAGCGTAGGGAGTTGTCGATAGTAGCCAGGCGGCAGATCCAACCTGACTTGTCGGATTTGCCGTTCCACTTGATGAAAATTATCGATCAACCATTCCGCGGCAGGAGTGATGGCCGCCCCGTCACTGACCGCCTCGCAGATGGAGCGATAAGCAGCGATGAGGCTGGCTTCATTGTCGGCGAGCCGCTTCAGCAGCGAATGCCCGTTCGGTCTGTCCTGTTTGATCCGCTGGGCGGCCGCCAGGCTGCGGGCGTGCTCTTGCAGTCGTTCGACGCTGAACAACATTTCGCGAATAGCGTTCGGATCGTTCCAAGGCGAAGGCGCCGGCGCCGAACCGAAGACCCGACGAAGCAGGGAGGCCATCAACATGTCTCCACCGCACCTGCAGCAGATGCGTTCAAAACGTCATCGCCGCTGGCCCTCTTAGGCTGACCTACAGCGCACGTGACGAAGTAAAGTCCACTCAACCAAGCGTCGCCCTTCGGCGGGTTAGAGGCGCAAGCTGTTATCCACCTTCCGTGGCGATCAACATCCAATTGCGTTTCCTTGACTGGGTTTCACAGGCGAACGTCCACGTATCGATCATCTCGATGATCTGCTGGGGATCGCCGGCAACGATCGCATCGTCGGCCGAGCGTGTAACGCTGACCACGTCGGAAACGAAGCGAACAGCGATCTCAGCGGTACCATTCTCCTCGAGAGCGTCGACGACCTTTGCTTCGTTCGTGCCGATGAAGGTGAGTTGCAGCATCTCCTCCCGCTCTCGGCGCCCGGCTATCGCTCGCTCGAAGACATCGAGCACTTCCGGCCCGACAAGGCGCTTCAACGTTTGGATATCGCCGCTTGCATAGGCCAACAGGACAACTTCATAAGCCGCCTTGGCGCCGGCCAGAAACGGGGCAGGGTCAAAACTCGGATCGATCTTTCGGATAACGTCCAAAGGGGTGTCCCCGGGAGACGTGTTTTCGTTCCTTCCAGTTCGTTGCTCTGTCGCCGCATCGTCCCGTTTTGCCTTGTCTTCGCCCGGAGGCGACTGTCGTTGGCCCCAACTGCCCAGCAATGCCCAATAAAACGCGATGATTGCCATGAGCAGGATCTGGTTGTTTGGATCTGTGGTCTCGTTCATGACCTTCTCCCGACAAATGTCGAAGCAAGCGCCGGTTCGGAACCGGAGGTGAATTTTAGACAATGCGCGGCAAGCGTTCCCATTGATGGAAGGGCGGCGGCGACGGCAGCAGCCATTCGAGCGTGGTCGCCCCTTCGCCCCATGGATTGGCGCCAGCTTGACGCTTGCGGCTGAAGGCCTCCGCCACCGTGATGAAGAAGACGACAAGTCCGGCCGTTGAAATGTAGGACCCGATCGACGAGATGAAGTTCCAGCCGGCGAAAGCGTCGGGGTAGTCGACATAGCGTCGCGGCATGCCGGCCATGCCCAGAAAGTGCTGAGGGAAGAAGACGAGGTTGACGCCGATGAACATCATCCAGAAATGCAGCTTGCCCAGCGTTTCGCTGTACATGTAGCCAGTCATCTTCGGGAACCAGTAGTAGAAGCCGGCGAAGATGGCGAAGACGGCACCCAAAGACAGCACATAGTGGAAGTGGGCGATCACAAAATAGGTGTCGTGATACACGCGGTCGATACCAGGATTTGCAACCATGATGCCCGTGACGCCACCAATGGTGAAGAGCAGGACGAAGCCGAGAGCCCAAAGCATCGGCGTCTTGAACTCGATCGATCCTCCCCACATGGTCGCCAGCCACGAAAACACCTTCACCCCGGTTGGAACGGCGATGACCATTGAAGCGAAGGCGAAATAACGCTGGGTGTCCGCGGACAGGCCCGTCGTATACATATGATGCGCCCAAACCACGAAACCGATCGCGCTGATAGCCACCATTGCATAGGCCATGCCGAGATAACCGAAGATCGGCTTCTTGGCGAAGGTCGAGATGACATGGCTGATGATGCCGAAGCCGGGAAGGATCATGATGTAGACTTCGGGATGGCCGAAGAACCAGAACAGATGCTGGTAGAGGATCGGATCACCGCCGCCGTCCGGGACGAAGAAAGTCGTGCCAAAGTTGCGGTCTGTGAGCAGCATCGTGATCGCGCCGGCCAGCACGGGCAGCGACATGAGAAGCATGAAGGCGGTCACCAGCATCGACCAGGCGAACAGCGGCATCTTGTGCATCGTCATCCCGGGCGCGCGCATGTTGAAGATCGTCGTGATGAAGTTGATCGCGCCGAGAATCGATGATGCCCCTGCAAGGTGGATCGAAAGGATGACGAGGTCGACAGCGGGACCCGGCTGGCCAGCGGTCGAGAGCGGCGGATAGAGCGTCCAGCCGCCGCCATGACCGAGCGTGCCGGGCGCTCCTGGAACGAACATCGAGGTGATGAAGAGGATAAACGACATCACCAGCAGCCAGAACGAGATATTGTTCATGCGCGGAAACGCCATGTCGGGCGCACCGATCATGATCGGCACCATCCAGTTGCCGAAGCCGCCGATCAGCGCCGGCATGAGGACGAAGAAGATCATGACCAGGCCGTGGGAACTGACGACCACATTGTAGGCCATCGGATTGCTGAATATCTGCAGGCCGGGCTCCTGCAACTCCATGCGGATCAACACGGAAAGCGCCGTGCCGAAGACCCCCGTCATGATCGAGAACAGCAGGTAAAGCGTCCCGATATCCTTGTGGTTCGTAGACCACAGCCATCTGACGAGAAAACGGGGCTTGCGGTCATCCAAGACTGTGGCTGGATTAGCTTCCTGCTCTTCACCGCTGGCAGGCAAGACGACCTCAATGGACAGCATCTGCGATGCGTTGTCACAAAAGGAGATCGGGCCTTGCCCGCACTCATTCAATCATCCGTGACGATCACATCCATCGGAATGTCATGTGGCTGCGGATAGATGGTCTGGATCCTGCTGCCGGCGTAACCGACGCCGATGACGTGAGGCCGCTTCGGCGCTGCTGCCAGGGTCCGATCGAAGAAACCGCCGCCATACCCCAAGCGATAGTTAGCCTGGTCGAAACCGACGACGGGGGCGATGACCACATCCGGCTGGACAGCAGGTCCGTGAGACGGGACAAGAATATTCCAGACTCCGCGTTCGAGCGGGTCTCCCGGCCCCCAGATACGAAACTCCAGCGGCCAGGCTTTCTTGATGACGACCGGCAGCGCGATCCGCCCGCCGCGCTCGATCACCCGGATCGCCCAGTTGCGAAGGTCCGGCTCGCCTCGAAAAGGCCAGTAGCCGCTGACGATGCGCCCGCTCACCCGGCCGACAGCCAGGTCGAGGGTGGAAGCGACGCGTAAAGACCTCGTAACGCGTTCCTCGGCGTCGACTGCGAGACGCTCGTCGATCAGGCGCTTGCGCTCAGCCTTGCGCCATCGACAGACATCCGGCCAGGCGTCCTGCACAACCGGCTCGGTGCCATATCCTGGAACAAATTCGTGCATGAAGCACGGCGGAGAGGCGTACTCTCTCGTTTCCAGGGGAACATCCTCCTGATCAGACATTGCGCGCTCCATTAACCGTGGCAGTGGAAACCACCTCGCCGTCATCAACGTTGCGCTGCGTAAAACAGGAAGGCAAACGGAATTAAATGCTGTATTGATGCAAGATTATTGCACTGACCCGGAAGCCAGAATGGACATCGACCGCGCTCGCACGTTTTTGGAAATCGTCCATTCCGGCAGCTTTCTGAAGGCCGCCGACCGGCTCCACGTCACCCAGACGACCGTCAGCGCGCGGATACGCACGCTGGAGGAAGAGCTCGGACGTCAGCTCTTCATCCGCAACCGCAATGGCGCGCAGCTGACGCCAGCGGGCCGGGAGTTCGAGCGGTTCGCCCAGTCATTCGTGCAAATCTGGGAACGGGCGCGGCACCAGCTCGCCATCCCATCGGGACGGACAAGCGTCGTTGCCCTGGGGGGAGAGCTGAGCCTGTGGAACCCGCTGCTGCTCGACTGGCTGGTCTGGATGAAGAAGGCCAAGCCTGAAATCGCCATCCAAGCCCAAGTCGGCGTCCCGGACCAACTCCTCGAACAGCTCAGGACCGGCGTTCTGGACATTGCGGTGCTCTATGCGCCGAAGCTGCTGCCGGGTTTCAGGGTAGAGCTTCTCCTCGAGGAGCAGCTCGTCCTGGTTCGGACCACGGACAGGGACGGGGAACCGGTCGGCTCCAAGGACTATGTCTATGTCGATTGGGGGCCGCTGTTTGCGGCCCAGCATGATGCCAGTTCCACTGCCTTCGGCGAGCCGGGATTGATGGTCGGTCTTGGTCCGCTCGGGCTGAGCTACATCCTTCGCGCCGGCGGAATGGGCTATTTCCGCAGGGGCGCCGCAGCTCCTCATATCGAGGCGGGTCAGCTGGAAGTCGTGGAAGGTGCGCCGGAATTCACCTATCCGGCCTATGCAGTCTATCCGGAAGCAAGCGAGGCGCGAGCCGACGTCCAGGAGGCGCTGCGCGGATTGAAGCAAGTTGTGAAATGATCGTCCCTCCAGGCACGAAGCCACGGTTCGCGTGACTGGAAGGATGGATCGCCACGGATTTGACCGAACATGCCTTATCCGTTCCACACCATCGGTCACTCGACCCGGTCGATTGCCGAATTCGTCGCCCTGCTGCGGGTTGGAAAGATCGCCCTGGTGGTCGACATCAGGACCGTTCGACGATCGCGGGCGAACCCGCAGTTCAACAGCGAGGTGCTGCCGGAAAGCCTGGCAGCGTTCGGGATCGGATATGAGCACATTGCCGAGCTTGGCGGTCTGCGCGGCAAGGCGCACGACATCCCACCGACGCTCAACGCATTCTGGATCAACCAGAGTTTTCACAACTACGCTGACTACGCGCTGTCGGCGGAATTTCTGGACGGCCTGAAACGGCTTGTGTTCCTCGGCAGGCAGCGGCAGTGTGCCATCATGTGCTCGGAAACACTCTGGTGGCGCTGTCACAGAAGGATCGTCGCGGACTATCTCCTTAGCCGCGGCGAGTCCGTTTTTCATCTGATGGGCCATGACAAGGCCGAGCCGGCAAAACTCACCGACGGAGTGAGGGCAAGAGCCGACGGAACGCTTGTCTACCCGCCCTCACTGCCTTCGGGATAGACGAGGCATCAGGCGGCCGATGGACCAGGGTCGTCGAACCCGGTGTCGAAAGCCGCCATGACTTTGTTGTCCGCCCTGTCTTGCGCTTCATCGGAACGATGGACGATGCGCAGAACCGGCCCGCCCGGTCGCCATGAGCCCGGCGCTGCACCTCCCGCCAGCGTCAATCTCTCGCGCCTTGCAGCTTCTGGCTGATAGACCACTTCATGCACAGTCAGCGTTTCAAGGCCGCCGTCCGCGGTCGGAATTGACATGGACTGACCTTCGGCCAGACCAAGCAGCGCCAGGCCGCGCGAATTGGTGATCGGCAAAAGCAAGCCAACCAGACCGCGCATCTCGTCATGTGCGACGATGCGGGTTTCGGCAGGGCCGTCGTTCACCCGATAAGCCACGCGGGTGCTGAGTGTCACGACGGTTGCCGGGATGTCTTCCCGAAACATTACAACTGCGCTCGAAATCTTCCGTTGAAGGATAGCCGAGAAGGGATCGCCGCGGGCAGGGTGGCGTTCCTGCATCACTTCAAGAATGGTGTAATCCTTCGTCGTCAACTGACAGGTATCGGTATTGGACATGGTGCGTCTCCAGCCGGCCCGCGCAGCGGATCCAGCGACAGAAAATTGATCGGGTGTGTGGAAAGCTACCCCTGTGCCGGACCGAGATAGGCCGGCGCAGGGGTCAGACTCCCGCGATCAGGCTGCCTGCGTGATTGAGGAGACGGATGGAAACGCCCATGTCTATACGCCCGCCGCAATCGTCGAAGACGCTGGCGCGCGCCGATCAGCTGCATCGCCTTCTGGAGCAGGTTGGCTAACGGCAAGTACCAACAATTCGTGTCGACGCCCGTCCCGGGCGGTCCACATGATCGACTGCCCAGCCGAGAGGCCGATCAGAGCCGTGCCAATCGGCGTGAGGATCGAAACCTTGCCTTCGGAGATGTCGGCATCGCCAGGAAATACCAGCGTGACCGTTTTCCGATCGCCAGTGTCGGGCTTGAACGTCACAGTTGAACCCATCCGGACGGTGCCGGCGGAGACCCAACCATCGGCAACGATGCGGGCGCGCTCGAGTTCGGCGAGCAGTTCATCAGACGCCTCCGGATTTCGTGCGGCGAAAGTGCTCGCGAGCGCCGATAAGCGCGCATGATCCGACTGCGAGATGCGGATATTCGGCTTACGCCGGGTTTTCGTGTTGTTCTGCATTGGGATACTCATATTGTAGTGGGCCAGCCGTCATCAAAGGTAGCGGAACTGGCCAATTCGGGGAATCTTCGTCGATGCACCAAAGCCCAGAGGCGGTGCACCCAACGGATCATATGTTGACTTAGGCGTTGCCCCTCGGCTCGGGGCGCATGGCAGCCGAGCCGGGGGTCACGATCCCGCGATGGGGCAAACCCGGAAAAGAAAATCACGACGGATTTTGGCTGCGGTGTTCATATAGCTATAGTTGGTGAAGCAATTCGCGAAGTCAAGGCGGACGATGGCAGGCTCAACCGCAAGACCTGCCATTCAAGGATTTCTGGAGCGGCACTTGCAGCATTGTGGAGCCGGCGCCTAGGATGACTCTCTGGACAAGCGAGACCATCGTCAAATTAGATCACTACCCAAAATCTGCCGAAGGAAGGCGGTTGCGATCTCACGGACGAGGAACACGGAGCTGCCATGAAAATCCTCGCGGCGACAGATTTTTCCACCCGTTCACAACGGGCATTGCGACGGGCCGGCCTCTTGGCCCGGGAGATTACCGCGGAACTCACGCTCGTTCATGTCGTCGACGACGACCAACCCTCAGGCATGGTCGACCTCGAAAGACGGGAGGCGCAGAGGTATCTTGAAGAACAAGTGGGCTCGATCGCCGAACTCCAAGGACTCAAGTGTGATTCCGCGGTTGTCGCTGGTGATCCGTTCGACGGCATTCTGAAGGCGGCCGAGGCGCGTTCGATCAATCTCATTGTCATGGGCGCGCACCGCAAGCAGTTGCTACGCGATATTTTTGTCGGAACGACTATCGAACGTGTGATCCGTACCGGACCATGCCCGGTGCTCATGGTGAATGCAGAGGTAGAACATTCCTACAAAAAAGTGATGGCCGCTGTGGACATGTCCAAGCCGTCCGCGCGCGCAATCAGAATGGCTAGGGATACTGGACTAATAGGCGACGCCAGTCTTTCGCTGGTCCATGGTTTCGATGCGTTCGCCAAGGGAAAAATGTCAAATGCTGGAATAGGCAAGGACGAGATCGCGCGCTACGTGGCGACAGAACGTTTGCAGGTGGACAGGGAACTGGTCGCGTTTTTGGAAGCGAACGACTTTGGTGTCGACAACTGGTCGCTGCGTATCAAGGAAGGAGGCCCCGTCGAAGCGATCATGGAGGCGATCAAGGAGGTGGCGCCCGATCTTCTGGTGATCGGAACGCATGGTCGTTCGGGCCTCATCAAGGTACTTCTGGGAAGCGTGACGGAAAGCATTCTGCGATCGGTCGACGTGGATGTTTTTGCGGTGCCGCCGATCCGAACTTGATCGAGACCTACGTGTTGGATGATCGTCGTTGTTCGTCCTGGGATTCCGCGGCCGCCTCGAATGACGGGACGCCATCCTTGCGCTCGCTGCGGTCCCGGTAAAGCGCCGCGTGAGGACCACTCAGCTGGAGGCGGGAGCCGCCTGGACAGCTCGCTGACAACGATCAAGGGTTCGCCGCGCACGATATCCCTGTCGGGAGCGCCCGCTGCGGAGCCTCCGAGAAAGGTGGCGTTCGGCTGCTTCCGGCATGCCGTCAGCGGCACCTGTCGCCGCCAGATGTTATCCAATCGGTTTGACGCAGGCCTAGTCGCGGCGGGCGCTAAGCAAGGTGCCTATCACTAGCTCTCTTCCGGCCCTGTTTATCCCGGTCCCGCCCAGTCTTGCTTCCGCCAGTCCGAGAAAGACAAGGCGTTCGGCCAAGGCTTTCGATAGAGATGGGTAAGGTCCGCGGTTCATTCGCTTGAGTGCCGTTCGTTCCTCCTCGGTGAGATCGTCCCAGATAACCGTCATGAGGGCTTCCTTGCTTGTGCCCAGCTAAGCGGGGTCTGAATTGTCCAGCAGGGGGCTGTAAGCGTGAATCCATCGAGCTCCGAAGACCCTTGGGCCTATGGAACGGCATCTATACCGACAATGCCGCCTTCATTCTCAAGGACGCCGATCCGCTTGACTTCCGAGCGGTTGAGTTTCAGGCGAACGCCAATACCGCCGCCGTTCTCGGCGATGAAAACGGCGCCGGCGTTTTCAAGCGCGGTTTGCAACGTGTCGCGGACATCCCGGTCGGGAAGGCTGATCCGACGCTCGAATTCTTCGATGACCAACGCATCCACGCCTGAATTGCCGGCGAGCTTATCACGGGTCCATTCGACCAGCGCGCGAGCGGCACGGCATTGAGCACCAGTGATCATCATAAAATCTCCTGCTACCGTATTCGGCCCGAAATCACCGCATGCTGAAAGCCAGGACACTTCGGGTGCGGCGGCTCATCCAATCAAAAGTACATATCGAATCCGAAAAGGGAAGGGCTGCGCCCCCCGCCGCAATCGAAATCCTGATGCAAAATAATTGTGCTAAAGCGGCAATAAATTTCGTTTGTCCTGCATGTAAGGACGAGGCAAGCTCCGTCGCAGCGAAATTTACAGGATCGGGTGCCAGCCAGCAGGTCTCAACGCCAGGGGGAGCTCTTGGCGATATCGCGCGAAGGGCACCCTTGGGCTCGGCGATGATGATAATGGACAGGCTTGAACACGATTTCGGCAGGATACTTTCCGGCCCGGACATTCAGCGCCATGTGGTCGGTCGAATGGTATCTGCCAACCGCCTCGACGTAGATGACCGCGTCCCAATCGCTCCTCCTGATGACAACGCTCTTAAAACACGGCTCCGTGAGGAACTGCTCCTGCAAGCACGGAGCCGGCTGCCGATCACCTATGCAAGACTGGCCGAGAGTATGGTTGGTTCGGACGCAACAGGGGTGATCCGGGATGCACTCGAACAACTGATGGACGACGATGCGGACGAGGGCCTGCCATTGCTTGCTGCTGTTGCGGTGAAGGCGCTCGAACCTGGTTTGCCCGCTCCCTGGTTTTTCCGGAAAGCCGAGGGCATGGGGCTGTTCGCTGGGGATCCGGCCGATCTGGAAGCCTATGCTTTCCATGCAAGGGAGTTCTATCGCGCGATCCGCCTCCATGCTGGCCTGTCACACGACGGGCAAGGCTCGGGAAAGGCCTTGCCGGCGGTCCTGCCGTCAACAGACAGGTGAAGGAGAACGAAATGCTGATCGCCAAGGACGTCATGACGTCACCGGTCATCGCGGTTGGGCCGCACAGTACGGTTGATGAGGTTGCCGATGCCCTTCTGTCGCACGGGATCAGCGCCGTGCCGGTGATTGATAGAGGTGCGCTGCTGGGCATCGTTAGTGAAGGAGACCTGATCCGCCGGGCAGAGATCGGCACCGCCCCGCAACATCGTTCCTGGTGGCTTCGGCTTTTCGCCAACAACGCCGCTCTTGCAGAAGGCTATGTCAAGTCTCATTCCGAGCATGTGACCGACGTCATGACAAAGCAGGTTGCGACTGTGGTCGAGAGTACGCCAGTCGTCGAGATCGCAACCCTGCTTGAACACAATCGGATCAAGCGTGTTCCGGTGCTGCGCGACGGACAGGTGGTGGGGATCGTCAGCCGTGCGAATCTGGTGCAGGCCCTGGTCGTCGCCAGGAAAGGTTGGCGCGCTCCGGTCTCGCATGACGACAGCAGCATCAGGCTGGAGATTATTGACGCCTTGCAATCCGAATCATGGCCCTCGACCGGACGTTCGGACGTGACCGTGACCAACGGCGTGGTTACCTTCTGGGGAGCTTACCTGTCCGAGCAGGAGCGGAAAGCAACGCTCATTCTGGCTGAAAACACCGCTGGCGTGCGGGCTATCGATGATCACCGCATTCCCCTCGATATGACCTACATCGTGGTCTGAAGGGCCGGATGAGCGCTGGATCAGAGTATGCCCTTGACACAGACAGCCCCGATTTCCGAAGAGCAGAGCCGACTGCTCGTTGACTCCTTCTACGGCAAGATCCGTGCCGACGCAGATCTCGGACCGATTCTCGAGCGCGCCGTTGCCGAAGATCGGGAAACGGGTCTGGCGAAGATGTACGATTTCTGGTCCTCGGTCATGCTGACAACCGGGTACTACAAGGGAAGTCTCGTCGCGGTCCGCAAGCACATGGGTGGGTTGGAAATCGGTCTGCTCGACCGGTGCCTCGCCTTGTTTGGCGACAGTTGCGACGAATTGCTTGACAGCGAGGCTGCGGGGCTCTGTTGGCTGAAGGCGGCCCACCTCGCCGAAAGCCTGAAGCTGACCTTGTTCTATCGTCCCGACCCGGCATGGCTGAGACACGCCGCATGACGTTCGTGATCACCGACAATTGCATCAGATGCAAATACATGGACTGCGTGGAAGTCTGTCCCGTGGACTGTTTCTACGAGGGTGAGAACATGCTCGTCATCCATCCCGATGAATGCATCGACTGTGGCGTCTGCGAACCCGAATGCTCCGCGAAGGCCATTTTTCCCGGCACCGCGCCTGGTCTCGACGATTGGCTCGCGCTGAATGCTGAGTACGCGCCTGTGTGGCCTAATATTGCGATCAGGCGTGATCCGCCCGCCGACGCCAAGGGGTTCGACGGCGAGGCAAACAAGCTCGCGAAATATTTCTCTCCGGAACCCGGGCTGGGTGACTGATCAAAATGAACGCATATGGGCACCAGCCGTCACCTCTGTATCTGGGCATCGATACCGGCGGCACGTACACCGATGCCGTGCTGTGGTCGGAATCCAGCGGCATCGTGGCCAAGGCCAAATCGCTGACCACGCGGCACGATCTTGCCGAGGGCATCGCCGGCGCGGTCGACGCTGTTTTGTCCGAGGCTGCCATCGCATCCAGCGCGATCAAACTTGTCTCGATGTCGACCACCCTTGCAACTAACGCTCTCGTCGAAGGTCAGGGCGGACGGGTCGCTCTTGTGATGATCGGCTTCACTGAAGCCGATCTTGCCCTGAACGAATTGTCAAAAGCTCTTGGCGCCGATCCCGTGATTCTTTGCCCGGGCGGACATGACGCCCACGGCGAGCCGCGTCAGCTGGTTCTGGACGCTCTCGTTGCAGCCTTGCCGTCTCTCGCCGACACGGTTTCAGGCGTCGCCGTGGCCTCCTATTTTGCGGTTCGCAATCCTGAACATGAGATCTTGGCACGTGACGTCATCCGCGAGCGCACCGGGCTTCCGGTGACCTGTTCGCACGAACTGTCGTCGAAACTCGGCGGCCCGCGTCGGGCGCTGACCACGCTTCTCAATGCGCGACTGATCTCGATGATCGATCGCCTTGTCGACGCCACCGAGGGCTTTCTGACAAGACGCGGGATCGTCGCTCCGCTCATGGTCGTGCGCGGCGACGGCGCGCTTATCGCCGCTGAATTCGCTCGCGCCCGGCCGATCGAGACCATCCTGTCAGGACCAGCGGCAAGCCTGGTGGGGGCCCGGTACATGACCGGCATCGATGACGCAGTGGTGTCCGACATCGGCGGCACCACCACCGACATCGCCGTTCTGGACGGCGGCCGCCTGCGGCTCGATCCGGAAGGCGCTACCGTTGGCGGAATGCGAACCATGGTGGAAGCCGTCGCCATGCGCACCTTTGGCCTCGGTGGAGATTCGGAAGTCTCGCTCCATGAGCGGTCGCTGACTTCGACGATCGTCCTAGGCCCCCGTCGGCTCGTGCCGCTGGCGCTGGCCGCGGTGAAGCAAGACGATGCCATATACAAAGGCCTCAAGCGGCAATTGCTCAGCCCTAACACCAGCCGGCTGGACGGCCGCTTTGCATTGCGCACAGGAGTGCCCGAGCGTCTGGCTGCGGGCCTAACAGTTACCGAGGCGCGGCTCTATGCTGACATTTCGGCAATTCCCGCCGCGCTTGATCGGCTGCTCGTATCGACGTCACAGGTCGCGACACTCAATCGCCTGGTCGCGCGCGGTCTGGTGCATATCGCGGGCTTCACGCCATCCGATGCGGCCCATGTGCTCGGTCGGCAGGACAACTGGGATCCTGTCGCGGCTCGACTGGGCGCCGAATTGTTCGCACGCAAGCGTGACGGCCAGGGGCATCATGTCGCCAAAGGCCCAGAAGCTTTTTCCGAGATGGTTCTTGCCGCGGTGACCCGGCGTTCGGGCGAAGCCATTCTTGAAACAGTCTTTGCCGAGGACGGGCTGGATGGCGACGTCTCCATTGCCAACCCGCTGGTTCAGCGGGCGGTTGGCCGGCGAGGCGGCATGGCGCAGTTGTCGATCGCACTCGACCGGCCGGTGATCGGCCTCGGCGCTTCGGCATCGCTTCACTACGCGGGGCTGCCGCCGATCATCGGCAATGCGTGCAAGATCGCCGAACATGCCGACGTCGCCAATGCGCTAGGCGCGGTGGTCGGGCAGGTACGGATGTCGGCAGAAGCCCGCGTTAGCCAGCCGGAGATCGGGCTTTTTCGTCTCAATTCCGGCCTGCGGCTGGACGACTTTGACACCGAGGACGAAGCAATGGCCGCCGCCGAAGCCCACATTCGCGCCTTGGCGGCAGGTCTCGCCGAGCGCGCCGGGACCGATCAGGCACGGATCGAGATCTCACGGGACATACGGGTTGCCACAATCGAGGGCGAGCGCAGTTTCGTCGAAGCCATCGTCGTCGCGACAGCCACCGGGCGGCCGCGGATCGCGTCTTGACGTGGACCAGGGCCGCGCCGCGCGTCACGCGCACCGAGCGCTTGCCGGTACGAAGACCAATGCAGGCCTGGTGCCAGAAACAGCGAACCATGCAGCCAATTACGACTCAGCACGCCAGCGGTGCGCCGCAGTGGGTACATGTGCCGTCGACCGCCAGCATATCGTCGCCGACGCGTACCAGGACCACCAGCCAACCGGCGGCATGGGCATTATCGCGATTGCCACGATGAACACATCAAGAGCGAGGTCGGGGTCGGCTTCCACGGACTGTTGCGATACCATCTTGGTTCTCCTTCACGATCCCGACGGCTTACGTTGACCGTGCGCCGGACATGAAATTGGATGCAGCGCTTTTCGAAAGGTTCCCTTGGTTCGCCATGGGTGGGGACTTCCTCCCTGTGTCGTGCCTACCAGGAACCAATCCTCGCTAGGCGCATCCAATGGTTCGAACGTGGAACTGGAGAGACAGATGGACCTGCATTCGCAAATTCTGGACGGCACCGAAGACGGCGTGCCGGCCGCCGCCCAGGGAAATTCAGCGGGAAACGGCATGCCCAGGACAGTCGGACGCGCTCGCCCGACGCGCTTCGATGCAGAGGCCGCGGTCAGGACGCTGATCTCATGGGCCGGCGACGATCCGGCCCGGCCCGGGCTTGTCGATACTCCTGCGCGTGTCGTGCGTGCCTATGAAGAGTGGTTTGCCGGCTATCGGCAAGATCCTGCGGTGATGCTCGAACGGACGTTCGATGAGATCGGCGGTTATGACCAGGCGGTCGAACTGCACGACATTGCGTTTCACTCTTTCTGCGAACACCACATGGCAGCAATCCGCGGCAAAGCGTACATCGCCTACATGCCCGTCAACCGAGTGGTGGGTATCTCCAAATTGGCAAGGGTTGTCGAAGCCTGCGCCCGCCGCCTGCAGATACAGGAGCGGCTCACGGATGACATCGCTCGCGCCATCGAGGATGCCCTGCAGCCGGGTGGAGTGGCTGTCGTGCTTGTCGCCGAGCATGGCTGCATGACATCGCGCGGCGTCCACGCGCACGGCACGCGCATGGTCACCAAACGCATGCTTGGTGCTTTCGACACGAACGTCGATCTCAGGCGTGAATTCCTGTCGTCGATTCCGGTGTGACGAATTTCCGGGAACCCTTGTTGTCGAGACCCATCTATTGAAGGGCAAGGAGACTGCTCATGTCGTACGTTCGACGAGACGCGACCGAAATCATCGCTGCCTCTAGCGACCTGGAATTGGCACGGCGGGCCGTGGCGCGCGACGGCGCCGCCTTCCGCACCATCATCAAGACGCATAACCAGCGGCTTTACCGCATCGCCCGCGGCGTGGTGCGCAACGACGCCGAGGCCGAGGACATTGTCCAGGAGGCCTATGTCAGGGCCTTCGCCCATCTCGAGAGTTTTCGCGGCGATGCCTCGCTCGGCACATGGCTGTCGCGCATCGTCATCAACGAAGCGCTCGGCCGGTTGCGCAAAAGACGGCGAACGGTGGCGATGCCCGAGAACTCGCAGGCCGAGATCATCCCGTTCCCTCTCAACCCCAGCGACGATCCGGAGCGGACCATGGCGCAACGGCAGATCCTCCAACTAGTGGAACGGGCAACCGACAGCCTTCCCGATGTCTACCGGATGGTATTCGTGGCGCGGGTGATCGAGGGCCTGAGCATTGAAGAGACTTCAGAACTGCTCGGCGTGCGGCCACAAACCGTCAAGACAAGACTGCACCGCGCCCGCGCCCTGCTACGCAAGGCGCTGGATGACCAGATCGGGCCAGTGCTGCTCGAGGCCTTCCCCTTCGCCGGTCGGCGCTGCGAGCGGCTGACAGCTGCCGTGATGAAGCGGCTCGGCCTGGAAGGCTGACCCTCGTCAGATTCAGCTGATTTTAGCGGGAACGTTTGCCGCCGCCCCGCATCCAATGACCGTCAACCAAGAAAAACTGGCCGGCGCGCTTCCCGCGTCCGGAGAAGGAGATTTCATGCTTATTCGTCACACAGCTACCCTGGCCACGCTGCTTCTGCTCGGCACTGCCCCGCTCGCACAAGCTGCCGACAAACCGACCGACCCGCAGATCGCCCACATCGCCTACACAGCCGGCGTGATCGATGTCGAGGCGGCCAAGCAAGCGCTGAAGAAGTCGAAGAACAAGGAGGTGCTCGCCTTCGCCAAGGACATGGTGCGCGACCACGAGGCGGTGAATGTGCAGGCGCTCGACCTGGTCAAGAAACTCAAGGTGACGCCGGAAGACAACGCGACCAGCAAGGCGCTGACCAAAGCTGCCGCGGAGGAGCGAGCCAAACTCGCCAAGCTCAAAGGTGCGGCCTTCGACAAGGCTTACGTCGACAACGAGGTTGCCTATCACAAACAGGTCGACAGTGCTCTCGAAACGCTGCTCATCCCGTCGGCCAGCAATGCCGAGTTGAAAAGCCTGCTGGAGACCGGCCTGAAGATATTCCAGGGCCATGAGCAGCATGCCGAACACGTCGCCAGTATGCTGAAATGAGGCCGGCGCTGATGGTACCGAAACGTCATCTTTGGATTGCACTGGCGCTGACAGTCATTGCCGCGCCGGTGAAGGCCGAAACCATCCAGGTCACTATCGACAAGCTGGTGTTCTCGCCGGCGACGGTCGAGGCGAAGGTTGGCGACACGATCGAGTGGGTCAACAAGGACATGTTCGCCCACACGGCCACGGTGAAGGGCGGCTGGGAGGTGATGATCCCGCCGAAAAAGTCCGCAAGCATGACATTGAAGGCTGCGGGAGCGATCGACTATTTCTGCCGCTTCCACCCCAACATGAAAGGCCACATCGCTGTGGCACCGTAGCTGGAGCATGGGATCGCGGCAGGCGCCGCGATCCCACAATTTGGGAGGTGCATCGTGCCCATGGAGGTTGCACCAGCAAAGACCGCGTTTGTCCTTGCGGGCGGCGGCAGCTTCGGCGCCATTCAGGTTGGCATGCTGCGTTCGCTCGCGCGCCGCGGTATTGCGGCTGATATGGTTGTCGGTTCGAGCGTTGGCGCACTGAACGGGGCCTACTATGCCGGCGATCCCACGATTGAAGGGAATCCGGCGGCTGGAGGGGATCTGGCGCGGATTGCGCCGGCGCGACGTCTTTCCGGGTTCATGTACCGCCGCGATTTTCTGGTGACGTCGGACGGGCTGCGCCAACTCGTCAATCGGAACTTGCCTTACCTCAACCTGGAAGACGCGCCGATCCCGATACACATCGTGACGACTGATATTCTGACAGGTCGAACAGTCGTGTTGTCGAAAGGCTCGGCCGCGCAGGCCATCATCGCCAGCGCAGCTATTCCGGCGGCCTTCGCCCCGGTGCAGCATGGCGATCTCTATCTTGCCGATGGCGCCGTATCGAGCAACACACCAGTCAAGGTGGCGGTAGCACAAGGTGCACAGCGCCTAGTCGTTCTGCCCACCGGCTCGCCTGTGCCCTCGACAAGCCTCCTGTGGGAGCGGTCGCGAACGCGCTGCACGCATTGACGCTGCTTGTCGCGCGGCAATTGTGGAGCGAACTGGAGGGACTGGACGGCAGCATCGATTTTTTCGTCCTGCCGCCGCTCTGCCCGCTGGTCGGGTCGCCCCATGACTTCTCCCAGACAAGCGATCTGATCGAGAGGGCCGCAAGGAGCACCGAGGCTTGGATCGCCGCGGGCGGTCTCGACCGACCGGGTGTCCTTGCGCAGCTAGGCACGCACAAACACGCAAGTTAGGCGCGTGCGCCATCTCAACACAGCAAAAACTGGAATCGGTCAGACGCATTTTTCGACCACGGAAGGCATCGTTTTTAGAAGGAACGATACGTGATCGAAAGAACCGCAGGATGGGCGTTTCAACAGTCATTTGCAGCAAAATTCTTGCATCAATCTAACAATAGCATTCGTTTGTCTTGGCCAAAACTCAGATGCAATGGTCGCGCCTGGCAGCCGGCAGAGCTCTCAGATGCGAGCTCCGCCACGCTCCCTAATCAGGCAAAAAGCACAGCCGGGACTGTGCCGAAGGAAGTGATCAGATGACGGCATTCGAGTTTCCGGGCCCAGGCTTTACGGCCGAGCAATGGGAACGGATTAACGCCCTGACGATCTCGCTGAAGCCTGGACAAGGGCTCTGGATCAGCGGCTACTTCGCCGGGATCGATCACGGCGCGCGCTCACTGCTCGCAGACATTGCTTCTCCATCACCATCTGACCACTCTGTGTCGGTCGCGCCGCCAGCGATTTCCTCGCGATCGCTGACGATCTTGTTCGGCAGTGAGACTGGCAACAGCTGCACTCTCGGCAAGGCACTCGGGGAAGCCGTCCGCAGGCAAGGACTTGAGCCAATCCTGATCGACATGGCTGACTACAAGCCGCGCAAGCTCAAGGACGAGCAGGACATCCTGATCGTCACCAGTACCCATGGCGAGGGCGATCCACCGCTTTCAGGCATGGGCTTCTTCGAATTCGTCGAGAGCCGAAAGGCGCCGCGCCTTGAAGGCGTGCGCTATGGCGTGCTTGCACTTGGTGATTCCACCTATGAACACTATTGCGAAGCGGGCAAGCGACTCGATCGGCGACTGGCCGAACTTGGCGCGTCGCGACTGCAGGACCGGGTCGATTGCGACGTTGATTATGAAGACGAGGCCGCTGGCTGGATCGCGACCGCCGTCGCCAATCTCGCGCCAGCCGCTTGCGGACCAGGTTTGCAAAACAGGGCGGCTAGTCCTGCAAACGCTTTTTGCGTGGCAGTAGTTGAAGCGCCGACATTCGACAAGCGCACGCCATTCCCAGCAGCCATCATCGACAATCTTGTACTCACCGGACGCGGATCGTCCAAGGAAACGCGACATATCGAACTGTCGCTGGCTGGCTCGGGACTCTCATTCGAGCCGGGTGACGCACTTGGTGTCATGGCACGCAACGATCCGGCCCTGGTCGAAACGCTGTTGGATAAGCTGTCCATGGGCGCCGATGCAAGCTTGTCCGTCAAGGGGCTCACGACCACGCTCGGTGTCGCGCTGACCGAGCACCTGGAAATTACCGCCGCCACGCCGCGTTTCCTCGACCAATGGGCAGAACTCACAGGCGCAAGCAAGCTTCAGGAATTGCTTGGCGAGCACCAGTTTCAGGCTCGCGCTGCGTTTCTGCGCAGCCATCACGTCATCGACATCGTCCGCGAATTCCCGGTTCCGGGCATCGATGCGCAAACCTTTGCCGCAGGCTTGCGGCCTTTGCAGCCGCGGCTCTATTCGATCGCATCGAGTCCTTCCGCCGTGCCCGATGAAGCGCATCTGACGATCGCCACGGTGCGCTATGATCTGCATGGCCAGCCGCGCGCAGGCGTCGCTTCTGGCCAATTCGCCGAACGTGGCGCACCGGACACGACAATACCGGTCTATGTCCAGGCCAACCCGCATTTCCGTCTGCCGGACGGTGACGTTCCCATCATCATGATCGGGGCAGGCACCGGCGTCGCACCCTACCGTGCATTCCTGCAGGAACGCGAAGCGCAAGGAGCCGCGGGTAAATCCTGGCTCGTTTTCGGCGAGCGCAATTTCAGCAGCGATTTCCTCTACCAGACCGAATGGCAGGGTTTTCTGAAGGATGGTGTGCTGAGCCGGATGAATGTCGCCTTCTCTCGCGACAGTGTCACCAAGACTTATGTCCAGCATCGACTCACCGAACACGCGCGCGATGTCTATACGTGGTTGGAGGAGGGCGCGCATGTCTATGTCTGCGGCGACGGCACACATCTCGCCCCCGACGTGCACGTCGCTCTTGTTGGTGTGGTGCAACAGCAGCGGGCATGCGGCAAGGCCGAAGCCGTCGACTATCTCGGCGCCCTGCAGCGCGACCACCGCTACCAGATCGACGTCTATTGAGGTCCGCGCATGACAGTGCACCAGTCAAACACGGACCGCGGCCGAGACCTCTCGCAGCCGCTGGAAAAGCTCGGCCCCGACGAGAGGATGAAGGCTAACAGCGATCAGCTGCGTGGCACCATAGCGGCGGGCCTCGTCGAAGAGCTCACCGCCGCCGTGCCCGGTGATGACATCAAGCTGATGAAGTTTCACGGTCTCTACCAGCAAGACGACCGCGACATCCGCGACGAACGCCGTCGGCAAAAGCTTGAGCCGGCCTACACCTTCATGGCCCGGATCCGCCTGCCAGGCGGGGTCTGCAGTCCCAGCCAATGGCTGAAGCTGGACGAACTTGGGCGCGCTTATGCAGGCGAGACGCTGCGGCTGACAACGCGTCAAACGTTCCAGCTGCATCGCGTCAAGAAGCAGAATCTGCGTGCGACCATGCAAGGTCTGCGCGATGTGCTTCTGGACACCAAAGCTGCCTGCGGCGACGATTCCCGTGGCGTCATGTGTTCGGTCAATCCTCAGCTCTCCACATTGCACGCCGAGGTCTATGCGCTGGCCAAGCGCGCCAGTGATCACGCCATTCCCAAGACCGGCGCATATCGCGAGATCTGGTATGGCGAGGAGCGGACAGAGGTTTCAGGCCCGGAGGAGCCGCTCTACGGCCGCACCTACATGCCGCGGAAATTCAAGATCGGCTTCGTCATACCGCCAATCAACGACATCGATGTCTACGCGCAGGATCTGGGCTTCATCGCCATAACCGCCAACGGCAAGCTTGAAGGCTTCAACATTGCCATTGGCGGCGGCATGGGCCGCACCGACCAGGCACCCAAAACCTATCCAAGGCTGGCCGACGTGATCGGCTTTGTCGGCACCGGCAAGGTGCTGGAGGTCTGCGACGCGGTCATGCAGGTGCAACGCGACTATGGAGATCGGGTCGATCGTGGCCGCGCGCGCTTCAAATACACCGTGGACGACAAGGGCCTCGACTGGATCAGGGCTGAGATCGAGGCACGCCTGGCCTTTCCACTGGCGCCCGCCCGGTCGTATGAGTTCACTTCGAATGGCGACCCGATTGGATGGACGCGCGGCGAAGACGGGCGCGAACACTGCACCTTGTTCATCGAGAACGGCCGCGTCGTCGACACGGTCATGGATGGCCTGCGAGCAGTCGCCCGTATCCATCAGGGCACATTCCGGATCACGCCCAACCAGAACCTGATCATCGCCGATATCGCGCCAGATGCGCGGCCCGGCATCGAAAGCCTGATGCGGGAATTCGAACTCGACCTCCTCAACAAGGCAAGCGGGTTGCGGCTAAACTCGATGGCGTGCGTAGCGCTGCCGACCTGCGGTCTCGCCATGGCCGAAAGCGAGCGCTATCTGCCGGACCTCATCGGCAGGATCGATGCCATCCTGGCTGAACATGGTCTGACGCAAGAGCCGATCACCATTCGCATGACCGGCTGCCCAAATGGCTGCGCGCGGCCCTATATCGCGGAAATCGCCCTGACCGGCCGCGCGCCCGGCAAGTACAACCTCTATCTCGGCGGCGGCTTTCACGGTCAGCGTCTGAACAAGATGGTTCTCGAAAATGTCGGCGAAGCCGCCATTCTGGAGATGCTCGGCAAGGTGATCGCGAAATTCGCGAAAGACCGCCTGCCGGACGAGCGTTTCGGCGACTTCGCCATCCGTGCCGGATATGTCGCGGAGGTGAGGGAAGGCCGGCATTTCAACGACTGATGATTCAAGATCGAAAAGGAAGGACAAGACATGTCATTGCAACTGGGCCAGATTGCCCCGGACTTCGAGCAGCAAAGCACGCAGGGCAAAATTCGCTTCCATGAATGGCTCGGCAATTCGTGGGGCATCTTCTTCAGCCATCCGAAGAATTTCACTCCGGTCTGCACCACCGAACTGGCCGAGGTTGCTCGCCTCAAGCCGGAATGGGACAAACGTGGCGTCAAGCCGCTCGGTCTCTCGGTCGACGATGTGAAGGCGCACAATCTCTGGGAAAAAGACATCGAGGAGACGCAAGGGCATGCACCCAATTTCCCGATGCTTGCCGATACCGACAAGAAGGTTGCCAACCTCTATGGGATGATCCACGCCGAGACGGATCCCAATGTGACAGTGCGCGCTGTCTACGTCATCGATCCAAACAAGAAGATTCGTCTCAGCCTGACCTATCCGCCGAGTGCGGGCCGCAATTTTTCCGAAATCCTGCGCGCCATCGACAGCCTGCAACTGACGGACAACCAGAAGGTCTCGACGCCGGTGAACTGGGAGCCGGGCCAGCCGGTCATCATTTCGCCAAGTCTCACCGACGAGCAGGCGAAGGAGCGTTTCCCTCAGGGTTGGAAGGAACTGCGCCCTTATCTGCGCATGGTCCAACTGCCGAACTGATTTCCGCCCACCGCCGCCTTTAGTGCGAGACGTTCTAGATGACAAAGCCCAAAGATCCACGGACCATTGCGGCGGCAAACGGCATTGCTGCCGACCGTGGCTTCGGCGCGGTCACGCCGCCGGTTTATCTTTCGAGCACCTTCGTTTTTCCGGACTATGACCAGGCGGGGCGTTACGAATATACGCGGGCCGGCAATCCGAGCCGCGACATGCTGGCCGATACATTGGCCAGGCTGGAAGGCGGCGCCGGCGCGATCGTCACCTCCTCCGGCATGGCGGCGGTCGATCTCGTGCTGGGGCAGTTGAGACGAGACGATCTCGTCGTTGCGCCGCATGATTGCTACGGGGGCACCTACCGGCTGCTTTCAATTCGCCGTGACAAAGGGCATTTCGATGTAATCTTCGTTGATCAGGGCGATGCAGCGGCTTTATCGGCAGTGTTGCTGAGGAAGCCGGCCCTCATCTTGATCGAGACGCCCAGCAACCCGCTGATGCGCGTCGTCGACATCCGCTCGATCGCTTCTCAGGCAAAGGCCGTCGGCGCGAAGGTTGCCGTGGACAACACCTTCCTGTCGCCTGCTCTACAGCGGCCGATCGCGCTGGGCGCGGATTTTGTCGTCCATTCGACCACAAAATACCTGAATGGCCATTCCGATGTGGTAGGTGGCGCCGTCGTCGCGACGCAAGAGAGCGATGCGGACGCACTCGCCGAATGGGCCAAGATCACCGGCGTGTCAGGTGCGCCGTTCGATGCCTACCTGACGCTAAGGGGCCTCCGCACGCTGTTCCCGCGTATCGAGCGGCAGCAAGCCAGCGCGGCGGCAGTGGCCGTTTTCCTGCAAAAGCAGCCGCAAGTCAGCGCCGTCCACTATCCGGGTCTTGAATCCCATCCCGGCCATGCAATCGCCAAGGCTCAGCAAGCCGGGTTCGGAGCGATGCTGAGCTTCGAACTGGCTGGAGGCGTGGAGGCGGTTCGGCGCTTCGTCGAAGCGGTCGAAGTTATCACGCTGGCCGAGTCTCTCGGCGGCGTCGAAAGCCTTGTTGCCCATCCGGCTACCATGACCCATGCCGGAATGGGCGCCGAGGCCCGAAAGGTCGCCGGAATAAGCGACAGCCTTCTGAGGCTATCGGTCGGCCTCGAAGCGGAGACTGATCTGATCGCCGACCTTGAGCTAGCGCTTTCCAAAGCCGCTAGTTAGGAGGGGCCGATCTACTGGGAGAAGAGGTGGTTAAAAAACGGCGCTATCGACACCGTCGCTAGTTGCTATAGCTTTTCGTTTGGAGAGACGAGTGATGGACTTCGATCCTGTATTCCTGTCGCGATTGCAATTCGCCTGGGTCATCGGCTGGCACATCCTGTTGCCGGCCATCACCGTGGGATTGGCCGCGTTCATCGCGATGCTGGAAGGCCTCAATTTTTTCACCGGGAAGGACATCTATCTCCGCATCTCGACGTTCTGGATCAAGATATTCTCCATTGCTTTCGGCATGGGCGTCGTCACCGGGGTTGTCATGCCTTTCCAGTTCGGCACGAACTGGAGCCGCTTTTCCGACGCGACCGCAAATGTGCTTTCCCCGCTTTTCGCCTATGAGGGCCTGACGGCGTTTTTCCTGGAGGCGGCCTTCCTCGGCGTCCTTCTTTTCGGACGGCAACTGGTGCCGCGCTGGGCGCATTTCGTTGCCGCGCTAATGGTGGCGCTCGGCACTTTGCTGTCTTCCTTCTGGATCCTGTCGGCCAACAGCTGGATGCAGACTCCGGCCGGCTACGAGATCATCGATGGCCGTTTCTTCCCGACGGACTGGTTCAAGGTGGTCTTCAATCCTTCCTTTCCCTATCGGCTGGCGCATACCGTCGTCGCCTTCTTCGTCACGACAGGTTTCGTCGTCATGGGCGTCGGCGCCTATTTGATGCGTCGCGGGCGGTCCGTTGAGGAAGGCCAAACGATGCTGTCGATGACGCTCTGGCTGCTGACCGTGCTGGTCCCGCTGCAGATGTTCATCGGCGACCAGCACGGTCTGAATACGCGCGAACACCAGCCGGCCAAGCTCGCCGCGATCGAAGCGCGCTGGGAAACTGCCCGACAAGTGCCGCTTACCCTTTTCGCCATTCCGGACGACAAAGCCGAGCGCAACCTCTTTGCCATAGACCTTCCATGGCTTGGCAGCCTCGTCCTCACCCATGAGCTTGACGGCGAGGTTAAGGGCCTCAAGGACTTTCCGGCTGATCAGCGTCCGCCCGTCGCGATCCCCTTCTTCGCCTTCCGGATCATGGTCGGTTGCGGCATCCTGATGCTTGGCCTCGTCCTTGTCGGCGGATGGCTTCGCTGGCGCAGCCGGCTGGACGCCTCGCCGGCCTTTCTCGCGATCACCCAGATCGCGGCGCCCATCGGCTTCGTGGCGGTCATCGCAGGCTGGATCACCACCGAGGTCGGGCGTCAGCCCTGGACAGTATACGGCCTTCTGCGCACGGCGGACTCAGTGACACCTTCATTGACAAGCTTTGATGTGACGCTCTCGCTGATCGGCTACGTCGCGGTCTATCTCATCATCTATCCTGCGGGCCTCTTCCTCATGCTGCGCATTGTGCGCAAAGGCCCGGCAATTGCTGCCGAGATAGATGTGGAGATCGAGGGAGGACGGCCCGGGGCGCCGGTCCGCGCCGGAGCCGTCGAACTTCGAGAGGGAGAAGTGCGATGACCCAGGTCCTCGATTTCGTGCCAATCTGGACGCTGATCCTCGGCATGGCGGTGTTCTTCTACGTGCTTCTGGACGGTTTCGATCTTGGCGTCGGCATGCTTTACGGCTTCGCGCCCGACACTGCGTCCCGCAACACGATCATGAACTCGATCGCGCCGATCTGGGACGGCAACGAGACCTGGCTTGTGCTGGGCGGCCTCGGGCTTCTGGCGGCGTTTCCGCTTGCCTTCGCCATCATCATCCCGGCGGTGTATTTTCCGGTCCTGGTCATGCTGCTGGCGCTGGTGTTCCGCGGCGTGGCGTTCGAGTTCCGGTTCCGCGACGCTGAGCACAAGACCTTCTGGGATCATGGTTTCTGCTATGGCTCAGCTGTGGCCACCTTTGCTCAAGGGGTCGTGCTTGGCGCCTTCATCCAGGGTTTTGAGGTCACCGGCAGGCAGTTTTCCGGAGGTTCCTTCGATTTTCTGACACCATTCTCGCTATTGACAGGTATCGCCCTGTTGTTCGGCTACGGCCTTCTGGGCGCCGGCTGGCTGATCCTCAAGACCGAGGGGGAGGTTCAGGCGGCGGCGCGACGCCACGGCCGCATGTGCCTTGTTGGCGTCCTCGTCGGTATTGGCGTGGTCAGCATTTGGACCCCGTTCATGAGCCAGGCCATCGCCGCGCGCTGGTTCGCTTGGCCCAACATTCTGTATTTGGCACCGGTACCTGTTGCGACTGCGGCCGTCGCCTTCTTCACCTGGCGGGTACTGGGCAGTGCAAGTGAGACGAAGCCTTTCGTCGGCGCCATCGGCCTCTTTGTGCTTTCCTATGTTGGGATCGCCATCAGCCTCTTCCCGATGATCGTTCCCTACCATTTCACGCTTTGGGAATCGGCCTCTTCAGAACGCACCCAGGCTTTCCTGCTCGTGGGCACTCTTGTGCTGTTGCCCGTGATCCTGATGTACACCGGCTGGTCGTATTGGGTGTTCCGCGGCAAAGTTCGCGCTGACGTTGGTTACCATTGAATAGGTTTTGTTTTTCGGACGCAGACCGGCTCAGCTGCCTCCTTATTGCATGGCATCTAACTGGCTCGTGCAAGAGGCTGCGTGCCGCGATGAGCCAATGCCAATGAATTCGACCCAAACTGTCCGGATCATTTGTCGCCACGAAGCAGCAAGCGTCTCAGCATCGGCTCTATCCGCGAAAGCTCGTCGAGATGCGCGGCCGAAAGGTCGGCCAGGTGGTCGTCGGCACGCACGGTCAACTGTAGCAGTACACGGCGGTGGTCATCCTTGTCCTGATCCCTTGCGACCAGCCCTGCCTCGCCAAGGCGGTTGACCAGTTCGACGGCGCTGTGGTGGCGGATACGCAGGCGCTCGGCCAGGTCGCCAACCGTCACCGGGCCGCCGCCCGGGAACCCCTTGATTGCCAGCAGTGCCTGATGCTGGCGCGGGGTCAGCCCGGCATCGTGTGCCTGGACCTGGCTGAATTCGAGGAAGCGGCGGATCAGGTAGCGAAACTCCGACAGCCGCTGGTAGTCGGCCTGGCTGATGGCGGGGCGTGGTTTTTGCGGATGCGTCATTTTTGACACTTGTTCCATTCCGATCGGCTTTAGCAAGAACGGCCTTGTCTATTTATATCGTATTACGATACATAACGAACCGACAAGCATGCCGTGTCCCGGCGACACAGTCATCCGGCACATGCGATGCGTCCGCAGAATGAGAGCAGCAATGAAACTTGATCACGCCAACCCCAGCCATCTCCGAGATTTTACGACCGATGCAAGGGTGCTGCTGGTCGCCGCCATTGCGGTGGTGGTGGCGACGGCGGGGCTGTTTGCCGGCATCGCGCTCTTGAAGCTGATCCGGCTCGCCACCAACATCGCCTATTTTGGCCAGTTCACTCTCGCCGATCTGAAACTCGAAGACACGCCACTCGGCTATGCCTCAGTCCTCGTGCCGGTGATCGGCGCGCTGCTCATCGGCCTGATGGCGCGCTTCGGCAGTGAGAAGATCCGCGGCCACGGCATTCCCGAAGCCATAGAGGCGATCCTGCTCGGGCGGTCAAAACTCGACGCCAAGGTGGCGATCCTGAAGCCGCTGTCGTCGGCGATCTCGATCGGCTCCGGCGGTCCCTTCGGCGCCGAAGGCCCGATCATCATGACGGGCGGCGCGATCGGCTCGCTGATCGCGCAGATGCTGCCGGTGAGCGATAATGAACGCAAGACGCTGTTGGTGGCAGGTGCGGCGGCCGGCATGACCACCGTCTTCGGCACACCGATTGCCGCAATCATGCTGGCGGTGGAACTGCTGCTCTTCGAATGGACGCCGCGCTCCTTCATTCCCGTGGCGGTCGCGGCGATCATCGCCGAAGTGGAGCGCACCGTGCTGCATCTACCCGGACCGATCTTCCCGTTCCAGGGCGGCATGGAAGTGTCCTTCATCGGCCTTACCGGCTGGATCTCGATCGGCGTTGCGGCCGGCCTGTTGTCGGGGCTGCTGACGCAGATGGTCTATGCCTGCGAGGACGGCTTCCAGAGGCTGCCCATCCACTGGATGTGGTGGCCGATGTTAGGCGGCCTGGTGGTGGGCATAGGCGGGCTGATCGAGCCGCGGGCGCTCGGCGTCGGCTATGACAACATCGCCGACATGCTGGACGGCCGCACGCTCGCCACCGCCGCATTCATCCTGCTGGTGGTCAAGGCCATCATCTGGTCGGTGGCGCTTGGTTCGGGAACGTCCGGGGGCGTGCTGGCGCCGCTGCTGATCATGGGTGGGGCGATGGGAGCAGTGCTCGCCGGCGTTCTGCCTGCGGCGGACCCGGGCTTCTGGGCGCTGCTGGCAATGGCCGCCACCATGGGCGGCACGATGCGGGCGCCGCTGACCGCGACCTTCTTCGCCGTCGAGTTGACCGGCAACACGCATGTGCTGGTGCCGCTGATAGCGGCCTGTGCGGCAGCGCACGCCGTCACCGTGCTCTTGCTGAAGCGTTCGATCCTGACCGAGAAGATCGCCAGAAGGGGACACCATCTGGTTCGCGAATATCGCGTCGATCCCTTTGCCTTGACCAGGGTGCGGGAGGTCATGACCTCAGAGGTCGAGAGTGTGCCAGCGACGATGACGCTGCATGGCGCCGCAGCATTCCTGACCGCCCCGGAGACGCAGCATCCGAGCTTCCCAGTGGTGAACGAAGACGGGCATGTACTTGGCCTCATCGACCCCCCGGCGATCCTACGTTGGAGACGTGCCGGCACCCATCGCACCACGACGCTTGGCGCGTTGCTGGCCGGCAGCAAGGTGACGCTCGCCTATCCGGATGAGTATCTCGAGGGCCTTTCCGACAAACTGCTGCTGGCCAACGTCTCCCATCTGCCCGTCGTCACCCGTGAAGGTTCGCAGCTGGTCGGCTATGTCGGCTGGAAGGATCTGATGCGCGTGCGGTCGAGGAAACAGGCCGAGGAGCGCGAACGTTCGACCTTGCTTGGCTTCGGCACCCGCCTTAGAAAACAGGATGGCGCTGAACAAGACCGCGTTGGTTGAACACGCACTAGATGCAAGCTTTCTCGACACGCGATCGATCTGCCTCGCCACCAATTACGCGGCTCTCAATCGCGATACGGTATTGTTTATCCTTGAGGGACTTTCAAAGGGCCGAGTGACCGGAAACCTTCCTACCGACAAATGGGAAACCTTGGAGGCCGAACGAGGAATCCGCCGCACAATCTGTAATCTCATTCAACCAAAATATGCGCCTCCCGGGCAGCTTCGACAAAAACTTCTCTTGCGACATCGGCGGAAACGCCACCGTTTATGGCCTGCCGGCAAGCTCTCAACGCGGACCGATGTTTTTGACTTCCTGCATCGCGCCAATTGCCTCCAAGCAAATCTATCGCTTGTTGAGCGTTCAAGAGATTGCGAATGTCTCCGCCAATGCCGGTGGTGACCGACACCGGCTTGGAAAACCACGCTTCGGACATGATGGAACCTCAGATAAATCGTACTGAACAAAACGCACGTGTCGCCGAACGGTTTCGTTGAACAGCTATCACCGTTGTGTGAGTAGGTGTGGACGGGATCGCCCGAGACAAATTGCATTGTCTACCGAACGTGTCACACCGATCATGTCGCTTGGCGAGCGCCTCTCGGAGTCCATCATGTTCGCCCCGTTTTTGGCCGTCATGTGCCAGACCTGTCAACGCAACTGCCGAAGGCCGCACGCCGCAAGGCCTTGGCTATCGAGGCAGCCCTGCTCGGCCAACCTATCAGTATCGCCGTGCGGCCATTGGTCGAGCATGATCCGCCACAGTCAGTTGGTCCGGCCTTCGATTTTGATTGCGACGCGAACAAATTGGTTGCTCTGTTCTACCCGGAGGCTGCTGAAATTCGCTCGGCCATCAGAGCATTTTGCGACTGGATCCCCGATCGTATCAAAGCCGAGCGTTCTTGAGTCCCTCCTATGCGTTACTGATGCCGGGTGTGTTCTTTTGCTGAGTTCGGTGATTCAAGGCGCCAGACAGAACCTGGTCGCGCCTTGAAGCATGGGGTTGCCACGGCGCCCAACCATGACGTGGCGCGCGCCGCGATAACGCTTTCTCATGGAGTCATGCGATGTACTTATTTGCTGTCGCGCCCTTGCCAAATTACCGTTTTGCACCGGCCAAGGCTCACTCAGACGAAGTCGAGGCCGTGTTTCCAACCAATGGGAGTGGCGGAAATGAGACATCGCTTAACAAGTCGCGTGCTGACCTTATCACTGGTGGCGCTTGCCCCGCTTTGTTCGAATGCAGCGCGAGCGCAAGACACGCTTTCGGTCATGAGTTTCGGTGGCGCTTACCAGGAAGCGCAACGCAAGGCAGTGTTCGAAACCTATGCCGCCGAGACCGGGGCCAAGATCGATGAGCAGGAATATGGCGGCGAGATCGCCAAGATCAAGGCGATGATCGAATCCGGCAATACCACCATAGATGTCGTCGATGTCGATGCGCCGACACTGCTGCAAGGGTGCGACGAAGGTATCTTCGAAAAGA
Organism: Mesorhizobium sp. 131-2-1; assembly: GCF_016756535.1. Taxonomy (NCBI): domain Bacteria; kingdom Pseudomonadati; phylum Pseudomonadota; class Alphaproteobacteria; order Hyphomicrobiales; family Phyllobacteriaceae; genus Mesorhizobium; species Mesorhizobium sp. 131-2-1. The sequence goes on along the minus strand of NZ_AP023248.1, from coordinate 205,912 downwards.
TCGACTGGGCGAAAATCGGACCCCAGGACGATTGGATCAAGGGCACGACCTCGGAATGCGGCGTCGGTACGATCGTCTATGCGACGATCCTTGCTTACGACGGCGCCAAGCTGGCGGACGGTCCGAAGACGATCAAGGATTTGTTCGACAACAAGAAGTTCCCGGGAAAGCGCGGCCTCTGGAAAAACCCTGCAACCAACCTGGAATTCGCGTTGCTCGCCGATGGCGTAGCGCCTGACCAGGTCTACGAAACGCTGTCGACCCCGGCGGGCGTCGATCGTGCCTTCGCCAAGCTCGACACGATCAAGGACAGCATTGTGTGGTGGGAAGCCGGCGCCCAGGCACCGCAGTTGCTCGCTTCGGGTGAGGTGACTATGACGACCGCGTGGAACGGTCGCATCTACAACGCCAACAAGGAAGGCAAGGATTTCCGGATCGTCTGGGACAACCAGATCCTCGATTCCAATTACTGGGTAATCCCCAAGGGTGCTAAGAATGCTGACGGATCGCTTGCCTTTATTAAGTACGCCGTTGAGCCTAAAGTTCTGGCGGGCATCACCAAATACATTCCTTATGGACCGGTGCGGAAATCGGCGGCCGAGTTCGTGGCACCCGAGGATGCCAAGAATCTGCCGACCAGTCCACAGAATCTGACGGTTTCCTTAACCCTCAACAATGGTTTCTGGGCTGACAACGGAGACGAAATACGCAAGCGGTTCACGACCTGGCTTTCGCAGTAGCGCGCGGGCTTGCGGAGGAGCGCATCGATGAATTTTTCCCAGCGAATGTCACTTGCGACGGACAACCCAGTCGATGCCCTCGTTCGATTCGAGGACGTGAAAAAATCCTACGACGGCGTCAACTTCGTCGTGAAAGACCTCAACCTCGACGTCTTTCGCGGCGAGTTCCTGACCATGCTGGGTCCTTCAGGCTCGGGTAAGACCACGACGTTGATGATGCTGGGCGGTTTCGAACAGCCGACGCTCGGCCATATCCTGCTCGACGGCAAGCCTGTCGAGCGGTTGCCTCCCGAGAAACGCAACATCGGCTTTGTGTTCCAAAACTATGCCCTGTTTCCACACATGACGGTGGCGGAGAATGTTGCGTTTCCGCTGCGCTATCGCGGCATTGCCGGCGCCGCCGCCAAGGAAAAGGTTCGCCAGGCGCTCGGCCGCGTCAGTCTCGAAGCGCTGGGCGATCGTCGCCCGGCGCAGCTTTCCGGCGGCCAGCAGCAGCGCGTCGCTTTGGCTCGCGCCTTGGTATTCGAGCCTTCATTAGTGCTCATGGACGAGCCGCTCGGCGCGCTCGACAAACAGTTGCGCGAACGCATGCAGATCGAGATCAAGCAACTCCAGACCACGCTCGGCATCACCATGGTCTACGTTACTCACGACCAGTCCGAAGCGTTGACGATGTCGGACCGCATCGCCGTCTTCCACGATGGGCGTATCCAGCAGCTTGCGGATCCGAAAACACTGTACGACGAGCCGTCCAATCGCTTCGTCGCCTCATTTATCGGCGAGAACAACACACTGCCGTGCACCTTGCTCGGACGGGAAGGAGGCGTGACCGTCGTGCGTATGGCCGACGGCACGACGTTGAAGGCCGCCGGCGCTATTGTGTCCGGCACGGGCGCAGAAGACATGAGTGTATCCGTACGGCCGGAGAACATTTCGCTGGCCGGCGAGGGTGTCCGTGCCGGTCTTAACCGTTTCACGGGCAAGGCGCGCGACGTCTTCTTCCTCGGCGACCATATGCGGCTGTCGGTCGAGGCGTTTGGCGGCCAACTCATCACCGCGCGCATCCCGGCGCGGCAGGCGCGGCACTTCGCATTGGGCACGGATGTCGCCCTCGAATGCGGCATTTCCGAATGCCGTCTGCTGGAGGTGTGAGCCATGACAGTAGCAGAGATAGACCGCGTCAACATCTTTATGGCCGTACGTCGGGCCGAGAAACCCGCCAGGCGCGCTGCGCTTTCGCTAGCTCTGCCGCTGATCGTCTTCCTGGTGGTCGCCTTTGTCGCTCCAATCCTTTACCTGCTGGTCACGGCGGTAGGCAATCCGGAGACAAATGAGGTGCTGCCTCGCACATTGGGCGCTCTCGAAAGCTGGGATGGTGTTTCGACGCCGGACGAGCCGGTCTACGCCGCGCTCGCCGCTGATCTCAAGGTCGCAAAGGCCAACAGCACGGCTGCCTTGCTGGGCAAGCGTCTCAACTACGAGATTTCCGGCATGCGCAGCCGCGTGCTAGCGGCAGCGCGGATGGTCGAAAAACTCGATACAGGCCTGTATAGGGAAAAGTTCCTCGAGATGAACAGGGATTGGGGCTCTCCAGAGACCTGGGCGATCATTAAGCGCAATGGTGCTTCTTTCACGCCTTACTATCTGCTGACCGCGCTCGACCTCAAGCAGACACCGAACGGTTCGATCGAACGTGTCCAGGGCGATCAGGCGATTTTCCTCGACGTATTGGGGCGCACGCTGTTCGTAGCCGGGTTGGTGACGCTGTTTACCTTGATCCTAGGCTATCCCGTCGCCTACGTGCTGACAATCGCTCCCAAGGCAATCGCCGGCATCATGATTCTGATGGTGCTTCTGCCGCTATGGACATCGCTGCTCGTTCGCACCACGGCATGGGTGGTGCTTCTGCAGTCAGATGGGATCATCAACGACGTGCTGATGACCTTGCATCTGACAGGCGAGAGGCTTCAACTCATCTTCACGCGCGTCGGAACGGTCATCGCGATGACGCACATTCAGTTGCCCTTTACTATCCTCCCAATTTATAGCGTCATGCGCTCGATTCCGACCACACAGCTCAGAGCGGCTCGCTCGCTCGGGGCTCCGCCGTCCTCCGCCTTCTGGCGCATCTACGCGCCGCAGACGCTGCCTGGCGTCGTCGCCGGATGCCTGATGACTTTCATACTATCGCTTGGCTACTACATCACGCCGGCGCTTGTCGGTGGGCCACGCGACCAGATGGTGTCCAACTTCATTTCAGTTTACATCAACCGCGATCTCAACTGGGGTTTGGCCGCCGCCCTCGGTGTGGTCTTGCTTGTCGTGACGCTTGCCATCTACCTGTTGTTCCTGCGCCTCGTCGGCGCGGACAAGATCAAGCTGGGGTGACGCCATGTGGCTGCCTTCTTACGCGACGCTGTCCGATCGCCTGATGCGCACGCTGGTGGTGGCGTTCGCCTTGGCGGTGCTCATGTTCTTGATTGCACCGCTGTTCATTATAGTGCCGCTGTCCTTCTCCAAGGACCCATTCTTCACCTTGCCCGTGCGGGAATATTCCCTGCGCTGGTATGCGGATTTCTTTGGCAATGCGCGCTGGATGAACGCCATCTTCAACAGCGCCGTTGCAGCGGTGATGACTACGATCTTGGCCACGACGCTCGGCACGTTGGCGGCCCTCGGCATCTCGCGTCCCGATTTCCCTGCGCGGCGGCTGATCATGGCATTGCTGATCTCGCCGATGATCGTGCCGATCGTCATTGTGGCTGTCGGCAGCTATCTCTTCTTCGGCCAGTTCGGCCTGACGAACACGCGTACCGGCCTCATCCTGGCGCATACTGCTCTGGCGACGCCTTTCGTGGTCATCACGGTGACAGCGACACTTTCCACCTATGATACAAATCTGACGCGGGCGGCATTGAGCCTCGGCGCCTCGCCATCGTCGGCGTTCTTTCGCGTAACGTTGCCAAGCATCATGCCGGGTGTGGTGTCCGGCGCGATCTTCGCCTTTGCGACATCGTTCGACGAGGTGGTCGTTGCGCTGTTTATGACGGCGGCCGAGCAGCGCACCCTTCCGGTGCAGATGTTTTCCGGCATTCGCGACCAGATCAATCCTACCATCATGGCAGCCGCGACGCTGTTGCTTGCGCTGTCCATCACCCTGTTCGCGATGCTGGCCCTGCTGACCCGACGTCGCCTGAAGTAGTCGACCCGGCCGCCGCTTTGGCGGCTGGAATTTGAATGCCGTTCTCAGTCAGCCTTGCTAGCGCTTTCGCCGGCGACGAACATATCGGCGAATCGAGCGGCAAAACTCTGCGCCACACTGGACCGCTTGCGGTCCGGACTGACATAGATGCCGACTACGACATCTGCGAGACGGGGCAGATGGCTCGAAGGTTCGATGATCTTGAGCTTTGCCGGAATGATCCGGCGCGCCAGCACCGTAATGCCGAAGTCGGCGCCGACCGCCGCCTCAAGTCCCGCGAGGCTCGGGCTTGTGTAGACGATCTCGAAATTGCGACCGTCGCGCTGCAGCGCGGTCAGCATGTTGCGGCGGTAGAGGCATCCCTCGGGATAACAGACGATGCGCAGTTCCCCTTGTCGTGCAACATACCCCGGCAGATCTGGGGATTGTTCTCCGGAGACCCATGCCAGCGTCTCTTTCCAGGTCATGAACGCGCCTTCGGAAGGCCCGTCAGGCGTCATTGCCACGACAATGTCGAAGAGGCCGTTGCGCAGGCCCTGCAGCAGATTGTGCGACAGATCACAGACGACGTCGAAGGTGAGGTCGCCGCCGTCGCGCGCCAGACTTGCCATCAGTTTGGGCAGGAAATGATCGGCGTAGTCGTTAGGGATGCCGAGTCGCAGCCGGCCCTTGTTGTCGCGCTTTGAGAGCTTCAACATCATGTCGTCGTTGAGGGCCAGGATCTGGCGAGCATAGCCGGCGACGAGCTCACCTTGTTCGGTGATCTGTGCACCGCCTTCTTTGGCGAAGAGCGAGACGCCGAGCAGCTCTTGAAGCCGCTTCATCTGCAGGCTGATCGCCGGTTGGGTGCGGCCGAGCTTTTCTCCGGCCCGTGTATAGCCGCGCAGGTCAATGACTGTGACGAAGGCGCGGAGAAGGTCGGTCGGGATGCTGCGCATGGTCGGCTCCACCTTTACCGATTAGATCACGCCGCTCCAAACAAACGCAAGCGGGCCTTCCTTTCCAGGAAGGCCCGCTTGAATTCGCGTCGGTCGGCGGTCATGCCTTGACGATGTTATGCTCCGCGCCGAACGGAAACTTGGTGATGTTTTCGGCGCCGTCTCCGGTCATCACGAGAATGTCGTGTTCGCGGTAGCCGCCCGCACCCGGCAGCCCTTCAGGGATGGTCAGCATCGGTTCCATGGAGACGACCATTCCTGGTTGGAGCACGGTGTTGATGTCTTCGCGCAGTTCGACGCCGGCTTCGCGGCCATAGTAGTGCGACAGCACTCCGAAGGAGTGGCCGTAACCAAACGAACGATAGCCGAGCAGATTGTGACTGCGGTAGATTTCGTTCAGTTCCGTCGCGACATCGCCGCAGCGCGCGCCGGGTTTCAGAAGTTCCAGCCCGCGACGGTGGACGTCGCAGTTGATCTCCCAGATACGGAGGTGCTCATCGCTGGCATGGTCGAGGAACAGCGTGCGCTCGAGCGCGGTGTAGTAGCCCGAAATCATCGGGAAGCAATTGAGCGAGAGGATGTCGCCCTTCTGAACCTTGCGCGAGGTCACCGGGTTGTGGGCGCCGTCGGTGTTGATTCCCGACTGGAACCAGACCCAGGTGTCCATCAGTTCGGCATGCGGAAAGGTCTTGGCGATGTGCCGGACCATGGACTGCGTGCCGGCCAGTGCGACTTCATACTCGGGAACGTTCTCGCGGATCGCGTTACGAATGGCTTCGCCGCCGATATCGGCGGTGTGTGCGCCTTCCTTGATCAGGACAATTTCCTCGGCCGATTTGATCGTGCGCAGCCACATGGTCGGCGCGCCGACGTCGACGAACTCGACGTTCGAAAAGGCGTCTTGCAAGAGTTTCCTGAACTCGAGGTTGACGTGATCGAACTCGATGCCGATACGCTTAACGCCCGGCAGCGTCTGCTGCAGGGCGTAGAAGTAATTGTCGCGCTGCCAATCGGTGTAGGTAATGTTGTCGCCGAAGGTTCGGCGCCATGGCTGGCCGGCATCGATGCCGGCCGAAACCGACACCGCCTTCTCCGGGGTGACCACGAAAGCATAGCGGCGACCGAAATAGCAGAACAGGAAGTCCGAGAAATAGCAGATATTGTGGTAGGATGTCAGCACCGCCGCGTCGAGCTTCAGCTCGGCCAGAATGTTGCGTAGCCCGTCCTGACGGCGCTTCATCTCGGCGGCGCTGAAGGTCGCGACAGCCTTCTCGCCATTATGCATCTTCTGCAGACGTAGTAATTCGTTGGGCATGCCCTTGGCGTAGACGTTCATTCTTTCCTCCGCATCCAAATCGGGTTTCAGGTTGGAAGCGGACTATAAAAATTCGGCTCTCCCGCTGGAAATGAGAAGTCGATATCGGAGGATAAGGGTTCCTAATCGGTCGCGGTCGCGACAACATGCTTCGACGATCTGCATAATTTTTCGAAATATAGCCATCAGGTGAATAAATTTTCCTGATATGCCCGCCGATCGTAGCTTCCTGCAATCAACCTAGCGGGGAACAGCGCGATGACCGACGACATGTTGCACGTGATGGCGTGGCACAATGGCGAAAAGGAGTATTCGCCCTTCTCGGACGTCGAGATGAACCGTCGCCAGACCGACATTCGCCGCTGGATGGCGGAGAACAAGGTGGATGCAACACTCTTCACTTCCTATCATTGCATCAATTATTACTCCGGCTGGCTCTACTGTTACTTCGGTCGCAAATACGGTATGGTCATCGACCACAACAAAGCGACGACGATTTCCGCCGGTATCGACGGCGGTCAGCCTTATCGCCGCAGCTTTGGCGACAACGTCACCTACACTGACTGGCGCCGCGACAATTTCTATCGCGCGGTGCGCCAACTCACCGCCAGTTCAAAGCGCATCGGGATCGAGTTCGACCATGTGAACCTCGATTTCCGCCGTCAACTCGAGCAGGCGCTCCCAGGCGTTGAGTTCGTCGATGTCGCCCAGCCATCCATGTGGATGCGCTCGATCAAGTCTCTGGAGGAGCAAAAACTGATCCGCGAGGGGGCACTCGTCTGCGATATCGGCGGCGCCGCCTGCGTGGCTGCCGTTAAGGCCGGCGCGCCTGAGCACGAGGTGGCTATTGCAACGACCAACGCGATGATCCGGGAGATCGCGAAATCATACCCCTATGTCGAACTAATGGATAGCTGGACGTGGTTCCAGTCCGGCATCAATACCGATGGCGCCCACAACCCGGTGACCAACCGCCGCGTCCAGTCCGGCGACATCCTTTCGCTCAACACCTTCCCGATGATCTTCGGCTATTACACCGCGCTCGAACGCACACTGTTCTGTGACCATGTCGACGATGCCAGCCTCGACATCTGGCAGAAGAACGTCGCTGTCCATCGCCGTGGTCTCGAACTTATCAAGCCCGGCGCCCGCTGCAAGGATATCGCGATTGAGCTCAACGAGATGTACCGGGAGTGGGATCTGCTGAAATACCGCTCCTTCGGCTACGGCCATTCCTTCGGGGTGCTGTGTCATTACTATGGTCGCGAAGCGGGCATCGAACTTCGCGAGGACATAGACACAGTGCTGGAGCCCGGCATGGTTGTGTCCATGGAGCCGATGGTGATGATGCCGCAAGGCATGCCGGGTGCGGGCGGCTATCGCGAGCACGATATCCTGATCGTGAAGCAGGAAAGCGCGGAAAACATCACCAGCTTCCCCTTCGGCCCGGACCACAATATCGTCAGGAACTGACGGACGTGTTCCACATCCCCCACGATTGGCATCGGGGCGAGCCTGGCCAGACAAACCCGCCCGACCCTTATTCGGTGTCGCCGGTTTATGGTCTCGCCCACGAGTTCTTCATTTTCCTGAAGACGCTGCTCACATCCGACTCCCTCGTGAAGCGCGGCGACGAGCCCTCGTGCGACGAAAATGCCGGACAGGCGCCACCGAATTGGCCCTTCCCATATTGATGGTGCCCGGGCCGGGTCGCCCGGACGGCCTGCGCGCCCTGCCTTAAAACGAATCGGAGCTTCCGGTTTGGATCGCAGGTTCTGAAACCTGATATCCGTCGAATTCCGCAGGTCAGGCAGGTCAGGCAGGAAAGCTTCAGCGCGGAAACTCGACCCGCAGGGCTTTGACTATGCCCGTCACGCAGACATCAAGCAAGATGTCGCCTTTGGCTTTCGAGGCTTCCTTGGGTGAGGACAATGTACCGCTCACCGGTGTCCATTCAGGCCTGGGCGGGTACACATCATAGGGCGGAAAGCTCGCCGGTTCATGATCGACGGCGCGCTCGAGATGAACGAAGTTCGGAAAGAGCGCCAGCATCAGCGATGTTTCGAGCACGCCGCCGTGTTCCAGATCCCAGCCGGTGAACCCGTTTGGATAGAGCCGCGCGATCGTCGGCTTGTCGACGAAATCCCAATAAGACAGCACCACGATCTTCATGTCGCTAATGCCACCCCAGCGCAGTTCGCGCAGTGCCAGATCTATGCCTTCGACGATGAACCACGAGTTCTCGAAGTGGCCATTCATCAAGCAGATATTGCGCACGCCGTGGCGGGCGAATTCTTTGATGACATCGCGGAGTGCTGCGACCAGTGTCGCGCCGTCCAGACTGGTCGTGCCCGGCAGGTGATTGCCGCCCCCCGACTTCTGATGCGACTTGTAGCCGTAGGTGAAAGGGGGCGCCACAAGCGCGCCGATCTCGCCAGCGACGCGGCGGGAGAATTCGACGGGCAAGAGCACGTCGACATGCATGGGCATGTGGTGGCCATGCTGCTCCATCGACCCGATCGGCAGCAGGATGGGCACGGAGCCGTCCCCGACCTTCGCGTCGTACTCCGGCCAAGGCAGTTCGGCGGCAAAAACACTTGTATCCGGCATGTTGTCCTCCCAACTTCGGCTGTTGGGACTGATGATTAGTGGTGATAATCGTGATATGAAAAATTTATATTCATGATCCACGTATGAGAAATCGAAATCCATGCGCAACATCGTCAATTTTCAGACCGATCTGCTGCGGACCTTTGTTTCGGTCATCGATCTTGGCGCCTACACCAAGGCCGGAGATGCGCTGGGGCGCACGCAGCCGGCCATATCGCTGCAGATACGCCGGCTCGAGGAACTGGTCGGCGCGCCGGTCATCAAACAGGTCGGACGCACGCTCACTCTGACCAGCGAAGGGGAGATGCTGCTGAGCTACGCCCGCGAGATGCTGCGGCTCAACGATCAGGCTGCTTCCTATTTCAATCGGTCGAAGATAGCCGGCGTGCTCCGGATCGGCCTGCCGAACGACTATGCGGTCGCCTTCCTGCAAGGCGTGATTACTGAATATACCAGCCAGCATCCGGGCATTTCGCTGGAAATCCACTGCGGCTGGAGCGCCGACATTCTCGATCGCCTGCGCGCCGACGAACTCGATCTGGCGGTGGCGATGGTCAACAATGAGCGCTCCCAATATCTGTCGCGTTCATGGATCGAGCGGCCGATCTGGGCTGCGGCCGAAGCCGCCCGTTTTGACTTGGGAACCGGGGTGCCGCTGGCGGCGCACCCTGAAGGGTGCGCCTATCGGGCGCGGATGATCCAATCTCTGGATGCCGCACAAATCCGCTGGCGGGTCGCCTATACCGGCTCCGGCATCGCTGGGCTGCAGAATGCTGTGGTGAACGGCCTCGGCGTCAGCGCGCTCACCCGTTACACGATGCTACCAGGCATGCGCGTCCTGGACGACGGCGACGGGTTTCCAGCGCTCGCTGAAATCCGGGTCGGCTTGTTCTACAAGCATCCCCGTCTGTCAGATGCCGGAATCAGACTGGTCAATCACATCGTCGCGCGGCTCGATGAAGCCGGTGTCTCCGGCGACCCGGTACGGCGGCCGATCGAGCTAGATCGTCAATAAGGGGTGTAAATGCATTTATTATGAGAATTAATTTTCCAAATGGCTGACCCCTTCGTAGGCTTGCCGGAACTACAAGCCAAGGGGAACAACCATGACAATCAAAAAAAGCTTGTCCAACGGCAGCACGCGCCGCGACTTTCTAAAGGGTGCAACCATTCTGGGTGGCGGCGTTCTGGCAATGCCATTTGTAAGCCGGCTAGCTTTCGCCGAGCCGGTCGAACTCACTATGCTCGCTTGGTATGGCCATGCCGAGCCCGACGTGGTCGCCGAGTTCGAAGCCGCCAACAACGTCAAGTTCAAGCCGAAATACTATACTGGCGGCGACAACATGCTCGGTCTGATCGCGCAATCGCCTCCGGGAACCTTCGATGTCATCCTGTCCGATGCCGAGTATGTGCAGCAGCTCAACGCGGCCGGCTACATCGAGAAGCTCGATCCCGCCGACTACCCGTTCGATGAATTCTTCCCCGAATTCCAGCATTTTCCAGGGCACTGGCAGGGCAACGACCTCTATTCGGTCATCACCCGTTTCGGGTTCCTCGGTGTGGCCTATAACACCGAGGCGATCACCGAGAAGGAAGCCTCGACCTACAATGTCTACTGGGCCGACAAGCTCAAGGGCAAGGTCGGCCATTTCGATTGGCATCTGCCCAATCTCGGCCAGATGAGTCTGCTCAACGGCAACGCCTCGCCCTATGACATTAACGATGCGGCCTGGAGCAAGGTGCAGGAAAAAACGAAATCGCTGCGTCCGCAGATCGGCGGCTTCTTCGACTATGGCGGCACCTTCTCGTCGCTTCAAAATGGCCAGATGCTGGCCATGGCGGGCATCGGCGACTGGATCACCGGGGCGCTGGAAAAGGGCGGCGCCACGGTGCGCACCGTCATTCCGGAAGAGGGTGGCTTGCAGTTCACCGAATCCTTCTCGATCGGCAAAGGCTCGCAGAAGGCCGATCTGGCGAAGAAATGGATCCAGTACATCACCTCGGCCAAGGGCCAGGTGAAGTCGGCCAACATGGTGGCCTATCCCTGCCTCATCCCGAACAAGAAGGGCTGGGAACTCCTGGCCACTGAAACGCCGGCTGAGGCCAAGCGCCAAGGCATGCTGCTCAACCAAAGCAATGTGATGGACATGATTCGCAACGGGCGCATCAAATACCGTCAGTTGCCGGTTCAGCAGAGCCTTGAAGATTGGAACGACTTCTGGTCCGAATACAAGGGATCGTAACGGTCATAAACCGCTGGGCGGGCATCTAGGCCGTCCGGCATTTCCTAAAAAATCGTCGTGCGTCGTGCAGACGGATGAGCCGTGCTTCAACGGGCAGGACCTGCATCGATGCGGAAATCGATTACCCTCTATGGACTGACATTCTCGCTGCCGATGTTGATCTGGCAAGTGATGTTCTTCCTGGCGCCGCTGGTCTTCCTGATCGCGCTGAGCTTCTGGACGGTCCGGAATTTCCGGATGGAGCCGGATTTCAATCCGGACAACTGGGTCAGGATGCTTGGCCGCGGCGTCTTCTGGGACGCTTATTTCCGCACGCTTATCCTGTCAACGGCGGCCTCGGTCATCACCAGTGTGCTCGCCTTTCCCTGCGCCTACGGCATCGCCTTCAAGCTGTCGGAAACGGCGCGGCGCTGGGCCGTGTTCCTGATGGTCATCCCGTTCTTCACCAGCTATCTGGTGCGCGTCTATTCGTGGCAAATTTTCCTGTCCGACAACGGCATCATCAATGCGCTGCTGGCAAAGGCGGGCATCGGGCCATTCGGCATGCTGAATTCGGTCTTCGGAACGATGATCGGCTACCTGACGCTGAGCTTTCCGCTGGTCGTGCTGCTGCAATTGTTCAGCCTGATGTTCGTCGACCGCACGCTGCTCGAAGCAGCACACAATCTCCGTTGCGGGCGCCTGCGCACGGTGTTCGAGGTGGTGGTGCCGGCGGCCAAGGTCGGGCTGGTGATCGCGGCGCTGTTCTGCTTCATCCTCACCTTCGGCGATTTCGTCAGCCCGCTCTATCTCGGCGGCGGCGACCCGCCGACGTTGTCCATCCTTATCACCGACACAACCAAGTCGGGCCAGCAATGGCCTCGCGCAGCGGTGATCGCCCTAACCATGATTGCGACCTTGCTGGCGGTGGCGTTCGCGGCAGTAACCTACGCCTACAGGGAGCGCGGGCGATGAGTGACTTCAACCGCAATCCGCTAATCGACTGGGCGCTGAAGCTCTATATCTTGCTGGCCTTCGCCTTTATCTTCGCGCCGATCGCCGCGAGCTTCGTCTTCTCCTTGAACGTCGACCGTTTTCCGTCCTTGCCGCTAGGCGGTTTCTCGACCGTCTGGTACGAGGCGGTCTATGCCGATCCTCTTGTCTGGGAGGGGTTGCGCAACACCCTGGTCGTCGGCGCCGTCGTATCGGTCGTCGCCACGGCGCTCGGCTTTGGCGCCGCCTACACCGACTTTCGCTACAAATTCTTCGGCAAGCCGTTCTACCTGGCGCTGGCGCTATTGCCGCCAACCATTCCGGTCGTCATCCTCGGCCTAGCAATGCTCGCATTCTTGTCCAATGTCAGCCTGTCCGGACAGGTCCATTCGGTGATCATCGCCCATGTGGTAATGTGCGCTCCCTTCGCCATGGCGATCTGCCGGCTGCGCCTGTCGCAGATGGATCCATCGCTGGAAGCCGCAGCCTGGAACCTTGGCGCGTCGGAATGGATGGCGATGCGGCATGTCATCGTGCCGTTCTGCCGGCCTGCCCTCTTCGCGGCGCTGTTTATCACAATGGCGGTGTCGTTCGACGAATTCGCAGTATCGTGGTTCGTATCCGGACTGCACGAAACGCTGCCAGTGAAAGTGCTCGGCTTCCTGCAGGGGCAGGTCAGCCCGCGTATCAACGTTATCGGCACCTTCGTATTTCTTGCCTCGATGACATTAGTGATCCTCGCTCAGATTCTTCTGATGAAACGTAGCGCCGTGCCGAAAGCAGGCGGCAGCGCGCCGGAGTTGGTGCCATGACCGATCAAGCCCTTGTCGTCTTCGACGGCGTCGTCAAACGCTTCGGCAGTTTCAACGCCGTCGAACGCATGGACCTCGAAATCCGAAAGGGTGAGTTTCTCGCCATCATGGGATCGAGCGGCTGCGGCAAGACGACAACGCTGCGCATGCTGGCCGGCCTCGAAGCGCCGACCGAAGGCGAGATCCGCCTTGCGGGCAAGCGCATCAACGACTTGCCGACCTGGCGGCGCGACACACCGATGGTGTGGCAGAGCCTGGCATTGTTCCCGTTCCTGACGGTGCGCGAGAATGTAGAGTTCAGCTTGCGCATGCGGGGCGTCGAAAAGGCCGAGCGCAGGAAACGCGTCGACAAGTGGCTCGAGCGCATGCAGATCACCGAATTCGCCGATCGCAACGTGGCCCATCTTTCCGGCGGCCAGCGCCAGCGCGTGGCTCTGGCCCGTTCGCTGGTGACCGAGCCCGAAATCCTCTTGCTCGACGAGCCACTGTCGGCGCTCGACGCGCATCTTAAGGTGCGCATGCAGACCGTGTTGTCCAATCTCCAAAAAGAGCTCGGCATTACCTTCGTCTATGTCACGCATAGCCAGTCGGAAGCCTTTTCGATGGCCGACCGCGTCGTCATCATGAGCCGTGGCCGCATTGAGCAGATCGGCAACCCACAGGAGATTTATCGTGCGCCTCGAACGCGGTTCGTCGCAGAATTTCTAGGTTCATCCAATGTCTTCGCCGGCAAGGTTTCAGCGGCGAACGGCGACGCGATCAGGATCGCCACGCCTTCAGGGGAATTCGACGTGGCCCGCAATCCCGCCAAGGCGCTGGTCAAGGGCGACAAGGCGACCTTCGTCGTGTCCGGCGACCGCGTGCAACTGACCAACGAGAAGCCTGCCGGCGGCGTCAACGGCATGCAGGCCTCGGTGGTCGGCGAGGAGTTTGTCGGCGCCACCGCCGTCATTCACCTCGAGGGCGCCGACGGGCTGGAACTCAAGGCGCAGAAGAGCCACGACGAACTGGAGCGGCTGAATTTGACGCCGGGCGCCAAGATCTGGATGTCCTGGCGCGCCGAGTCGAGCCATATCTTGCCGGGCGACTAGGCGCCGGCGCTACTTGCCTAAGCGTTACTTCGAAATGCCGCCGGCGTCACGCCACGCCGCTCGCGGAAGGCGCGGATGAAGTGTGAAGAATCGCAGAACCCGGTCGAAACGGCGATTTCCGTTACCGAATTCTGTGAATTTTTAAGCAGGAACTCGGCATACTCCAAACGCATGATCTTGTAGGCCATTGTCGGCGCCATACCGATCGTGCGCTGGAAGTGACGCTCGATCTGGCGCCGGTTGGCTCCAAGCCGTCGGGCGAGTTCCTCGACCGAAACCGGCGTGTCGATCGTCTGTTGCATCAGGAGCAGCGCTTTCTTCACCATCGTGTCATCGGTGTGAAGGTCGAGCGGTATGCCGGGCTGGGGCGTCTCGGCCCGTTCGGCCTCATCGATGATCATGATGTGCAGGCTCTTTCGGGCCTGCGCGCGCCCAACGTGCCTGTCGACCAGATAGGCGGCCAGGTGCGCCGAACTCGCGCCGCCCGAACAGGTCAGCCGGTCGCGATCTATGACGAATATCTGGTCGGAGACCGGCTTCAGCCCGTCGAACTGTTCAAGAAAATCGTCGTGGTGGAACCAGCTGACGCAGCATTTGTAGCCGTCCATCAGGCCGGCGCGGTGCAGAGCGAAGGCGCCGGTGCAGACGCCGACCAGCGGTACGCCGGCGACGGCCGCCTGATGCAAGAAATGCACATAGTCCGGGTGTAGGTTTTCTATCTCGTCGATCAATCCACCGACCACCACCACGTAGTCGAAGCGGGCTGGATCGCCTAGCCGCTCCTCGGGCTGGACCGCGATGCCCGAACTGGAGACGATAGGGTCCATCGTGGCGGAAAGCACGCGCCAGCCGCAGAGGATCGGCCGGCTGCGGTCGCCTTCATCGGCGGAGAGGCGAAGCACGTCGACGAAATTGGCGAAAGCGCAGAGCGTAAAGCGCCGGGCAAGGATGAACCCGACTGAAAGACGCCTTGGGCCGCCACGTTTTGGCGCACGTTTCGATGTTGTCCGGATTTCCATCGGTTTCGTCGCGCCTCACGTGGCCGTGCCTGTCGCACAGGTAATACTACTCTGACGCAGGCATTCTGTTCAAGGCCCGGTGTTGCGTGAATAATCCCGGCATGTTGAACCCGGGGTAAATCATGACCCGCTTTTCTTTTTCCGCGCTCCTGCGAAACGCCGCTACCGGCAACAAGAACTGGCAGCCGCAATGGCCGGATGCCGAACCGAAGGCCGAGTACGATGTCGTCATCGTCGGCGCCGGCGGTCATGGGCTAGGCGCTGCCTACTATCTCGCGAAGGAACATGGGATCACAAATGTCGCAATCATTGACAAGGGCTGGCTCGGCGGCGGCAACACCGGCCGCAACACCACCATCATCCGCTCCAACTACCTCTATGACGAGAGCGCGCGGCTCTACGACCACGCGCTCGACCTGTGGGAAGGGCTCAGCCAGGAGCTGAACTACAACGTCATGTTCTCACAGCGTGGCGTGATGATGCTCGCGCACTCCGTCCACGATGTACAGAGCTTCAAGCGCCATATCCATTCCAACCGACTGAACGGCGTCGACAATGAATGGCTGACGCCGGAACAGGCCAAGGCCTATTGCCCGCCGCTCAACATCGCCAGCGACGCCCGCTATCCGGTCATGGGAGCTGCCTTGCAGCGGCGCGGCGGCGTCGCCCGTCACGACGCCGTGGCTTGGGGCTACGCACGTGGCGCGGCCGCGCGTGGCGTCGACATCATTCAGAACTGCCCAGTCACGGCGATCCGCCGCGATCCGTCAGGCAAGGTCATCGGCGTCGACACGCCGCGCGGCTTCATAAAGGCGAAGAAGGTGGCGGTGTCAGCCGCCGGCCATACGTCCGTAGTGATGGACACCGCCGGGGTCCGCCTGCCGCTGGAGAGCTTTCCGCTGCAGGCGTTGGTGTCCGAACCGGTCAAGCCGATCTTCCCCTGCGTCGTCATGTCGAACACGGTGCACGCCTATATGAGCCAGTCCGACAAGGGCGAGCTGGTCATCGGCTCAGGCACCGACCAGTACGTGTCCTACAGCCAGCGCGGCGGCTTGCCGCTGATCGAGCATACGATCGCGGCGATCTGCGAGGTGTTCCCGATCTTCACCCGCATGCGAATGCTGCGCAAATGGGCGGGCATCGTCGATGTCACGCCGGACCGTTCGCCGATCATCGGCAAGACACCGGTGCCCGGCCTCTATGTTAATTGCGGCTGGGGCACCGGCGGCTTCAAGGCGACGCCGGGCGCCGCCCATATCTTCGCCCACACCATCGCCCGAGACGAGCCGCATCCGATCAACGCGCCTTATACGCTCGAACGCTTCACCACCGGCCGGCTGATCGACGAGGCCGCCGCCGCCGCCGTCGCGCATTGAGGGAGAACACGATGCTTCTCATCCACTGCCCCTATTGCGAGGCCGAACGGCCCGAGGTCGAATTCACCTATGCCGGCGAAGCGCATGTCGCACGACCGGCCGATCCGTCCGCGCTGAGCGACGACGAATGGAAGAACTTTCTGTTTGTGCGTTCGAACGCGCGCGGCACGCATTTCGAGCGCTGGCGCCACATGCATGGCTGCGGCCGCTTCTTCAACGCGGTGCGCGATACGGTCAGCGACCGGTTCGCCATGACCTACAAGGCCGGCATGCCGCGCCCGACGGAAACCGAGATCAAGGAAGCGCGTTCATGAGCAACTATCGCGTATCCGGCAAGGGCCGCGTCGATCACAACCGGCCGGTCCGCTTCATTTTCAATGGCGAGAACTTCGAGGGCCGCCAGGGCGACACGCTCGCCTCGGCGCTGCTCGCCAACGGCGTTCATCTCATCGGCCGCTCGTTCAAGTATCACCGCCCGCGCGGCTTCCTCTCCGCCGGATCGGAAGAGCCGAATGCGCTTGTCGGGGTCAATCGCGGCGTCGGCCGGGCAGAGCCCAACACGCGGGCAACCGTGCTGGAAGTCTTCGAAGGGCTGAACACTGTCAGCCAGAACCACTGGCCGTCGCTGAAACGCGATGTCGGCGCCATCAACGATCCGCTCTACATGCTGTTTTCGGCAGGCTTCTACTACAAGACGTTCATGTGGCCGAAGTCTTTCTGGAACAAGGTCTACGAGCCGATCATCCGGGGTGCCGCCGGTCTCGGCAAGTCGCCCACGGTTCCCGATCCGGACACCTATGCCAGCCGCTATGCGCATTGCGACGTGCTGGTGGTCGGCTCAGGTCCTGCTGGTCTTGCGGCAGCTCTGGAAGCGGGAAGGAGCGGCGCCAAGATCATCCTTGTCGACGAGGGTCCTGAATTCGGCGGCTCGTTGCTCGGCGAGCCGGATGTGGAAATCAACCACCTGTCGGCATGGGACTGGGTGGTGGAGACAAGCGTCGCCCTTGCCGCGATGAAGAACGTCACGCTGCTGAACCGCACCACCGCTATCGGCTATTATCACCAGAACTTCGTCGGCTTGTGCCAGCGCCTTACCGATCATCTTTCCGAACTGCCGGACGGCGCGCCGCGCGAGCGGCTGTGGAAGGTGCGTGCAAAGCAGGTCGTGCTCGCGCAAGGGTCGATCGAAAAGCCGCTGGTGTTCGACGGCAACGACAGGCCGGGTGTTATGCTGGCCGGCTCGGCCCGCGTCTATCTCAATCGTTACGGCGTCAAGGTCGGCAACCGGCCAATGGTCGTCACCTCGCACGACTCGGCTTGGCTCGCCGCTTTCGATATGGCCCAGGCTGGCGCAAAGGTTGCAGCGATCGTGGACATCCGCGCCCGGGTTCCGGACCACTTCGTCAAGCGCGCCAGGGCTTTGGGCATCGAAACGCTGTGCGGCTGGACCATAAGCGGCACCAAGGGCCGCCACCGCGTCAGCTCCGTGAGGGTCAATCCGGTCAGCGCCAGCGGCCAGGTCGGTCCGGCCAGAACGATCGCCTGCGACGCGCTACTAATGTCGGGCGGCTGGACGCCGAGTGTCCATCTGTTTTCACACACCAAGGGCAAGCTCGACTGGAACGAGGAGCGGCAGATGTTCCTGCCGGGCGCGCGCACTGAAGACAGCCGGTGCGCCGGCGCCGGCAATGGCAAATTCGGTCTGAAAGAGTGTTTGGTGGAAGGCGCTTCGGCGGGAGCCGCGGCGGCGATCGATGCCGGCTTCAGCGCAATCGCCGGTTCCTATGCGGTGGAAGGCGAGGTGCTCTGCACTGGCGTCAGCAACCGCGAACTGCCGTCAGACAAGAACGCGTCCTGGGCCAAGGCCTTTGTCGACTTCCAGAACGATGTGACCGCCAAGGACATTCGCCTTGCCGTCCGCGAAGGGTTCAAGTCGATCGAGCACATCAAGCGCTACACCACCACCGGCATGGCGACCGACCAGGGCAAGACGTCGAATATGAACGGCCTCTCTATCGCGTCGGACGCGGTTAAGCGACCATCGCCGTCGGTAGGGCTGACCACTTTCCGCCCGCCCTACACGCCAACCACCTTCGGCGCCTTCGCCGGTTACAATCGCGGCGAACTGTTCGAGGTAACGCGCAAGACGGCGATCGACAGCTGGGCTGAGGAGAACGGCGCGGCCTACGAGCCGGTGTCGCTGTGGCGGCGCGCCTGGTATTTCCCCAAGCAGGGCGAGGATATGCACCAGGCCGTGGCGCGGGAATGCCGGGCGACGCGCCAGTCGCTCGGCATGTTCGACGCTTCGACGCTCGGCAAGATCGAAATCGTCGGTCCGGATGCGGCCGAGTTCATGAACCGCATGTATACCAACGCCTGGACCAAGCTGGCGCCGGGACGGCTGCGCTATGGCCTGCTGCTCGGCGAGGACGGCTTCATCCGCGATGACGGCGTCATCGGCCGGCTTTCGACGGACCGCTTCCATGTCACGACCACGACCGGCGGCGCCGCGCGGGTGCTCGCCATGATGGAGGATTATCTGCAGACCGAATGGCCCGATCTGAAGGTCTGGCTGACCTCGACAACGGAACAATGGGCGGTGATCGCGCTGAACGGGCCGAACGCCCGCAAGCTTATCGAGCCGCTGGTCGAAGGCATCGATCTCACCAACGAGGCGTTCCCCCATATGTCGGTCGCCGAGGGCAAGATCTGCGGCGTGCCGACCAGGCTGTTCCGCGTCTCCTTCACCGGCGAACTCGGCTTCGAGGTCAACGTGCCGGCGCGCTATGGCCGCGCTGTCTGGGAAGCGCTGTACGACACCGGCCGCAAATACGGCATCACGCCCTATGGCACCGAGACAATGCACGTGCTGCGTGCCGAGAAGGGCTACATCATCGTCGGCCAGGACACCGACGGCACGGTGACGCCGGATGATGCGAGCCTTGCCTGGGCCATCGGCAAGACCAAGCCGGATTTCGTCGGCAAGCGCTCGCTCGCCCGCCCCGACATGCTCATGGCCGACCGCAAGCAACTGGTCGGGCTGCTGACGAGCGATCCCAAGACCGTGCTGGAGGAGGGGGCTCAGATCGTCTTCGACCCGAACCAGAAGGTGCCGATGAGGATGGCTGGTCACGTCACCTCGTCCTACTGGAGCGAGACACTCGGACGCTCGATCGCACTCGCAATCGTCGAGGGCGGGCGGGCGAAGGAAGGCCAGACCATTCATGTGCCGATGCCGGACATCACCCACGAAGCTGAGATCGTGGGCATGGTGTTCGTCGATCCGGAAAACAAGCGCCTGAACGCCTAGGAGAACCATCATGCTGCAGGAACGCCACCCACTGATGGGGCAGCGGATCTCACTTGCCGAGCGATCCTCCCTCATCATCCACGACGCCGAGGATTCTTCGCGCTTCAATCTCCGCATCGCGCCGGAAAACCTCGGAGCGGCCTCGAAAGCCTTTGGCTGCGTACTGCCGGCGACGATCGGCGCGACCGCGACTTCGGGTGGCAGGCTGGCGCTTTGCCTTGGCCCGGACGAGTGGCAGCTCTATGCGCCTATCGCTGAGAGCCGCTCCATCGAAACCACTTTCGCCGCGCTCTATGCCAGCTGCCCGCACAGCCTGGTCGATGTCGGTCATCGCGAGATCGGCATCGCCGTCGAAGGTCAAGCTGCGGTGCTGGCGCTGCGCTCGGCCTGCGCCTTCGATTTCGACACCATGCCATCGGGCACCGGAACACGCACCATTTTCGACAAGGCGCAGATCATCTTGATCCGCCACGACGAAAACCGGTTCCGCATCGAGGTCTGGCGCTCTTTCGCCGATCACGTCTGGGGACTGCTGCAGGCGGCCAGCCGCGAAATCGCGCTCGGCATCTGAGAACAAAGGACAAGGAAATGACCGTCCACCAAACCCATTTGAATGCAACGCTCGGCGACGCCGAGATCGCGGCCTCCATCGGCCGCGAGTTAGATCGACAGATGAACCAGATCGAACTGATTGCGTCCGAAAACATCGTCTCGAACGACGTGCTTTTGGCGCAAGGGTCGGTGCTGACCAACAAATATGCCGAGGGCTATCCGGGCCGCCGCTATTATGGCGGCTGCGAATTCGTCGACGAGGTCGAGACGATTGCCATTGACCGGGCGAAGAAGCTGTTCGGCGCTGGCTTCGCCAATGTCCAACCGCATTCGGGCGCGCAGGCCAACCAGGCGGTGTTCCTAGCGCTGCTCAAGCCGGGCGACCGCATCATGGGCATGTCGTTGGCGCATGGCGGGCATCTCACCCACGGCTCGCCAGTGACGATGTCGGGCAAATGGTTTGACGTTGTCAGCTACGAGGTGCGCTTGTCGGACCAGCAGATAGACTACGAGCTGCTCAGGCAGGGAGCGCTGGAAGCCCGGCCGAAGCTCATCATCGCCGGCGCCTCGGCCTATCCACGCGCCATCGATTTCGCCGCCTTCCGGCGCATAGCCGACGAGGTCGGCGCCTATCTGATGGTCGACATGGCCCACTATGCCGGGTTGATCGCCGCCGGCCTCTATCCCGATCCGCTGCCGCACGCCCATGTCGTTACCACCACGACGCACAAGACGCTCCGCGGCCCCCGCGGCGGAATGATCCTGACCAATGATGAGGCGTTAGCGAAGAAGTTCAACTCGGCGGTGTTTCCCGGCAATCAGGGCGGGCCGCTTATGCATGTCATCGCCGCCAAGGCGGTCGCTTTCGGCGAGGCGTTACGGCCCGACTTCAAGACCTACGCCGGACAGGTGATCGGCAATGCCAGGGTGCTCTGCGAGACGCTGATTTCGGGCGGCCTCGACATTGTCTCGGGCGGGACGGACTGCCACATGGTGCTGGTCGACTTGAGGCCGAAGGGTGTCAAGGGCCGGGATGCCGAGCAGGCACTGGAGCGTGCCGGACTGACCTGCAACAAGAACTCGATCCCCTTCGATCCGGAAAAACCGGCCGTCACATCCGGCGTGCGGCTCGGCACCTCGGCCGGCACGACACGCGGCTTCGGCGAAAAGGAATTCCGGCGGATCGGTGCATTGATCCTGTCGGTGATCGATGCACTCGCCGAGGCTGGGCCGGAGGGCAATCGCGCAGTCGAAGAGAAGGTTCTGGCCGAAGTCCGCGACCTCTGCCGCCGTTTTCCTATTTACCAGTAGCGCCGGTTCAATGGCCAAATCTTTCGCGAAATGTGCCCTGTCCACCCGGCAGGGCGGCCTGGTGATGCACGCCTAATTCGCCAGCCTGATGGGTCGGAGCAGTCAGATGTTTCTCAGTGTATTCGACATGTTCAAGATCGGCATTGGTCCGTCGTCCTCGCACACGATGGGCCCGATGACGGCAGCGGTCCGTTTCCTGCAATCGCTGAACAAGCACGCGGTAGCGCGTGGCGAAACATCTAAGCCGGCCAGCTTGCGCGTTACGCTCTATGGTTCATTGGCCTTCACCGGCAAGGGCCACACGACGGATCGTGCCGTGGCAACCGGACTGCTCGGTTACACGCCAGCTGATCTCGACCCGGGTGAGGCGGAATCGCGGCTCATGGATCTGCAACGCACCAAGACGCTGCGGCCTGTCGATCTGCCGCCGCTTTCGTTCGATCCGGGTCTTGACGTCGTGTTCAACTACGGGCCGGCGTTGCCCGGCCACGCCAACGGGCTTGTTTTCGAAGCTTTCGACGCGGATACCCGTCTGTACTTCGCCGAAACCTTCTACTCGATCGGCGGCGGCTTCGTCGTCACGGCGGCAGAGCGGGAAGCATCTGAGGCGACACCTGCCGGCGAGGTTGCTCGCTGGCCTTATCCGTTCGACACAGCGGCGTCGATGCTGCTTATGGCCAGGCACAGTGGTCTTTCGATCGCGGCGATGAAACGGGCCAATGAACTCGTGGTGCGCCAGCCGCGCGACCTCGACGAGGGCATCGCGCGCATCTGGACGACGATGAACGGCTGCATCGACCGCGGGCTTGCGCTTGACGGCGAACTTCCCGGCGGCCTTCGCGTCAAGCGGCGCGCCAAGAAAATCCTTCAGCAACTTGAGCAGGAACGCGGCTCGAACCGCGCGCAACCGCATGTCGCTTCCGATTGGCTCAGCGTCTATGCCATGGCGGTGAATGAGGAGAATGCGGCCGGTGGCAAAGTGGTCACCGCGCCGACCAATGGCGCGGCCGGGGTCGTGCCGGCGGTGCTGCGCTACTATCTTGACCACTGCGTCGGCGCCGACCCGGCGAGGGTGTCTGAGTTCCTCTTGACTGCCGCTGCGATCGGCGGGCTGATCAAGCACAACGCCTCGATCTCGGGCGCGGAAGCTGGTTGCCAGGGCGAGGTTGGGTCGGCTGCCGCAATGGCCGCCGCTGGGCTATGCGCCGTTCTCGGGGGTACACCGGAGCAAGTGGAAAATGCGGCTGAAATCGCGCTTGAACACCACCTTGGCATGACTTGCGATCCGGTCAGGGGGCTTGTCCAGGTGCCCTGTATCGAGCGCAACGGCATCGGTGCTACCAAGGCGGTGGCGGCCGCGTCGCTCGCGCTGCGAGGAGACGGCTCGCATTTCATGCCGCTCGATAATTGCATCGAGGCGATGCGCCAGACCGGCGTCGAGATGAGCACGAAATTCAAGGAAACAAGCCTCGGCGGCCTCGCCGTCAACCTGCCGGAATGCTGAGCAACGCTCCCAAGGATAGGCAGGCTCAGCCGCGCGCGGGAAGGTTTTTCGCGACTTCGACAAAATGCCGGACCGCCTTTGCCCGGTTGGCGCGCTTCCAGACAAGGACCGTCTGGATACGGAAGTCGGGGTGTATGATCGGACGAACCTCGACATTGCGTCCCAGAAAGCCGATCAGGCTCTCTGGATAGACCGTCACACCAAGGCCCGCCGCCACCAGGCCGAGCAAGGCGAGTGTGTTGGATGCCTCGAGCTTGATGTTGAGCGGCACGCCTTCGCCGGAGAACATATCGTTGAGCCGCCACCGATAAGCCTCCCATTCGATCATGTCGCCGAGGATCAACTCCTCTTCGGCTAGATCCGCCGGGCGTACCTCGTGCAGCCGGGTAAAGCGGTGATTTCTCGGCGTCACCACATAGAGCGGATCAGCGGTGAGGAGGAGGCTGTGGAAATCGCTGTGGTCGAATGGGCCGATCATGTAGCCGATGTCGACCTCGTCATGCGCGAGCGCCAGCTTCTGGCCCTGCGTGCGGATGTAACGCAAATTGACGTCAACGTGCGGGTAGAGCCGTCGGAACCGCGACACCGCATGCGGCATCAGTTCGGTCGCCGCGAAGGCCATGTAGGCGAGGCGCAGAACGCCGGTCTTGCCTTCGGCGACCAGTTTTGCTGCTTTCACCGAACGCGAATAATTCTGCAGCAACTGGGCGTTCTCCTCATAGAAGGAGCGCCCCGCCGGGGTCAGCGAAACCTCACGCGTGGTGCGTTCGAAGAGCGCGAATCCAAGAATGTGCTCCAGCTTCTGGATCCGTCGGGTCAGCGCCGACTGATCGAGATTGAGCCTTTCGGCACTACGCCTGAAGCTCAGTTCCTCCGCGACGATGACGAAGGAATGCGTCAGTTCAAGGCCGGCTTCCGGGTCCATTGCGCACGTCCAATATCAGCCAGACGGCAATCTATCGATTGATGCGTTTCGCGCAACAATAATTGGCAACACACCAATTCAGTTCGCAGTTGCCGTGCGCCATGTTCTCGCTCGGTAACCAGACGGGATCGACCCGCAGGTCATCGGATCGCAATCAAGGCCGGCTGTCGCGGCCGATCAAGAGGAACCGCTATGAGTGACGTAGACAACAAAGAACTCGACCGCATGCTGCAGCAGGCCTTTGAAGCCTCGACCAAAATATATCAGGAGCGCGGCTTTCAACGCCGTGTTGGCTTCGGCAAACGGCCAGCCTTGATCAGCGTCGATTTGGCCAATGCCTGGACGCGCCCCGGCAATCCGTTCACCTGCGATCAGGAAGCCATGGACCAGGAAATCATTCCAGGCATGCAGCGCCTTCTGAAGGCTTGCCGCGCTAACGGTCATCCGGTCATACACGTGACCACGGCCTATGAGATCACCGATCGCAACGCGGGCTTCACTGATATGGGCCTGTGGCACTGCAAGATCCCGATCGATGTCGTCGATTTGAAAAACAAGGACCTGTGGGCGATCGACTCGCGTATCGCGCCCATCGAAGGCGAGTATACGATGCTGAAGAAGCGTGCGAGCTCGTTCCACGGCACCGGCCTTGCGGGCCTGCTGCGCGCTGCTGGCGTCGACACCATCCTCGTCACCGGCGTCACGGCCACTGCCTGTGTTCGTACCACGATTTGTGACGGGCTCGCCGATGGCTTCCGCACCATTGCAGTGCGCGAATGTATCGGTGATCGCGTCCCAGGCGCCGTCGCCTGGAACCTCTACGACATCGACGCGAAGTTCGCCGACGTCCACAGCGTCGACGAGTGCGTTGACTACCTCAATACCGTCAACGCCACGCGTATTGCGGCTGAGTAGAATCGGGCGCGTCCCTTGGGGCGCGCTTTTTTTCAAAGGAGGAAATAGTATGGCTCGCATAGGCGTGGATGTAGGCGGAACCAATACCGACCTCGTACTCGAATGCGCCAGGGGCGTGTTCTATCACAAGGTTCCGACGACCTTGAAAAATCAATCGATTGGCGTTGTCGATGGTGTCAGGGGCATCTGCCACATCGCCGGCATCGACACAGCCGATGTCGACGTCATCGTCCACGGCACGACCACCGCCACCAACATCACCATCGAGCACAATGGCTCGGAAACCGGCATGCTGACGACGCGCGGCTTCCGCGATATCTTGCATATCGGCCGGCACAAGCGGCCCTACAATTTTTCCCTTCACTTCACCGTTCCGTGGCAGGACCAGCCGCTGGTGAAACGCCGCAACAGGATCGCGATTTCGGAACGCATCTTGCCTCCCAAGGGCGAGGTAGAGACCGAGCTCAATGAGCAGGAAGTCCGCGATGCGATCAAGATTTTCAAGAAGCGCGGCATCAATTCCATCGTCGTCGGCTTCATGTTTTCCTTTCTTAACGACCAGCATGAGCGTCGCGCCAAGGAAATTGTCCTGGAAGAAATGCCCGACGCCTATGTGACGCTGTCGAGCGAAGTCGCCAATGTCATGCGTGAATACGAGCGCTTTTCGACGGCGGCGATGAATTGCTATGTCGGACCGAAAACCGCCTTCTACCTGCGCGATCTGGAATCGAAGCTGCGCGAAGCAGGCGTTTCGTCGAAGCTGCGTATCATGCAGTCAAATGGCGGCGTCTCCACGGTGGAATCCTGCGCCACGCGCCCGGTCCGCATCCTGATGTCCGGACCAGCCGGCGGTGTCATCGGCGGCGCCTCGGAAGGCGTAATGGCCGGTGTCAAGAACGTTATCACGGTCGACATCGGTGGCACCTCCGCCGATATCAGCACCATTCCGGACGGCCGCGTGAAGATCATGAATCCACGCGACACCTTTGTCTCAGGTCATCCGGTTCTGACCCCGATGATCGATCTCGTCACCATCGGCGCCGGCGGCGGCTCCGTCGCCTATATCGACGAGGCCGGCGCTTTCAACGTTGGTCCGCGTTCGGCCGGTTCCGAACCCGGTCCGGCATGCTACGGGCGCGGCGGCACGGAACCGACCGTCACGGATGCGCAGATCGTGCTCGGCCGGCTCGACCCAGACCTGGTTCTGGGCGGCGACCTCAAGCTCGATCCGGATCTTTCGAAAAAGGCGATCGAAGAAAAGATCGCCAAGCCGCTCGGCATGTCCGTCAAGGATGCCGCGCTCGGCATCATCAAGATCATCAACAACAATATGGCGCTGGCCATTCGCTCCAACTCGGTGGCGCGCGGAATCGACCCTCGGGAGTTCTCGATCCTGCCTTTCGGGGGCGCCGGGCCTTTGCATGGTGTAGCGCTGGCCGAGGCGATTTCGGCCAAGGACGTCATCGTCCCTGTCGCGCCGGGCATCACTGCGGCGGTTGGTCTTTTGAAGACCGACTTGCAGTACGAGCATACCGAAGCCGTGATCGTCGAATTGAACGCTGCAGGCAATAGCGACCTGGATCGCATCAATCGCGCCGCTGAAACGCTGCGCGCCCGAGTTGTCGCCGAACTCGACGATGACGGAATACCGCGCGAGAAGCAACTAATCGAGATCGTCGCCGAATGCCGCTATCACGGCCAAGGTTTCGAGCTTCGCGCAACGATGCCCAAGGGGCTGGTCACACAGGTCACCAAGGCGAGCATCATCGGAAGTTTCCACGACCAGCATCAGCTCGACTACGGCTACAGTTACCGCGACCGGGAGGTAGAACTGATTACGCTGCGAGTGATCGGCCGTGCGGCCATCGAACGGCTTCAAGTGCCTAAGGTCCGGCCGACCGACGGCTCCAGCATCGACCGTGCGCTGATGTTCGTGAGGGCCACGACTTTCGACGACGGACGCACGTTGGAGACACCGCGCTATGACCGCACCAAGCTTTACGCGGGCGATCGGGTCAGTGGGCCAGCAATTCTTGTTCAGCATGACTCAACGACATTGGTGCCGCCCGGCTATGTCGCCGAAACGCTCGAATACGGTAACACGCGTGTCCATCGCGCCGGCGTTGCCTGAGAAAGGGAGGATTTTTCATGATAAGCATGGCCCAGGCAGTGGCGCTAAAGGAAACGCCGGCGGAAATCGATCCGATCACCTTGCAGGTGCTCCGCGGCTCGTTCGAAACCATCGCGGAAGAGATGGCGCATGTGCTTTATCGCATGTCCTTTTCGTCCATCATTCGTGAGTCCGAGGATCTCGGCGCCGGACTATTCGATGTCGACTTCAACACGCTTTGCGAGTCCGAATCGACCCCGATGCACATCGGCTCGATTCCCGGTTACCTCCGCGGTATCCGGGCGACGCTGGAAGACGGCGAATGGTATGAGGGCGACGTGGTCGTCCACAACCATCCATACCACGGGTCGAGCCATTCCCCCGACCTCGCCATCGTCGTGCCTGTGTTCTATGGCGGCCGTCTGGTCGGTTTCGCCGGAAATACGGCCCATCATGTCGATATCGGTGCGGCGACACCGGGCCTCATCATCGACGTGCCTGACGTTTTCGCCGAAGGCATGCTGTTTGCCGGCACCAAGCTTTACCGCAAGGGCCAGCCAAACAATGCCATCTGGAACTTCATCCGCAATAACAGCCGCGCGGCACAGCAACTGGTCAGCGACATCGAAGCGCAGGTCGCCTCGGCTCGTCTTGGCGCCAAACGCTTCGTTGAGCTGATCGAAAAATTCGGCGAAGACATCGTCTTCCAGGCAGCGAATCAGTTGATGGACTACGCCGAGCGCATGATGCGCAACCGCATCTCCGACATTCCGGATGGAGAGTACACGGCTGAAGGGTGGCTCGACGATGACGGCCGCAATCGCGACAAGCAGTTGAAGGTCAAAGTCACGATCCGGGTGAAGGGCGACGAACTCGATGTCGACCTGACCGGGTCGGCTGACCAGACGCCGACCGCCTACAACGTGCCGTTCGAAGGATCCACCAAGGTTGCGGCCTATGCGGCCTTTCGTAAACTGCTGCTCGACGCCTACACTTCGGATGTCCGCGTGCCATCCAACGAAGGTTCGTTCCGGCCGATCAACGTGATCGCGCCGCTGGGTTCGATCTTCAATCCGAAGGCGCCGGCTTCGGCCGAAGCCCGTTTCACCCAGTGCAACCGCATGATCGACTTGATCATCAAGGCGCTCGCGCCGGTGATGCCCGAAACCGTGATCGCCGGCAGTTCAGCCTCGATCTCCTTCGCCGCCTATTCCGGCGTGCGTCCAAGCGGCGACTACTGGGTGTTCCTGGAAGTGAACGAAGGCGCGTATGGCGGGCGGCCGCGCTCCGACGGTCCGGACAGCATCGACAATCTGATGGCCAACACGCGCAACAATCCGCTCGAGGATCTGGCCATGCACATTCCAATGATCTGCGACCGCTATGAGCTTCGCGACGACATGCCGCCGGGCGCCGGCGAGTTCCGCGGCGGCCTTGGCGTGATCAAGGCGCAGCGCGTGCTTTCCTCCGGCTTCATCACCCACGAATCCGAACGCCACAAGGAGGCTCCTTGGGGAGTGTTCGGCGGAACCGAGGGCGCGGTTGGCAAATGCGTCGTTTACAACACGGCGAACCCGGCTGGTGCGCGCGAGATGTATTCGAAGTTCTCCGGCCTGGCCGTCGAGGCCAATGACGCGATGGCCTACTACAGTCCCAACGGTGGCGGCTACGGCTCGCCGCTGAAACGGCCTGCTCAAAAGGTGCTCGAAGACGTTCTGGACGGCTTTTATTCCGCCGACCATGCCCGCGAAGTCTATGGCGTGGTTGTCGATGTCGAGGAGGAAACAGTCGACATCGAAGCTACCGCGAAGCTCAGAGCAGCCAAGAACCAGGCATAGGTTCGTCACGAAGCGAGACTCGCATCCGCAAAAAACACGAAAAGATTTGCAACCCTAGATGGAGGAACCCGTGACTATTGCAGCTCAAACGGTATCAGTCGAGCGTGAGCGAAGCACGCTCATCGAGGAATCGATCCTGCCTACAAGTCTTGGCCAGCGGCCTATCACAATGTTGGGCTATGCTTGGATCTGGATCGGTATCGCCGTCATCATCGCGACCTACTCGCTCGGCGCCACCGGTGTCGGCGGAGGGGTTTCTCTGACAGGCGTCATCCTGACCATCTTCCTCGCCAATATCGGCATCGGCCTGTTCATGCTTCTGACCGCAGACATCGGCACCGAGCATGGCCTGCCGTTCGCCGTCTATCTGCGTGCACCTTTCGGTATTCACGGAACGCACCTGCCGGCTATTTCGCGCGGCCTTGTCGCCTCGATGTGGTTCGGTATCCAAACCTATCTTGGGGCGCTGGCGCTCAATGGCATCGGCTCCCACTTCCTCGGTTTCGACAACTGGTTCGTCTGGTATGCCGCCTTTGGCATAATCCAGGTCGTCAACACGGCTTACGGAATCAAGGCGATCGAAAGGCTGGCTGCACTGGCTGCGCCATGCATCATTGCGATCTCCGTATGGATGTATTTCACACTCGACGGCCTTGCCCAGACCAAAGGACTGAACATCTGGAACTTCCATGCCGAAGGCCATATGTCGCTCATCGTGCTTTTCGTTGCCAATCTCGGCTTCTGGTCGACGATGGCGATAGACATTCCGAACCTCACGCGTTTCGTGAAGACCGAACCTGGTGCAAGAGCCTTTCTAAAGCGCAACAAAAGCATTTTCGCAGCGCAACTGCTTGCCCTTCCGCTCACCCAGGCTATGATCGCCGGCATCGGCGGCATATCGTTTATCGCCACCGGTAACTGGAACCCCATCGAGGTCATCCAGGCCGAGAGCCAAGGCTTCGCCCTGATCATGCTATTGGTGCTGGTCGTTTTGGCACAATGGTCAACGAATACTGCAGCGAACTTGATCCCATCTGCCCTGACATTGGTCAATCTTTCGCCGCGCTTCATCAACTATAAGCTCGGCGTCGCATTAGCCGGCATCATCGGCACGCTGTGCTTCCCGTGGCTGATCCTCAACAATCTCTTCGTCTTCCTCGGCTACTACGGCGCCTTCCTGTCGGCGATCGGCGGCATCATGACGGCTGACTATTACCTGATCCGGCGGCGTCGGTTGAATGTGCCCGATCTCTACAGCATGACCGGGCAATTTCGGTATACCGGTGGCGTCAACTGGGCCGGGATGATCGCCTGGGTGATCGCGGGCGGTATCGCTGCATACTATTCAGATTATGCCTTTATCATCGGCTTCCCGCTCGGTGTGGGGCTATATTATGTGCTGATGAAAACGCTCGTCTTGCCAACCAATCCGCAGCAGGAAATCGAAAGTGGGTATGCTGACGGCTTTTTGGCAACGTCCGTCGGCAAGAGCTGGGTCCATCTCGGCCAGGGCGCTTTTCAGCGGATGAGCGTTTCCGAATTGGGCACTGCCAGTGCAGGTCGCGAAGACCTTTAGTTGTAGAACTCTCGGAACGCTGCCAGGCAATCGGGGTGCCGCGAGACTGTTGCGGCGCCCATCGTCATGGGCGAGCATTAGGTCGAAGTTTTCTGAACCCATGGGGGGTCGGAACAAGAGCAGTGCGAAATCGTACGCTAAGGGCGAACGGATCATGAACTCTCATGCTGCTATGCAGCATCCGATCCCTGTGGATTGCCATCGCAGGGCACCAGTTTTGATTTCTTCGCGACGCTCCCGGCACATTAGTCGTAGATGGAGCTGGGCGATGGGTAAACGGAGGCTTCTCAAGGTTCAGGATCGACAGAGACTTTTCGATATACCAACCGATGAGGACGGCCTCATCCGACACTATTCGTTATCGTCGGCGGACAGGCTTGAGATTGGACTTCGCAGGCGAGAACATAATCAGCTCGGATTTGCCGTTCAGCCCTGCCTGATGCGATATCCAGGCAGGGTGTTGGCGACCGACGAAACTCCGCCTCGTGCAATGCTAAAGTACGTTGCTGAGCAGATCGGCGCCGACGCTGGAAAGTTTTCGCTCTATGCACGCCGTGAAGAAACGCGTCGCGATCACATTGCTCGCTTGATGGTTTATCTGGCCGCGCGGAGCGCGACGGGGCAAGACCGTAGAGCCGCGCTGTTGGCTGCAATTCAGGCGGCCGCGATCTCCGACGTCGGTGGCGCGATAGCGAGTGCTACTGTCTCCATGTTTCGTGAACGCGGATCTCATCTGCCGCCTATCGACACGATCGAACGG
Organism: Mesorhizobium sp. 131-2-1; assembly: GCF_016756535.1. Lineage (NCBI taxonomy): Bacteria > Pseudomonadati > Pseudomonadota > Alphaproteobacteria > Hyphomicrobiales > Phyllobacteriaceae > Mesorhizobium > Mesorhizobium sp. 131-2-1. The sequence continues at coordinate 174,793 of NZ_AP023248.1, read as the reverse complement.
ATCGGTCTTGCCGCCCGCGCCATTGCCCGTCGGCGAACACGGTCTATCTCGACCGCGCGGTCACAGAGCTCAAACGAACGGGATTGAACATCCCAGATACGCTGTTGAAGCATATCTCGCCGCTGAGTTGGGAGCACATCAACCTGACAGGTATCTACACCTGGGATAGCGAGCAACATCTCCCCGAAGGCTTCAGGTCGCTTCGCCTCCCGGCAGGGCTACGCCGTGCCGCATAAACTCCTGCTCCGTTCGACCTTAGCGTACGATTTCGCACTGCTCTTGTTCCGACCCCTTGTTGGTCAACCCACTTCGGGTCGGCAACGGATTGGTCACCTAAGGAAGTACCTCCAAGAGTGCGCTCTGGCGCAGAAAGCTCGGCAAACTCAATTCATTGGACCAGTTCCCAAACGCCACGTGGCGAACAACCCTGTTCCGACGAAGCGCGTCGGTAGGTCGACTCTGTCATGTCCGGCTACTTGAAGCCGGCATCGAAGCAGCCGCTCACATTGGTGAGCCAAGCCCTACGTGCGTTTCGCCAAAAGGGGCGGATGGATCGCCCCGTTCTTGCGAGACAGCCAGCAGGGCTCACTACCGATCTTTCAGGCGCGCTTCCGGGCGGGATCCAAGCCTACGGCGGCGGCAAGTCCGCCGATATCCTTGATCTCGGTGTATTCATAGAAAGGATTGGCGGGTTCGTGACCGCGGTTGACCCAGACCTTGTTTTTGATCCCCAGATCATAGGCCGGCATCAGGTCGTAGCGGAAGGAGGAGGAAACATGAGTGATGTCTTCGGGACCGCAGCCGAGCTTGTCGAGCATGTATTCAAAGCCCTTCATCAGTGGCTTGTAGGCGCCAACCTCTTCAGCGGTGATGACGGTGTGAATGGGCGCGCCGAGCTTTTCCACATTCGACATGATCAGGTCGTTCATCGAGTTCGACAGGATCACCAGTGGGATTTCCTTGGCCACCTTGGTGAGTCCTGCCGGGACGTCCGGGTGCGGACCCCACGTTGGCACTTCGTCATAGATGCGTCGCGCGTCTTCGGGTTTGAACTGGATACCGATGCGCTTGCAGCTGCGTTCAACGGCATTGTGCACCACCTCGAGAAAAGGTTTCCATGACCCCAGCACCTCGTCCAGGCGATAGCCTCTGAAAGCCTCGACGAAGCTGGCCATCGCCTCAACGGAGAGACGCTCGGCGTACACACGCCGCGCTGCACCAGCCATATCGAAGTTAGTCAGCGTGCCGTAGCAGTCGAAGGTGACATATTTCGGTATAAAAGTGGTCATGGTGTGTGTTCCCTTTAATTCTACGACACAGAATTCCTGTTCAAGTCGCACCAACGTAGTATGGAATACAGAATATCATTTGCCAAATTTTTCGCCATTTGAAGCGGATTGTTTTGTATTTTGCAATTTATTTGGCAGATTATCTTCTGAATCTCAATCTCTAGTGAGTAGCGATCGCGTCAATCGGCAGGTGCGCTTTAACGATCGGCGATTTCAGCACCACGAAGCTGAAATATTTGTCGATCCCGATGTTGAGCTCGAGCAAGCGCTCCATGATCGCCTGATACTCGCTGATCCCCGGCGTGACGAACTTCGCCAGATAATCGTAGCCGCCAGACACAAGGTGACACTCGATCGCGCAATCGATCTTCTCGACCGTCGCGAGGAACCGCGAATAATCTGTGGGGCGATGGTTCTTGAGCGTGATCTCGGTAAAGACCGTCACTGTCTGACCCAGCTTGGCCAGGTCGACCCGGGCAGAATAGCCTATGATGAAGCCCTCCTCCTGCAGCTTCTTCACCCGCATCAAGCACGGGCTTGCCGAGAGGCTGACCAAGTCCGCAAGCTCGACGTTCGAGATCCGCCCGCTCTTCTGCAGCTCAGACAGGATCTTGATGTCGATCTTGTCGAGCTTCATGTGGAAAGTCCGTCCCATATTGGTGCCGCGGGTGGCCTGGCGCCTCGCATTGGCGACGCTGCATGGTTGTTGGCGGACCGTCTTGCTTGAACTCGCCCAGCTAGGCCCCCGATCAACGCTGTTTGCTTAAGAAGGTCGAGCGTGCCGACGGACCGCGATGCCGTAGCGACGTGGGTACCTTCAAGGCATCTGACCAGTTTCATTTCATTCCCCATTTTCACGTCGGCCCACCCCACCCAGGCCGAGCGCCGCGCCGGCTGCCGCACTCCGGTTCCGCCGGAGCATAAAAGCATAGCGAGGCGGCGATTGCAATAGATTGTCCAACAATTGATAGGGGCATCAAACGTCCAGCCAGTTTTCATCAGCGTTGGTATATCGCGAACCGCGCCTCGACCACGGCTTGGTATACCATTGATATGCCTCAATATTACTGCTCCTTCCAGTTAAAGTGCATCCAGGCCACTTGCATGATCCTGTCGAAAATTGGGTCAAAATTGGACTGCGACCTTCGATCCCAAAACGGCAATCGCCTTGATTGAGAAACAAATTGTTGTACAAAAATGGAATGTGAGATAGTCAAGCGGCGCTGCGCACTCTTGAGGCAGCATAAGAATTGAGTGGAAGATGGGTCACAATCATCAGGTTCAGCCGGCGCGCACCTCGGAGCTTTCCGAGGCGTGCCATCCTGTGGGTGCGGCGGAAGCCGAAGAAATCGCCAAACTTCTATATGGCGTGCGTGGCTCGGCCACACGCTTTGAAACCGAGAAAGACGACACGTTCCTCCTCGATTGCGCCGGCCGAGGGAAGTTCGTGTTGAAGATCGCTCATCCTTCCGAGCGGGTGGAGGAACTCGATTTCCAGGTCGCGCTGTTGCGCCATCTCGAGCAGCGGGCTCCTGACCTACCCATCCCCCGTGCACATCGCGGCGTCGACGGCGCGGATTTGCCCATCGTCACGACCAGTGCCGGCGAGCGGAGAGTGGTGCGGCTCATCACCTTCCTCTGCGGTGCGCCGCTCGACCGGACGACTTCCACCGCCCCACAGCGCGAACGGATTGGCGAGGTCTTGGCGAAGCTACGTCATTCAATGGCCGATTTTTCCCATCCCGCGGACGATCGGGCGCTGGCATGGGACGTCACCCATCTGCTCGATCTCTCCGATCTCTTGAGCTTCATTCCAGAGGGCGGCAAGCGGGCGTGGACCGTCCGCGCGCTGGAGCGGTTTGCCGAGATCAAGCCGCGGCTCGACCTGTGCCGGCGGCAAGTGCTCCACAACGACTTCAATACGTCGAACCTGGTCGTTGACCACGCCAGCCCGCAGTTCCTGACTGGGGTCATCGATTTTGGCGATGCCGTCCGCACCGCCATCGCGGTCGACGTGTCCACTGCGTTGATGAATCAGATGCCAAAGACCATCGACCATGCGAACCGGCGTGACCTGTTCGATGAACCGCGCGATGTTCTGCGCGGCTATCTTCGCTATGCCGAACTGACGGACGAAGAACTCCGGCTTATCCCTTTCCTGGCAATGGGCCGACTTGCGGTCCGCGCGCTTCTGACCTGCTGGCGCGCCGAGATGTTCCCTGAGAACAGCCGCTACATTCTGCGCCACACCGAAGCCGGGTGGGCTCATCTGGAGTGGTTCAACTCAGTGTCGACCGCACAAATATCCGATCTTCTGACCCGAGAGGAACTGTAATGCCCAAACAAGCGACTGCCCTGCCTAAGGGCTACCGTGGCGACATGGCCAATGGCTTCAACCCTCAGGACGCGTCTCATCTCCCAGGTGAAGACATTGCGCATGTGGCCAGGCGGCAAAGGCTGCTTGGCCCCGCTTATCGGCTATTCTATAGATCGCCGGTGGAGATTTCCCGCGCCAAGGGCGTCTTCCTCTATGACAAGCATGGCAACGAATATCTCGACGCCTACAATAACGTGGTGTCGCTAGGACACGCTCATCCGCGCGTCGTTGCGGCGATCCAGAAGCAGTTCGAGACGCTCTGCACCCACACGCGCTACATGCAGGAGCCCCTGCTGGACTACGCCGAAGCCCTGATTGATACCTTCGATGGTGAACTCGGGCGAACCGGATGCGCGATGTTTACCTGCACAGGTTCGGAAGCCAACGACCTTGCCTTGCGCATCGCGCGGTACCACACGGGCAAGACCGGCGTCATTGTCACGGCCGAGGCCTATCACGGCAACAGCGGCGCGGTGGCAGCAATCTCGCCGTCACTCGGCAAGAAATCGGCCCTCGATCCCTATGTTCGAACGGTCGCCGCGCCTGATTCCTACCGTCTGCCCGTCGAGGAAATCGGGCGGCGGATGGCGGAGGATACTGCGCGACAGATTGCCGACCTCGAGAGGCATGGCGGGGGCCTCGCTGCCTTCATCGCTGACCCCGTCTTCTCCTCCGATGGTCTCTATGTCGAGCCCACGGACGCGTTGGCGCCGGTGGCCGAAGTAGTACGCAAGGCCGGAGGCCTGTTCATAGCCGACGAAGTACAATCCGGTTTCGGGCGGACCGGTACCCACCTTTGGGGGCACGCCCGTCACGAGGTCGATCCGGATATCGTCACCCTTGGAAAGCCTATGGGCAACGGTTATCCCGTTGCGGGCTTGGTGGTGCGGCCCGAACTCGTGGCCGAATTCGGGTCCAGCATGCGCTACTTCAACACGTTCGGTGGCAACTCCGTCGCCATCGCCGCTGCGCAGGCCGTGCTCGACACGATTGTCGAAGAGGGTTTGATGGACAACGCTACCAAGGTCGGCGGCGAAATCCTCGACGGCCTCCGCGACCTGCAAAACAAGTACGAATTCGTCGGCGATGTTCGGGGGACGGGCCTCTATTTCGCCGTCGAACTCGTCAAAGATCGCGACCGGAAGATTCCGGACATGGACCGTGCGCTAGCGGCCGTCAACGCCTTGCGCGACCGGCGCATCCTCATTTCCGCGACGGGAGCAGATGCCAATATCCTCAAGATTAGGCCTCCGCTTGTCTTCACATCGTCCAACGCAGGACGTCTGCTGGAGGGCCTCGACGAGGCGCTTCGGTCCGTGCAGAAGTAGGGTGCGATACAGCATGATCTTCCTTGCCCTACATCGCCGCATATGAAGCTGCACGCGCAACATCGACGACCAAGGCCATGAAGCAAGTCCAAGACATAGAAACCAACGCTGAGCCTTTCCCCGTTAGCGCGGTAGAAGCCCTGACGCACGACCTGCGAGGGCGCATCTTGTCGGGAGATTTCCAGCCTGGCGAATTCCTCCGCGACGCCAGAATGTGCGAGGAGCATTCGACCTCACGGCACACATTCCGTACGGCGGCCCAGATACTCGTCACCCAGGGCTTGCTGCGTCAAATACCGAACCGAGGGTTCGTGCTGCCCGAATTCGGACCTGACGACATTGTCGACATCACACGTGTGCGGGGCGCCATAGAGGGCGAAGCCATTCGTTTGATCGTGCTGACCGGAGTCATTCCGCCCTTGGCGCTCAAGGCGGTCGCGGTCATGCACGCCTCGACCCTGTCCTCTGACAGGTCCGCGCTGGTTACCGCGGACCGCGACTTCCATCGCGCCATTGTCGCGGCGAGTGGGAGCGTTCGACTGGGGCGAACCTATTCGGGCCTAGAAGGCGAGATCGAGCTTCTCCTCGTCCAGCGGCAGGATTTCTATGGGACGGCTGAGGAAATGGCGTTAGAGCACGAGCGGCTCATCAACGGCCTGAGAAGCCGCCACTACGACACCGCCCGAGAAGCCTTCAAGGAGCACTGGGAAGATCTCCAGATCAAATTGCTTGATCAACGCTGACCAGCCCGCTCTGTGGATTGACAGCTAGAAACGATACCTGCCAGGCGGCTCTGAGCCGCCGGTTCGACGCAAGCGCAAACGCGAGTTTTTCAACGCCACCGGCCGAAAGAGGAGCAGGCCCACAAGTGCGATAACGAGCACGCGAGCATGTTGCGCCGCTCTACGCCGAACTGGAACTCGGTCGGCGCTTGAGCAACTCTTATCGATCAAGCGGTCAAAAACCCAAACATCTTGCGAGGTCCTGGATGATTTCGGCACATTCTATCGAGTGCGCGATGCGATCAAGGGCTGATCGGAACTTTGCTTCCGCATTCTTGGCAGCCGAGGTTGGTTTGAACATGTCGCCCCGCGTAGAACGCATTCACAGCGATGAGCGTCTCCCGGCCGAGGCCGACGTCGTCATCATCGGCGGGGGCATCCTCGGGTCTACGGCCGCCTACTACCTGGCGAAGCGTGGCCTCTCTGTGGCGCTCCTTGAGAAGGGCTACGTCGCCTGTGAACAATCGAGCCGAAACTGGGGTTGGTGCCGCCAGCAGAACCGCGACCGGCGCGAACTGCCGCTCTCGGTGATCTCCATGCGACTGTGGGACGAGCTCACGCGCGATATCAATCGGGACCTCGGATTCCGACGCTGCGGTCTCGTCTATGCGACCCACGACGAGGCTGTGCTCGCCGGCTGGGAAAGGTGGCGCGAGGTCGCCAGGGAGTACGAGGTCGAAACCCGAGTGCTGAGCCGGGCGGAGGTGGCCAAGCGCGTCCCCGAAGCGCGCGACAAATGGGTCGGCGGGACCTATTCGGAGCGGGACGGCAAGGCCGAACCTGCGCTCGCCGCGCCGGCTATCGCCGAAGGGGCCAGAGCTCTGGGCGCCACGATCCACCAGGGATGCGCCGCGCGGGCGCTCGACTTGACCAATGGCAAGATTGCGGGCGTGCATACCGAGAAGGGTCACATCAGAACCAGCGCGGTGCTGTGCGCCGCCGGCGCTTGGTCCTCGCGCTTCCTTCGGCCCCTCGGGATCAGTTTCCCCCAAGCGAGCATCAGGCAGACCGCACTGCGTTCCACCCCGACAATCAACATAGGCGAAGCGGTCTCCACGCCCTACTGCACGATCACGCGCCGACTGGACGGCAGCTATACGCTTGCGATTAGCGGAAAGGCGAACCTCGAAATCACGCCCCAGGCTATCCGGTATTGCCGGGAATTCATGCCGCAGTTCTTGCGCCGCCTGAAGAACGTCAGGCTCGGCGTCGGTCATTCGTTCATTTCGGGTCCGGATTCAATACAGGCGCTGCTGACCAACGATGATCGGATCTTCGAACAGAATCGCGTGCTGGATCCACCGCCCTTGAAATGGCTGGTGGGCCAAGTGGTGGAGAGTGTCCGGAAAACGTTTCCCCAACTTCGCGATTTAGAGATCGATAGCGCCTGGGGTGGCTTCGTCGATTGCACGCCGGACGCGGTGCCTGTGGTCTCGCAGATCGAGGGGGTGAAAGGTCTCGTCCTCGCGGCGGGCTGCTCGGGTCACGGCTTCGGTTTGGGCCCGGGGCTCGGCTATCTGGCTGCAGAGCTTGTCGTGAACGACACACCTTCCGTCGATCCCACACCGTTCCGGCTGTCGCGTCTGGTCGACGGTTCGAAGCTGGACATTGCCGCCATCTGAAGAGCCGGAAATCAGGCACGCCAAAAACAAGATCAAGGTGTCGGCAGACAAGTGAGCGGGACCCGCCTTCCCGAGTCTGTCGGGGAATGAGGCAAACCGGTACGAGTCGCATCAGAATGCGCTCAGGAACGCACCTCGCTCGGTTCGTTCGCGTGCGACCTCATCTGGACCGGTGTCCAGGATACGGCCGTCGCCATTTCGCACTCGGGGCCACGCGGCAGGCAGGGGCTGGATCGGTCATTTCGATCTGATGGGGCAGGGGTATGCCCGCCTGACAACGTCTTCGGAAATATTCACGATCATTAGGATCGCGGTAGTGCAGGCGGCAGTCTCCAATGATGGCCCTCCTGCTCCGGGCTTTCGAGTTGTCGGCGAACGCTCCGCGTTTACTAAAACGTGCTCGTATTCAGCTGAATGCGTGGCTGGCCAGCCCGTAAACCCAAGGTTCGTTGTGTTCTCGGTTGAGGAAGCGGCGCCCTTTGGACATGGTCGTAACAGACTCCGCGATATCAAGGCCGCTCTTCTGGAGGAACTCGGCAAACGCGCCGTCCTTTTCGCGCGAGTCGACGCGGACGAACCGCCCGATCAGATTTTTCAGATGCACAGCTGTAAGATGGATCGCGTCAAGTTCGTCGCGCGCGACGATCGGGCCGATTACAAAACCACCCCCGAATTCGCGACACATGGAATACCCGACGATCTCGCCGCTACGGCTCAAAGTGTAAATTGAGGCATCCTCGGAGAGCAACGCGAGCAACCTCTCGCGGTTTGTCCCAAACGCGCGCGTATCCAGCGCCGCGATCTCCTTTAGCCTATCGCTCGACAGGGCCTTCAATTCGCCGTCCAAGTTCGGAACTGGGAGCGTCTGTAAGACCTCGCCTTGGCGCAAGTATACGGTCGCCTCGGCGGTGAAGCCGAGTGAGACATAGAGAGGATATGCAGCGTGGGTGGCGTTGAGCGTCAAGCTGCGATCGCCACACTCTTTCAGAACCAAGTCCATGAGCCATCGACCGCCTCCCTGCGCTTGCGTGCGGGGCGTTGTGATGACCAAACCGATGGTGGCGAAATCGTTCCCATGGGGAAACCACATCGCACTGCCGAAAACCCGTCCGATCCCGTCCACAGCAACGATACCCCGGCCGGCACGGCGCAGCAGTTCCCAATCCTTTGGTCGATGCGGCCACCGGACCGAAATCGAGAGCGCATGCAGCAGCTTTACGTCGACATCATCAATGTCGCGCGCGACCAGTTCGAAAGATTTCAGGCGCACTGATCTTTGCATTTAGGTCGACCCGCTCCTTTATCGAATTGCCAAGCTCGCGAGCACGTCTTGATCGGGTGCCTGTTGCACGGTTTTGCAGCCCTCTTTTGCCCCAAAGTTGCACTCGAAGGCCAGCAAGTTTCGCTGGTTCTGACCTAATATTCAAAATCTTCAGCCAAAGCGCAGCGCCGTTCGGCAGGGAATGCTCCCGCGGGCTGCGACATTATCTGCATCCGATGAATAGCGCTGGCGAGCGGTACTCGTGAATGTCGAAGAAGTTTTCGCGAAGCTGATCGCATTTTCCGCAGCCCCAGCATGCATACGGCTGCGCGATCGCTGGTGGAGAATACCCGGCGTCACCGCGCCTGGGAGAACTGATCGGCGTCGCCGATCGGAAACTTGGCTACTAGCAGGAAACCTCACATGTCACTTCTGATCTCGATCGACACGAATCCCGCCTTCACGCCGAAGCAGTCATTGCCGTTGCCGGAGCGACTCATCTCCGGCGCTCCATCCTTCAAGACTTGGGCGCAGGACGCTTCGAAAAGTGAGAAGGTTCTGGCTGGCGTCTGGGAGGCGACACCCGGCGTTACGCATTCGGTGAAAGGCAGCACCTACGAGTTCTGTCACATCATTTCGGGTGTGATTGAAATCGAGGAGAAGGACGGCGAGACCAAGACTTATCGCGCCGGCGACAGTTTCGTGATGAAACCTGGCTTTGTCGGCGTGTGGCGCACGATCGAGACCGTGCGCAAGATCTACGTAGTGGTGAATGACTAATTTCAATGCACAAGATCCCGCCCAATAGAACGCGCCGCGATTGCAGCACGATCGGCTTTCGAAGTCCTGGTTGACGCAATGTGATCACGGTCAGAGGGCGCTATCTCAATGAAAAATGCGGTGTGCTCTCCACTATCATCAGATACCGCGACGTAGAGCTTCGATCCGTTACAGGAACTTGCGTTCATCGGGAATGAACGGGCGTGGACGGACGGCGCGCTGGAAAGCACGATCCGTCCGTTAGCAGCTGGGCGCGCTTGGGCGACCCTCCGAGCGGCGACTACAACGGGTCCAGCAGCAGCAGGATATCGGGCGGGAAACCTGTTTTGCCCGGCAATTTCAAGAGCGTGCTCATCGAAAGATACGATTGCGGCGACACGCGGACGAATTCCATCGTGCAAGGCGCCGGCGGCATCGGCTGAAAGGACAAATGACGATCATGAATGCAATCACGAAGATTGGTTTCCTGAAGGATGCGGACCTGTTTCGCCAGCGGGCGCTCATCGGAGATGTTTGGCAGCATGCGCACAGCAATGAGACGGTCGATGTGACCGACCCAGCAAGTCTGAAAGTCCTTGGAACGGTGCCCGATATGGGCATTGACGAAACAAGGGCAGCAATAGACGCGGCGCAGGCGGCGCTTTACGACTGGAAGGCCAGGACCCATGCCGAACGTGCAGCATTTCTGGAAAGCTGGCATAGTCTGATACTGGAAAATGAGGCTGACCTGGCATTGCTGCTGACGCTGGAACAGGGCAAGCCTTTGGCGGAGGCACGCGCCGAAATCCGCTATGGCGCCTCCTTCGTCAAATGGTTCGCCGAAGAAGCACGCCGGATCGGTGGCTCGACAATTCCGTCGCCCACGCCCGATCGCCGCATTCTGGTGCTGAAGGAGGCCGTCGGCGTCTGCGCCATCATCACGCCGTGGAATTTCCCCAACGCGATGATCACGCGCAAGGTGGCGCCGGCGCTGGCTGCGGGTTGTACGGTTGTCATCAAGCCGTCGGAATTCACACCATTCTCGGCACTGGCGCTCGGCGTTCTGGCGGAACGGGCAGGTATTCCGCCCGGGGTGATCAACATTGTCACCGGCATGCCCACCGGAATCGGCAACGAACTGATGGCGAACGGGACGGTGCGCAAGATCTCGTTCACCGGCTCGACGCGCGTCGGTGCGCTGCTCATGCGTGGCGCTGCCGATAGCATCAAGCGGCTGAGCCTCGAGCTCGGCGGCAACGCGCCCTTTATCGTGTTCGATGACGCCGATTTGGACAAGGCAGTTGAAGGGGTGATCGCATCCAAGTTCCGCAATGGCGGTCAAACCTGCGTCTGCGCGAACCGGATTCTCGTGCATGAAGGCGTTTACGACGCTTTCGCCGAAAAGCTGAGCCTGCGCGTCGCGCGGATGAAGGTTGGCGCAGGGACCGACGAGGGTACTGAGATCGGCCCAATGATCAACGCGGCCGCGATCGACAAGATCGAGCGTCACATCGCGGATGCGAAAGAGAAGGGCGCGCAGATCATCGCCCAAAGCGAGGCAGTGCCCGACGGCAAGCAATATGCACGGCCCGTCGTGCTGGGAGAGGCCACTACCGAGATGCTCCTGGCATCGGAAGAGACGTTCGGTCCGGTGGCGCCCCTTTTTCGCTTCGAGACGGAGGACGAGGCCATCGCAATAGCGAACAATACGCCGTTCGGCCTTGCCGCTTACTTCTATACAGACAATCTCAAACGGTCATGGCGTGTTGCCGAGGCGTTGGAGTTCGGTATGATCGGGCTCAACACAGGCATGATCTCGACCGAGGTAGCGCCTTTCGGCGGTGTCAAGCAGTCAGGAGTTGGCCGCGAAGGATCGCAGCTCGGCATCGAGGAATATCTCGAGATCAAGACCTTTCATGTTGGCGGGCTTGGTTAGTTTCTGCAGAGACTGAACGCGTATGGGCGCGCTGGAACAACAGAAAGAGGCGGTGGAGACCGGCCCTTTCTCTATTTCGACCAGGTGTCACTTCACGTTGTTCGAGAGGACTTCGGTTTGAAGGGAGCGGCGGCATGCTGCTCTCTGGGCTGAAGACCGGGAGCTGCCTTCTCATCTGTCGAAAATGGTATCGAGTGGCAAATGGGACTTCGCGATCGGTGACTTCAGCACGACGAAGCTAAAATATTTGTCGATTCCAATATCCAATTCGATCAAGCGCTCCATGATCGTCTGGTATTCAGTAATCCCAGCTGTGACAAACTTCACAAGATAGTCGTAACCCCCTGAAACCAGGTGGCATTCTATGACCGACTCTACCTTCTGAATGGCGGTGAGAAATCTCGCGAAGTCGTTATGCTGATGATGCTTGAGCGTCACTTCTGTGAAAACCGTCAAAGTCTGCCCCAGCTTCGCGACGTCGATCTGGGCAGAATAACCGGTGATGAAACCTTCTGCCTGAAGTTTTTTCACCCGCATCAGGCAAGGGCTCTGTGAAAGGTTGACCAAGTCGGCAAGCTCGACATTCGTGAGCCGCCCGTTCTTTTGCAGTTGTGCTAAGATCTTGATGTCGATCCTGTCGAGCTTCATCGTTAACCTGTCACACGTTCGAACCGCAGGTCGTCCGGCAGACGTCATCGATCGCTTCGTGCGTGGTCGCTGTCCTTCGCACATCCGGCGTCAGCACGCCTTCGCTCGAGACCGTTTCCACGGCCCTCATCAACCGTATGGACGCTGGGCTCTCACCCAGATGTTCAAGCATCTGGGCGGCGGTACAGAAGGTGACGATGGAGTTGGCGATACCTTTGCCAGCAACGTCGAAAGCCGAGCCGTGAATTGGTTCGAACATCAAGGGATACCGCTCGGGGTCAACGTTTGCGGTGGTGTCCACCCCCAGGCCGCCCGCCAGCGCCCCTGCAATGTTGGACAATATATCGCCATGAAGGGCGGTGGCGACAATCGTGTCGAGGCTGCGAGGTTTGAAAGTCATACGCACCGTCATAGCATTAACCAGTATCTTGTCCCACGCGACATCACTCCCGCGTCACCTCTGCCGCGATCTCATCCTACATTACCATGCCGCGGCGCTTCGCGTTGGATTCCGTGACCACCGTCAGAAACTTGCAGGGCGGCGACCTGCAACAGCCGAAATGTAAACGCCCACAGAACGCGCTCGCGTGGCTCGAATGCCGGAATAGGCGCAGAGTGAAATACCAATTTGGGCTCCCTCCGCGGAAGTTCCTGCTGCGTGCCTGCTAAGTTTCGGCGATTCTATCGGCCAGAAAGGGTCACACTCATCGGTGACTAAGGTCCGTTACTCCCGGATAGTCGCCAAGAGCCAAGTAGGCGCGGTAGGCTTCAGAAGGGAGGCTTGGAAAGTGAGCCGGAGAGTTCACGATAGGGAACAGTTTGACCGATCGATCGCCCCGAGGCGGAGATCGAAAACGCAATCCGCAGCGGGCTGGAGATGGCGGCTGAAAAGGGAGAAGATCTCGATGATCGCCAGCATCCAAGCTGTAGCTCCTCATGAGGTAGCGCTTTCGGTACGCGACCTGACAGTCAGCCTGCCGGCCGGCATGGAGCGGGTCCATGCAGTTGAGAATATCTCGTTTGATCTGAAACGCGGCCAGATCCTCTGCATCATAGGCGAGTCCGGATCCGGTAAGTCGGTCACGGCGAACGCGATCATGGGGCTGCTGCCAAAGGTGATCCGCGTTTCATCGGGTGTCATCCAGCTGGAGGGAATGAACATCATCGGCATGTCGCGCGACAAGCTGCGCAACCTGCGTGGACGAGTCGTGTCGATGATCTTTCAGGATCCGCTCTCGGCGCTCAACCCGCTGATGACTGTGGGAGCGCAGATTGATGAGGTGATGGCAGCGCATGGCTACGGCACGCCAAAAACCTGCCGCGACCGCGCCATTGAGCTGCTCACTGAAGTGGGACTACCCGACCCCGAACTCATGTATCACCAGTATCCTTTCCGGCTTTCTGGCGGGCAGCGGCAGCGCGTCATGATCGCCATGGCCCTGGCGCTCGAGCCAACGGTGCTGATCGCCGATGAGCCGACCACCGCGCTCGACGTCACTACCCAGGCACAGATCCTGGAACTGATCCGCGACATTCAGCGCCGCAAGGGCATGAGCGTGATGTTCATCACCCACGATTTCGGCGTGGTGGCCGAGATCGCCGACAGTGTCGTGGTGATGGAAAAGGGTCACATCGTCGAGCAGGGCAGCGCCGAGCAGGTCTTGAAGGCGCCCAAGCATCCTTACACCCAGCGCCTGATCGCGGCCGTACCGCATCTGACCGGCGAGGATCGCCCTCGTGCGGAGCCTGTCAGCAAGGAGCCGATCCTGAAGGTCGAAGGTCTGGTGAAGACCTATCGTGACGGCAGTGCGCTGTTCGGCGCGCAGCGGATTGTGAAAGCGGTGAACGAGGTTTCGTTCGAATTGGCACCCGGCCGCACGCTAGGCGTCGTAGGCGAGAGCGGTTCGGGAAAATCGTCACTGGGCCGGCTGCTGATCAAGCTGCTGGACAGCGACGGCGGCGGGATTTTGTTCGAGGGATCTGACATCGCCGAGCTTTCCGAAGCGGAGTTCCGCCCGCTTAGACCGCGGATCCAGATGATCTTCCAGGATCCCTTCGCGTCTCTGAACCCACGCTCGACCGTCGGCCACATCTTGACCGTGGGTCCGGTGGCTCACGGGACGCCTTATGCCCGAGCGCGCGAGGAAGCGCGTGCGCTTCTGGCCCATGTCGGTCTCGATGCCGGCGCTTATGGCCGCTATCCGCACGAATTCTCGGGTGGGCAACGCCAGCGCATCGGCATCGCTCGCGCGCTGATGTTCAAGCCGAAGCTGTTGATTGCCGACGAGGCGGTTTCCGCGCTCGACGTGTCGATCCAGGCGCAGATTCTGCAGCTTCTGGACCAGATACAGCGCGAGACCGGCGTGTCTATGGTCTTCATCACCCACGACCTGCGCGTGGCCAGCCAGATCTGCGACGAAATCGCCGTTATGCAGAAGGGCCAGATCGTCGAGCGCGGACCGCCCTCGCAGATATTCCTAAACCCGCAAGCCGCGTACACGCGTCAGCTCGTAGCGGCAATTCCAGGGGAGAGGTCAGGCAACGCCCGTCCAATTGCAGCAAACGCATGAAAAATAACAAGAGAGGAACTACCATGACCAAAAATTCAACGACTACATCCAACTACTCGAGACGCCAGGCGCTGCGACTGATGGCGCTCGGTGGAGCTGCAGGCTTGATCGCGCCCAATCTTCTGGGCAAGTCCGCTTTCGCCAAGACCCCTGCCGCGGGTCCGGCCGGTCGCGTCGTCGTCGGTCTTTCACAAGAGCCGACCGTGTTCAATCCGTTGATGGCGCATATCGAAGTTGATGACGCGGTCCATTTCTCGGTTTTTGATGCGTTGGTCAGGATGGACGCCAAAGGCGTCCTTCAGCCCAATCTCGCAGCCGAGGTGCCAAGCCAGAAAAATGGCGGCATTTCGCAGGACGGTCTGAACTGGCGCATCAAGTTGCGCGACAATGCCCGCTGGCACGACGGCCAGCCATTCACGGCCGAGGACGTGAAATTCACCCTCGAGCTTATCACGAACCCGAAGTTTCGGGCTTGGCGCACGAGCGGCCATTCGCTCGTGCAGGACATTACAGTGGTTTCACCTACTGAGATCACATGGCGGATGAAGGAGGCTTTTGCTCCCTATCTTTCGTTCTTGGCCGAGACCTTCATCGTGCCCAAACACATTTTAGAGAAAGAGGCCGATCCGAATGCAGCCGCATTCAACCAGGCGCCGGTCGGCACCGGCGCATTTAAATGGAGCCAGCGCGTCGCGGGCGATCATATAGAACTCGTCGCCAATCCTGAGTATGCCGGGGAAGGTCCCTATATCGAGCAGCTCATCTTCAAATACATTCCCGATATGACAGTGCTCTACACTCAGTTCAAGAGCGGCGACGTGGACCTGGTCGATCAGGCTTACATCACTCCCGACCACTACACTGAAGCCCACGAACTGCCGGACCGCCTAGTGACCCTGGAGACCGGCGCATCGCTGGAGTCGTTCTACCTGAATTTGGGCCGCCCGCAGTTCAAGGATTTGGCAGTGCGCCAAGCGCTCTACGCCGCTCTGGACAGGAAGGCGATTGTCGACACGATCTACTACGGCGTGGGCACACTCACCGAGAGTTTCATGCCGAAGGAGTCCTATTACTACAATCCGAACCTGCCCGCGCAGGAGTTCAATCTGGATCGGGCGCGCCAGATCCTGGATGAGGCTGGCTGGAAGCCTGGCCCGGATGGAATACGCGCCAAGGACGGAGTGCGGCTGTCCTTCGCCAACTCAACGACGTCTGGCAACAACCTCCGCGAGCAGACGCAGCAGTTCCTGCAGCAGACGTTTGCCGAGATCGGCGTCGAGATGACGATCTCGAATTTGCCAGCTGCCGTGATGTGGGGGGATTTCTGGGTGAAGTCGCAATTCGACACCGCCATGTCGGGCGTCACCTATCTGATTGCAGCGGACCCCGACGCCACCAACCGGCTGCATACGAAGGCAATCGCCGCTCAGGGTGGCCACGGTTCGAACACCGCGCAATATTCCAACCCTGAGGTCGATGCCCTGCTCGAAAAGGGCGCTCGCAGCTTCGATCCGGAAGAGCGGCGCGCGATCTACAATCGCGTGCAGGAGACGGTGCGCCATGATCTGCCGTTCCTGCCGCTGTTCGCCTACACAAACGTCCTCGGGCGCAAGAAGGGTCTGGACGGCTTCGAGCCCAACGCCAACACGCGCACCGCGTCGTGGCATGCCGCAAGTTGGCGTTGGAAGGCCTAATCCACGCTGTTGCCGCCGCCGAATTTACAGTGGCGGCGGCAACAGACCGTATCGTCAACCCACTATGGAGGGATTCGAATGCGCGGCTTCCTGCTCAATCGCCTCTCGCAGAGCCTGGTACTGCTTGTGATCGTTTCGATCATTGGCTTCGGCATTCTGAACCTTCTGCCCGGGGGACCGATGGCGCAATTCGGGCTCGATCCCGGGATGACCCAGCAGGATATCGAGCGTCTCAAGGGGCTGCTGGGCCTTGATCGCCCAATATGGGTCCAATATCTGGACTGGGCGTGGCGGCTGGTGCGAGGCGACTGGGGTCACTCCTTCCGTGACGGAGCGCCGGTGTTGCAGATCATTGGCAGCCACGTGTTCGCCACGCTGCTGCTGATGGGATCCTCAACCGTGATTGCGATCTCCATTGGCGCTTGGGTTGGAATCCGCGGCGCCACACGCCGCTACTCGCTATTCGATTATCTTGCGACCGTTGGCGCCATGGTCGCATTGTCGGTCCCTACCTTCTGGTTTGGCCTCGTCGGCATCTACATCTTTTCCCTGAAGTTGGGCTGGCTGCCGGCGGGCAATATGTCAGAGATTGGCGATAGCTCGGTCTTGGGCTATCTCCACCATCTAATCCTCCCAAGCATCGTGCTGTCGCTGGTCCATGTCGCGATCTGGAGCCGCTACATGCGAACGGCGACCCTCGACGCCATTAGCCAGGACTTCGTCAAGACGGCTCGGGCCAAGGGATTGAGTGAACGCCGGATTCTGATGAAGCATGTCGTCGGTAACGCGCTTTTGCCGATGATTACCTTGGCCGGAATGCAGCTTCCCAGTGTGCTCACCGGCGCGCTGGTGACCGAAACTGTCTTTACCTGGCCAGGAATGGGACGTTTGTTTCTCGATAGCCTTGGTTACAGCGACTATCCCGTTGTGATGGGGCTTTTGATGTTCTCGGCTATCCTCGTTCTGCTTGGAAACCTGATCGCCGACATTGTCGTGGCTATTGTCGATCCGCGCATTCGTCTGGCTTGAGCGCGCTACTTCCCCGTCAGGAGACAGCCGATATGACCGCTTTCACCGCAAATGCAGCTCCAAGCCGCTGGATAAACAACCGCGCCGCACTCCGTTTCATACGGCATCGCCTGGCGCTGCTCGGGTTGACGATGATCGTTTTCCTGTGCCTCGCTTGCGTCCTCGGCCCCCATATCCTGCCTTATGACTCACTGTATATCGACCTGCGGGCCCGCTTTGCTCCTCCGCTCACGGGGCACCACTTTCTAGGCACTGATCCGCTCGGCCGCGACCTGGCGGCAAGACTCTTGATGGCGGGACGGATCTCGTTGCTGGTGGGTTTCTTTGCCATGGTGTTGTCGACGCTCGTCGGCACGATGGTCGGCGTGATCGCAGGCTATCGCGGTGGCTGGATCGGAGCAACGCTGATGCGCACGGTCGATGGCTTCCTGTCGTTCCCATCGATCTTTCTGCTGCTGGCGCTGGCTGCGGCACTCAAGCCCAGTCCCGTGATGATCACAGTCATCATCGCCCTCACGAGTTGGATGGAGGTTGCCCGTATCGTTGAAGCGGAAGTGCGCTCGTTGCGCGAACGCGAGTTCGTCCTGGCCGGACGCATGCTTGGATTGAGCGGCACCCACATTATGTTCCGCGAGATACTGCCCAACGCCATGGGACCGATCATCGTTGCTTCCACCTTGACGGTGGCGCGCGCCATTCTCATGGAAGCCTATATCAGCTTCCTCGGCTACGGCATCCAGCCGCCCCTGCCAAGCTGGGGCAACATGCTCAACGGCGCCCAGCAATATCTGGGCAGCGCACCTTGGCTTGCCATCATTCCCGGAGCTGCGATCACCATCGCGGTGACCAGTTTCAACTTCATCGGTGACGGACTGCGTGACGCACTGGACGTCCGGGACGACCACATTTGAACGTTGGGCAAATAGCCCGCTCTCTCATCAGCAAACGCAACGAGAAGTCAGTCACGTGGCCGAGCTCAAAGTCGCCGACAAGAATACGCCCTACTGGTGGGAAGCGGCGCCGGTGAGGCCGCTGTCGCCACAGCCTTTGGCCAGGAGGCTGGACGTGGCGATCGTGGGCGCCGGCTATGCCGGTCTCTCGGCCGGGCTCGTACTGGCCCGAGAAGGGCGTTCTGTTGCAGCTTTCGATGCCATGAACCCTGGCGAAGGAGCCTCGTCGCGCAACGGAGGGATCACCAGCGGATCAATCCGACCGGACTATGCCACGATCACCAGGCGTTTTGGCGAGGATAAAGCCAAGGCGATTGAGGCTGAAGGCAAGCTCGCGCGCGAATTCCTCTATGACTTGATTAAGACCGAGGGACTCGACTGCGATTTCAAGCTGGTCGGCCGGTTCATGGGTGCTATCGGATACGACCAGTACGAGAAGATGGCCCGCGGCGCCGAGGCGCTGGCGAAGAGGCTAGGGATCGAATCCTACGCTGTTCCGCATGCCGAGCAGGGCAACTACATCGGCACCAACTTCTACCGAGGCGGCACGGTTCGGATGGACATTGGCGGTTTGCACCCGGCTAAGTTCCACGCCGAGCTCCTGCGGGTGGCCTTGGCTTCCGGGCTGACGGTCCACTCACGAACGCCCGTGATTTCCATCGAGAAAGATGTGTCCGGGTTCCGTGTCGCGACATCGGCCGGGACTGTGCAGGCTCGGCAGGTGCTGGTCTGCACCAACGGCTATACCGATGCCGCCGCTCCATTCCTGCGCCGACGGCTGGTGCCAGTTCGCAGCCGAATTATCGCGACCGAGGAACTTCCGCCTGAATTGATGGCGCGGCTGATGCCCAAGCTGATGATGATGGGCGAGAACCGAGAGCTGGGCTTCTATTATCGTCCTTCGCCCGACGGCACGCGCATTCTGCTCGGTGGGCGAGACAGTTCCCACGGCAACAGCGATCCGACAGCCCCGACGCTCCGCCTTCGCAACGGTCTGGTACAGCTTTTCCCGGAGTTGGAGAAGGTTCGCTTTTCGCACAGCTGGTTCGGCAACGTGGCCATGAACCGCGACATGCTGCCCCGCATCTTCGAGAAGGATGGCATCGTCTATGCCACCGGCTTTTGCGGTTCGGGTGTGGTCTGGGCACCGTGGGTCGGTACGCGAGCCGCCTACAAGCTGATGGGTCGCGCGCCGGAAGCCAGCACGGCTTTCGACTTCCGACCGCCGGCTTCCATCCCCTTCTATAGGGGCGATCCCTGGTTCTTGCCGGCGGTCATCAAAGGCTATGGCCTGCAGGACAAGATCGCCTGGTGGCGGGCCTGCCGCTGAGAAGCCGGGGGGGCAGTCTCTCGACCCCGGCCCGCCGATCGTGGCCATGAGGAAAAGCAGCACATGCACTACATCTCCACGCGTGGCCATCACGAACGCAGGTCGTTCTGCGATATCCTGCTTGAAGGTCTGGCGCCCGATGGTGGGCTCTATGTGCCCGAGGCTTACCCGATTGTGGACGATGCCATGCTGGATCGGTGGCGGGGCTTGTCGTATTCCGAGCTCGCCTTCGAAATCCTGTCGCTCTATATCGACGATATTCCACCTGGCGATCTGAGGGCCATCTGCGCGAAGACCTATACGCCCGAGCTTTTCAGGAGCGATCGGATCACGCCGGTGCGCGCGCTCGGGATGGACCTTCACGTCGCAGAACTGTCGAACGGCCCAACCCTGGCGTTCAAGGACATGGCCATGCAGTTGCTTGGCAACCTCCTTGAATATGAACTGGCCCGTCGGGGCGAGGAACTGAACATCCTCGGGGCGACCAGCGGCGACACGGGAAGCGCGGCGGAATATGCCATGCGCGGCAAGACGGGCATCCGTGTCTTCATGATGTCGCCGCACGGACGCATGAGCGCCTTCCAGCAGGCCCAGATGTTCAGCCTGCTTGACGAAAACATCCACAACATCGCCATCGAAGGAGTGTTCGACGATTGCCAGGACATCGTAAAAGCGGTGTCTGGCGATGCCAACTTCAAGAGGCGCCACCGCATCGGCGCCGTCAATTCGATCAATTGGGCCCGGCTGGCGGCTCAAGTGGTCTATTACTTCTCCGCCTATTTTCAGGTGACCGAAGAGAATTCATCACAGGTAGACTTCGCCGTTCCTTCGGGCAATTTCGGTAACGTCTGCGCGGGCCATGTCGCTCGCATGATGGGTCTTCCCATATCCCGTCTCGTGGTTGCGACCAACGAGAACGATGTGCTCGACGAATTCTTCCGCACCGGTGTTTATCGGTTGCGAGGCCACGCGGACACTTATGAAACCTCAAGCCCTTCGATGGATATCTCGAAAGCGTCTAACCTCGAGCGTTTCGTGTTCGACCTGCTCGGTCGCGATGCGAGCCGGACGAAATCCATGTTTGACGGTCAACTCACGGATCGAGGATCGTTCGATGTCAGCGGTGATCCCGCCTTCGCGCAGATGGCGGGTCGTTTTGGCTTTCGCAGCGGGAAGAGCACCCACGCCGACCGGTTGGCGACGATCCGTGACACGTGGCAGCGTTCCAACACGGTTATTGATCCGCATACGGCCGATGGCGTGAAGGTCGCGCGCGAGCACTGCGTCCCGGAGAGGCCGATGATCGTGCTCGAGACCGCACTGCCGATCAAATTTGCTGGGACGATCAAGGAGGCTTTGGGCCGGGAGCCCGATCGTCCAGACCGGTTCGATGGCATCGAGCAATTGGCGAGGCGGTTCAAACTGCTCCCCGCCGATGTGCAGACCGTAAAGACCTTTATCGCCGAAGCCCTGCAGGCTGCGGTCTGCTGAACAGCCGCTTCAGCAATCGGGAACCGCTTTTTCGCCATGGCTGTGTATACGGAGCTGTCAGTCGACGAAGTCGCAGCGTTCTTTCGGGCGCTGGGTCTGGGCTGGCCGAAATCAGTCCGCGGCATCACAACCGGAATTGAGAACACGAACTACTTCGTGGATACTGAAACCGGAGAGTATGTGCTCACGTTATTCGAGCGGCTCACATTCGAGCAACTGCCGTTCTACCTCCATTTCATGAAGCACCTTGCGGAGCGCGGCATTCCGGTCCCGGATCCGGTTGCTGACAGGCATGGCGAGCTTCTTCACTCGCTCAAAGGCCGGCCCGCGGTGGTGGTCAACAGGCTTCCTGGCGAGAGCGTGACAGAACCGACAGAGGCCCATTGTCGCTCTGTCGGGGAGATTCTTGCGAGAATGCATGTCGCCGGAAGCGATTACGCAGGAGGCCAGGTCAATCCGCGAGGACTTGAATGGTGGAACGAGGTGGTACCGGTAGTCGGCCGATACGTCTCTGATGCACAGCGAGCGTTGCTCTCGAACGAACTGGCCTTTCAGAGGCAGGTCGCGGCCTCCCTGACCTACGGGCAGCTCCTCGAAGGGCCGGTGCACGCCGATCTTTTTCGCGACAACGTCTTGTTTGACGGTGGGAAGCTAACGGGCGTCTTCGATTTCTACTTCGCCGGATGCGACACCTTTCTGTTCGATATTGCCGTGTGCCTCAATGATTGGTGCGTCGATGGCTGCACCGGCCGCCGACACGATGAGCGGGTTGCGGCTTTCCTCGGCGGCTATGAGGCTGTTCGCGCGCTTATTCCAGCCGAACGCACATTGCTTCCTGCAATGCAGCGGGCCGGCGCATTTCGTTTTTGGCTGTCGCGCCTCTGGGACCTGTACCTGCCACGAGAAGCAGCGCTCCTCAACGCACACGATCCCAGCCACTTCGAGCGCATCTTGCGAGCGCTTCGTGGAGAGATCGCATGAGCAAGACCGCACGTTTGCGACACTGGAGGTGATGGCATCATGGCGTCGACTTTAGAAGATCACCTTCGCGAGCTTCTTTCGCACATCGAGGGGGGAGGCCTTTACAAGCGTGAGCGCGTGATAAGCTCGACCCAATCGGCGACTATAGAGGTCGGCGGCCGCAAGGTGCTGAATTTCTGCGCCAACAACTATCTCGGCCTTGCCGACAAGGCGGAACTGCGCCAGGCAGCCAAGGCCGCGCTCGACCGTTACGGCTACGGCATGGCCTCGGTGCGCTTCATCTGCGGCACGCAGGAGGAGCACAAGCAGCTTGAGGCGCGGCTGTCGCGGTTCCTCGGCATGGAGGACACGATCCTCTATTCCTCCTGCTTCGATGCCAATGCCGGCCTGTTCGAGACTTTGCTCGGCGAGGAGGACGCGGTCATCTCCGATGCGCTCAACCACGCCTCGATCATCGACGGCATAAGGCTCTCCAAGGCTCAGCGCTATAGATACGCCAACAACGACATGAAGGAGCTGGAGGAGCGGCTAAAGGCGGCCTCCGATGCTCGGTTCCGGTTGATTGCCACCGACGGCGTCTTTTCCATGGACGGCGTGATCGCCGACCTGAAGGGGATTTGCGACCTGGCGGAAAAATACGACGCGATGGTGATGGTGGACGACAGCCATGCCGTCGGCTTCGTCGGCGAGCACGGCCGCGGCACGCCGGAATATTGCGGCGTGGAAGGCCGGATAGACATCCTCACCGGTACGCTCGGCAAGGCGCTTGGCGGCGCCTCCGGCGGCTACACGAGCGCGAGCAGGCCGATCGTCGAATGGCTGCGCCAGCGCTCGCGGCCCTATCTCTTCTCCAACACGCTGATGCCCGCGATCGCCGGTGCTTCGCTGAAAGTGCTCGACATGATCGAGCAGGGTACGGAAATGCGACGTCGGCTCTACGACAATGCCGCCCGATTCCGCGCGCGCATGGAAAAGCTGGGCTTCACGCTGGCCGGCGCCGACCACCCGATCATCCCGGTGATGATCGGCGACGCGGCGCTCGCTGGGAAGATGGCCGACATGATGATGGACCACGGCATCTATGTGATCGGCTTTTCCTTCCCGGTCGTTGCGAAGGGCCAAGCTCGCATCCGCACGCAGATGTCGGCCGCGCATTCGGCGGAGGATATCGACCGGGCGGTGGAGGCGTTTGGCGAGGTGGGACGCGAACTCGGGGTAATCGGCTGATGTCCAACATGATGAAGGCGCTGGTGAAGGCCAAGGCCGAGCCGGGCATCTGGATGGAAGAGGTGCCGGTGCCGGAGATCGGCCCCAACGACGTGCTGATCAAGGTCAAGAAGACCGCGATCTGCGGCACCGACGTCCACATCTACAATTGGGACCAGTGGGCGCAGAAGACCGTGCCGGTGCCGATGGTGACCGGCCACGAATTCGTCGGCACGGTTGCCGACTTCGGTGCGGCCGTCACCGAATACAAGCTTGGCCAGCGCGTCTCGGGCGAAGGCCACATCGTCTGCGGCCATTGCCGCAACTGCCGCGCGGGCAGGGGCCATCTTTGCCGCAACACGCTCGGCGTCGGCGTCAACCGCCCCGGCGCTTTCGGCGAATATATGGTCATCCCGCAGCACAATGTCGTGCCGATCCCCGACGACGTGCCGGATGAGATCGCCGCCATCTTCGATCCGCTGGGCAATGCCGTGCACACGGCACTGTCCTTCGATCTGGTCGGCGAGGACGTGCTGGTCACCGGTGCCGGCCCGATCGGCATCATGGGCGCGCTGGTGGCGCAATGCGTCGGCGCGCGAAAAGTCGTTATCACCGACATCAACCCCGTTCGCCTCGATCTGGCGCGGAAACTCGGCGTCCAGCATGTCGTCGACGCCTCGAAGGAGAAGCTGCGCGACGTCATGCCCTCGATCGGCATGACCGAAGGGTTCGACGTCGGCCTGGAGATGTCCGGCGCCGCGCCCGCCTTTCGCGACATGATCGACACCATGAACAATGACGGCAAGATCGCCATTTTGGGCATCGCGCCAACCGGTTTCGAGATCGACTGGAACAAGGTCATCTTCAAGATGCTGCATCTGAAAGGCATCTACGGCCGCGAGATGTTCGAGACCTGGTACAAGATGATCGCTCTGGTGCAGGGGCCGCTGGATGTGTCGGGGCTGATCACGCATCGCATCGGGATCGATGATTTCCAGGTAGGGTTCGACGCAATGCGGAGCGGCAGTTCGGGCAAGGTGGTGATGGATTGGTGAGGGGGCAGCGCCTAGTGCAAGAGGTCAGGGCTCGCCATCGGTGGACATGAATGTCCTGGAGGCAGAGCGATATACCCCTGCTGAGGGCGACGACAACCTGCTCAGGCTTGTCGAAGCCAAAACTTGATCGGGCCTGCCGCTGACAGGCGGGTAGTCTCGTTGAAGGTCCCAGGCGCGGACTGGGCACGCAGGAATAAACCTCAAATAGTGGTTGTTATGGGCTTGAAGTCTTGAGCACGTTTGGAGGCTTGGAGCACGGCTGGGCGACAGAATCTCGACATGATTCACGTCGAGTGGAACCACACCCATGTCTGGGGGCCATGGCCACTCCTACACGAGCTTGCCGCTGAATTACTCAATGCAAAATTTAACTCGGCTATCGCAGCCACGAGCATCGTTGGGAATACCGCTTCTTCTACGGGTTCCGGGAGGCAACCGTGCAGTCCGTGCGCGCATTTCATCTCCGACTCTCAGCGACCTCGCGCACCGCTGCGATTGCCTCGCCAACGGCGACACGATCGACGTCGAGATGGGTGACCCAGCGCATTCGTCCACCCGGCCAGAAACTCGCCGCGATGCCGAGTTCACGTAGCGCCTGTGATAGCCGGGTCGCCAACTCGGGCGCTAGATCGACAAACACCACGTTGGACTGCGGCGGTGTCACCGTCAGTTCTTCAATTCCCATGAAGCCGTCCGCGAGCGCCCGAGCGTTGGCGTGGTCCTCGATCAGACGGTCAACATGATGGTCGAGCGCGTACAGCCCCGCCGCTGCTATTATTCCGGCCTGTCGCATGCCGCCGCCGAGCATCTTGCGCCACCGGCGCGCACGGGCGATCAACGGGGCATCGCCGACCAGCACTGATCCGAGCGGCGCCCCGAGCCCCTTTGAAAGGCACAACGACACGCTATCGAAGCCCTCTGCCAGGTACCCGACATCAACGCCGAGCGCCGCAGCCGCGTTGAACAGCCGCGCACCGTCAAGATGGGTCGCGAGCTTCCGCTCCCGCGCAAATTCGACGACCTCGGCCAGATGTTCTCGCGGCAAAACTCGCCCGGCGAACGTGTTCTCTATGGTGACTAGACGTGTGACTGCAAAATGCGGATCGTCGTCCTTAACCGCGGCGTGTAGATCCTCGATGGGGATCGTGCCGTCGGCCCGGACCGGCAAAGGCTGCGGCTGGACCGAGCCCAGCACGGCAGCGCCCCCGGCTTCCCACAGATAGGTATGCGCTCCGCTCGCGCAGAGATACTCCTCGCCGCGCTGGCAATGACTCATGATCGCAGCGAGATTGGCCATGGTGCCGGTCGGCAGCAGGAGTCCCGCATCTTTGCCGAACACCGCGGCAACCCGCGCCTCGAGCGCCTGGACTGTGAAATCATCGCCCAACACATCGTCGCCCACGTCGGCAGCCGCCATCGCCGCACGCATTTGCGCGGTGGGACGGGTGACCGTATCAGAGCGGAAATCGAGGCGGATAGCATTGGATTGCATGATTGAGAACCTGTCGGAGTGAATTACTGTGCCACCGAATTTCGGTGCCAGTTTACTAGTTCGCGCACGCTCCTCAAACCTGGCCGCGTTCAGCAATCCTTCGCGCATCGGCTGCCGTGCCGGTGTTCGGCGTGGTGCCCGGCTCGAGCAGCATGACATCGCAGGTGTCGTCCAGAGCGACTGGGCAATGCTCGACGCCATGCGGCACGATGATGAATTCGCCCGCCTCGACAATCTCGTCACGGTCACGAAACTTCATGAGAAGACGCCCCTTGTGCACGAAGAAGAGCTCGTCCTCCTTCTTGTGGAAACGCCAGGAAAGTTCGCCCTCGAATTTGGCGAGCTTGATCTGCATACCGTTGACCTGGCCCGCGATCTTCGGCGTCCAGGTGTCGGAGAAGCGCTGGAACGCGTTCGTCAGGTTTCTCTTGTGGAATGGTGAAATATGGTTGTTGAGCGCGGCGACGTCGCGAATGATCGCGGCGAGCTGACCCGGCACGCCGTCCTCCTGCGCCGGATATTTGCCATCGAGCGCGGCGGTGCCGATCGTGAAGCCGGCAGCGCCAACCGCCTTCACCACGGCGATCTGCTCGGGCGTGTCGATGGAGCCGGCGATGTAGACGGGCTTGGACACAGCGGCGCAGACCGCCTTCATAAGAGCTGGAACGTCTTCCTTGGACCGGTAAGCCAGCAGGTCAAGGCCATGCACGCCCTCCCGCCCCGCAAGCGCCTTGGCACTTTCGACGATCTCCTCGATGCTCCCTTCCAGAACGCTGGGATGGCCCATGATGCGGCCCGGGAAGGGGCAATACTGGATGTCTGTGCCGGCGATTACAGGCAGGACGTCATCGACGCGTGTGCCGCCCAGCAACACATCCACGCCAATCTCGGTCGCGGCGCGTGCCGAAACGATCTCGCTGTCGCGGTCGAGCGACACAACCTCGAGATAGGAGGTCGCTCCGCCCGCCTTGATGGCGGCGTTGAGGGCCATCAGCTGGTCGGTCGGCAGGCCGATATCTTTGAAGCCGATATGGCGCACGCCGAGCCTCAAGGCGGTCTGAAGTTGTTTCGACGCGTCCTCGACGGTGCGGTCGTTGCGCGTGAGCATGAAGATGAAGCGGAGGCCCATCAGATTACCCTTTCATGTTCTTTGGTCTCGGTTTGCGCAGCAACGAGCCGCCGAGCGTAAGCGATGGCGGTTTCCAGACTCCTGGGATCGGCTATGCCTTGACCTGCGATATCGAACGCCGTTCCGTGGTCGGGGCTAGTGCGGACGAACGGCAGGCCCAGCGTGATGTTGACGCCCTTTTCGAGGCCAAGATATTTCACCGGGATCAGCCCCTGGTCGTGATATTGGGCTACGACCACATCGAAGCGACCCTTGCGGGCCTGCATGTATACCGTGTCGCCGGGCCAGGGTCCGCTGGCATCAATGCCCTCGGCGCGCGCCGCCTCAATCGCAGGCCGTATGATCCGGATTTCTTCGTCACCGAAGAGACCACCTTCACCGGCGTGTGGATTGAGCCCTGCGACTGCAACTCGCGGTGCCGCGATCCCCAGGGCCTTGCCGCCGTCATGCGCCAACCGGATCGCCGACATCTGTGCGTCGAAATCGGCCTGGTCGATGGCCTTGCGAAGCGATGTGTGGATGGTGACCAGAACCGTGCGGATATCGTCATTGGCCAGCATCATGGCGACTCGCTTTGCGCCGCCATACTCCGCCAGAATCTCGGTGTGTCCTGGATAGCGAATGCCCGCGCATCCCATCGCTTCCTTGTTGATAGGTGCGGTAACGATACCGCTCACGCTACCGGCCTTGGCGGCCGTTATGGCGGATGTGATTGCGTCGAAGGAAGCTTGGCCGGAAGTAGCGTTGACGATCCCAGGCGGCGGCAGCGCCAAGATTTGGGTCGCTTCGACGATCTCGATGGACCGCGGCGCGAAGCGCGCCTCTTCAGGTCCGGCGATACGCTTGACCGCTAGGTCGAGACCCAGGCGATGGACGACTTCCTCCATCACGAGGTAGCTGCCGAAAACGACCGCCCGCTCACTGCCGTTGGCCAATGTCTTCGACACGATCTCCGGGCCGATGCCGGAGGCGTCGCCCATCGTGATGGCAAGGGGAGCGACTTGCGTCATGACAATGCCTGTCCTGGTTCTAAGGCGTTCTGGCGGACTTGGGCGATTGCGCGGCGCAGCGTGTCGTCGTCACCGAAGCCGCCTGCCTTCATGCCGATAAGAAGCTCGCGCCCATCCCTGAGGAAGGCGCGGCCCAGCGGAAAGGCTGGCTCGAGCTCCCGCAGGATCTCGAAGCCCCGGATCTCCAGGAGGTCGAGAATCGCTTCCATGGTATCCCCGCCGGTGGCGATCACGACATCGAAGCGCTTGTCGCGCAGTCGTCCAGCCGCATCCCGAGCGATGTCGTGTAAGACGGACATGGGATCATCCGCGCGCTGGGCCGGAGCCCGAAGCAAGGTAACCCGAGCGTCCGCCGCGATCTGATCGGCCTGACGATGGCTGAGGGGGTTGGCGCTGCCGATCGCGACGAGAATGTCGCCGGCCGCCACGATCGCATTCGATGCTGCCGCAACCGGCGCAAGGCGCTTCGCCAGGGCCGCCGCCATGCCCGGGGAACCCACCCAAAGGATCGCTTCCGGATCCGGCAGGGCGGCAATCTGTGTGTCGAGATCATCCTGCGTCGTGGCATCGAGAATGACGGCGTTGCTGACGGTGGCCGGAACAAAGTCGACCAGCCGTGACTGCCGCGTCGGATGAACGGGGTCGCGACCGTAGGCGGTCTCCGCTACCGGCACGCCATCAACGAGCTGAACGCCGCTCACGGTCGTGCGCCCTGCAGCGGGGAACGCAGGAGCAAAGACAAGCATCTTGCGACCACTTGCCTTGAAAGCGGCTTCCAGTTCCTCCGTCACATGGCCCCGCAGGGTGGAGTCCACGGTCTTGTAGAGGACATCGCGCGACGCGAGCTGCACAGCAAGCTCCGCCGCGAGTTCCGCAGCCTGCCAGGCGGTAGCAGATCGCGATCCGCTGTCGACGGCGACGATCGTTGCCTCCTCCGCCGGCAGGCAGGCTCGGCCGACTACAGCTCGCAAACCTCGCTCGACGAACGGTCCGGCGCCATCCGCGGCGCTGGTCAGGTCGTCGGCGAGGATACCGATCGTATATTGGCTATTGGTTCGCATGGATCAATCATGCCGATCCTACGCCGCTTGAAAAGCGATAGTTTCTACGCAAAATCGGTGATAGAAACTCACCGATGAAGCGGTCCGAAATACCCTCACTGGATGATCTGCGAGCGTTCGAGACGACGGCTCGTCTCGGCTCCGTCCGGCTGGCCGCAGACCGTCTCGCCTTGACCCATGGCGCCGTCAGCCGTCGGATTACCAAGCTGTCCGAAGACCTTGGATTCAAACTTTTTGAGAAAAGTGGCCGGGGTTTGCGCCTCACGGCGGCCGGGGAGACGCTCAACCTTACCCTTGGCCGCTTCTTCACGGAATTGACGACAACGGTCGAAGGCCTGCGGGCTGCCAACGTTCAGCAAAACGCCGTGGTTCTCTCATGCGAGCCCTCGGTCGCGATGCGTTGGCTCATTCCGCGACTGCCAAACTTCCACAGTGCGCATCCCGAGATCGTCTTACATCTGTCAGTGGGTGGCGGTCCGGTCGAGTTCCGTCGCGACCGGATAGATCTCGCCATCCGCCGACTCGACTTCGGGCTGCCCGACGCCTGGCATGTCCAGCGCCTCTTTCCTGAGAAGGTGGGGCCAGTCATGAGCCCTCAGCTCGCGCCGGCGTTTGCATCGGGGGAATATGTCGCCTTGGGTTCAAAGACCCGGCCGGACGCTTGGTCGCATTGGCTATCCATCCACTCCTCGGTGCCGCGCCCCACGGAAATCCGCTTCTACGACCATCACTTCCTGATCATTGAAGCCGCAGCGGCGGGGTTGGGCGTTGCGCTCAGTCCCATGGTCCTTGCAACCGACGACATAGATAGAGAGCGGCTCATCGCACCGGCCGGTTTCGATCCCGACGGAAGCCACTATGGGCTCATATGGATAGGAGAAACCGAACCGTCTGGGAAAGTTCACGATCTTGCTCGATGGCTGAAAGCACAATGCAAGATTTCGTTTGGCTGAAAAGGTATGTGGTCGACGTCGGTCAAAAGGCCCAGGCGGGATCACCGGCGGAGCTTAGCGCGGATCAGCGCGTCGGCCATGTAGAGGTCCTGCAGGGAGATACCGGAACTGTCGAAGACCGTGATTTCGTCTTCCAAGCGACGTCCGGGTGCACGCTCTTCAATGACGTCGCCGATGGGTGTTACGGCAAGCACGCCCGCGCCGATCTCGCTGCGGACGTGCTGGAACTCGCCAATCTGGAGGGACTGCGAGGGCAGGTCGCAGAACAGCCTTGCCCTCGACAACAAGTCGCCCGGCAATTCGCGCTTGCCGGGTGCGTCCGAGCCCATGCTGACGACATGGGTTCCGGGTTTCACCCAGGCGGCATCGAACAGAGGTTCACGTGAGGGTGTCGCCGTCACCACAATGTCAGCTGCGCGCACGGCTTCTTCGGCCGGTACGGCGCGCACCTCCAGGCCCGTTTCGCCGATCTGGTCGACAAAGGCGTCACGCCGCGGCGAAGGCCTGGCCACGACCAACACGGTGTCGATCGGGCGGATGCGCGCCAGCGCAATCACTTCGAAGCCGGCCTGATTGCCGGCTCCGAATATCGCCAGAACATTGGCTTGTTCTCGTGCAAGAAGATCGGCCGCAACCGCGTCGGCGGCGGCTGTCCTGTAGGCGTTGACCTTGCCCGCTTCGATCACGGCGCCGAGTTGACCCGTACCTTGGTCGAGCAGCACGATGGTGGAGTTGTGGCGGGGCAGGCCACGCGCAAGATTGCCCGACCAGAAGGAGCCGATCTTCATCCCAGTCAGGTCGTCCGACCAGCCAGACTTGATTGAGAAGGTGTTGCTCGCTTCCCGCGAGCGCCCGAGAACCGCAGGAAAGACGCCGCTCTGCTTGGACGCTGCGGCCACGAGGGCCGCTCGCGCCGCCTCGAAAGCAAGGTCGTGCGTGACGAGGGCGGCAGACTCTTCTTCGCTGATGTAGATCATCCAGGTCTCCTCCTGAGCATCAACCGCACGCCGACCGCGGATTTACGAGGGCGATTCAAACGTCAGATATCTCTCCCGATTTGTGCGATTTGGCATGCCGAGAATCTGCTCAGAACGAACAATACCGCTGATCTGAAAGGTCAAAACGGCAGGGAAATCCGTCAGTGGGAGGCAACTCTAAGGTCGACTTCATCGGACCCGGACCAAGAGACGGCATTTTCTTATGACCCTCGAACACGTAAGAAGAACACTCAGCACCCCGCTCGAGCTGATGAATTTTGAAAGCCGTCACGTGCCGGGCGCGCTGAAGCTGTCGCAGGAGATGGGCTGGCCTTATCGCCGGGAGGACTGGGCGTTCGCTGCGATGGTGGGCCACGGCCTGGTGCTGGAGCGGGCAGGCGACGTGTTCGGCACGGCCATGTGGTGGAACTACGGAGCCTATGCCAGCGCCGGCATGATCATCGTCACCGCCTCCGCACAAGGCAGCGGCTTTGGCTCGCAGCTCTTCGATGGCCTACTTGCAGCGACTGGCGAGCGGAACGTGCTGCTCAATTCCACTGAGGAGGGGCTGACGCTCTACGAGCGGCGCGGCTTCACCGCCTTGGGCATGGTGCACCAACACCAAGGCCCGCTGACTATCGCCGTGACGCCGGACGGCCGCGACGACATCCGCCCGGCGACTGTTTCCGACCTCCCGGCGATCCACTCCTTCGACCAACGGGCATCGGGCATGTCCCGTCAGACGATGGTGGCTGCACTTGCCGATGCGGGTGACGTGGTGGTGGTCGACCGCGGCGGGCGAGTTGCGGGCTACGCCATCGCCAGGAGGTTCGGGCGCGGCTACGTCATCGGCCCCACCGCGGCCGAAAGTGCCCACGACGCGCAACGCCTGATCTTGGCTCACCTTGCGATGCTTCCTGGGCAGTTCGTGCGCATTGACGTCAACGCCGAACACGGGTTGAGCGACTGGCTGGAGCGCTTGGGCCTCAAGCGAGTCGGCAATGCGACCGCCATGGTTAAGGGGCAGCGGCCGACTTCCGACGGGACGACCCGCCTGTATGCCTTGGCAAACCAGTCGTTCGGTTGATGAGGATGTGGCAGCGATGGAGTCGAATGCAAAGATGCGTGAAGCAGCCAAAACAATCGACGCCCTCGTCACCCCGTCCATGCTTTTGGATCGCGAGAAACTCCAGCGCAATATCCATCGTCTTGCCGACCACGCTAGAAAGCTCGGGGTTGTGTTGCGCCCTCACATGAAGACGGCCAAGAGCGTCGACGTCGCCCGACAAACGTTCCCGGACGGGCCCGGTCCGATCACGGTCTCGACCATCGCCGAGGCGGAATATTTCGCCGGCCATGGCTTTCGCGACATGACCTATGCCGTCGGCATGTCGCCGGCTTCGGCCGTGCGCGCCATGGAGCTTTGTCGCCGCACGGGGGCCGATCTCAAACTGCTCCTCGATACCGTAGCACAGGCCGATGCCCTAGCCGATGTGCGCAAGGCAACGGGCGTTGTGCCATCAGTCTTCATCGAACTGGATTGCGATGACCATCGCGGCGGATTGAAGCCGGATGATCCCACGCTGGTCGAGGTGGCCGACAAGGTTGTCGCAGCGGGCGCCAACCTTGTCGGCGTCCTCGCCCATGCCGGTGAGTCCTATGGCTTGAGCACGCCCGACGCGCTGGTGAAGGCAGCCGAGAACGAGCGTTCCGCCACCGTGCGCGCAGCCCAAATCCTGCGCGCTCACGGACATGCCTGCCCGATCGTCAGCCTCGGCTCGACGCCCACCGCGCACTTTGCCGAAAATCTGGAAGGCGTCACCGAGTTGCGCGCCGGGGTCTACATGTTCTTCGACCTCGTTCAGTCCGGGGTGGGGGTCTGTGCCATCGACGATATCGCGATCTCCGTTTTGGCCACCGTTATCGGCGCCAAGCCGGAAAAAGGCTGGGTGCTGGTCGACGCGGGGTGGATGGCCCTCTCGCGCGACCGCGGAACCGCGAACCAGCGTGTCGACCAGGGCTACGGCGTGGTCTGCGACGAAAGTGGGCGCGTGCTCGATGATGTCGTGGTGGCACAAGCCAGCCAGGAACACGGCATCCTCGCGATCCGCAGCGGGTCCGGCAAGAGCATGCCCGAACTCCCCGTCGGGACTCGAATCCGTATCCTGCCCAACCATGCGTGCGCAATGGCCGCGCAGCATGACTTCTACAGCGTCGTTAACGGAGAGAGCCCCGAGATTGAAGCGCGCTGGGAGCGGATCCGCGGCTGGTAGGAGCCCCGATCTCCGCGCTTTGCATGACGCCCATGGAAACTGACGTCTGGTGGTGCAAATGAAACTTACCTCCTACGGGCTGGAGGCGTCTCAACGGCTCGATCAAGGCCCGTCCAAACTCCTTGAAGGCCGCTATTTCGGGCGTCCCTGGTTCCGGCCGATCCTCGGTGCCTATTACCGGATGAAGGACCTCGTGACATGACCGCACCCCTCGAGCACCTGTCCCGCAACGGCCGCGTGGATAGGTTCTTCATTGGCGGCGAATGGCGCGAGCCGAGTGGCACCGCTACGGGCGACGTTATCAATCCGGCCACGGAAAAGGTCATGACTAGGTTTCCGCTCGGAAACGGCGAGGATGTGGACGCAGCCGTTTCCGCCGCCCGCCTGGCATTTGCTACCTGGAGCCGGACAAAGCCGGAATACCGCGTGAGCTTGCTCGATCGCCTGCATGCGTTGCTCGAAGCGCGCAGCGAACTGCTTGCACAATGCCTCACCCTGGAAATGGGCGCGTCGATCGGGTATGCGCGCACAGCGCAGGTACCGCTGGCCATTGCCCATGTGAAGACCGCCCGCGATGTCCTGACATCGTTCACCTTCGTCGAGCAGCGCGGCCACACGGCCGTCACCCGCGAACCGGTCGGTGTCTGCGGGCTGATTACGCCGTGGAACTGGCCGCTCTACCAACTCACCGCCAAGGTCGCGCCGGCACTTGCCGCGGGCTGCACACTCGTGCTGAAGCCAAGTGAACTCTCTCCGTTGAGCGCCCTTCTGTTCGCGGAGGCGATCGAGGAAGCCGGCTTCCCGGCGGGTGTCTTCAATCTCGTCAATGGGGACGGCCTCTGCGTCGGGGCGGCTCTTGCGTCCCATGCCAACGTCGATTTGATCTCGATTACCGGCTCTACCCGTGCAGGCATTGCGGTGGCCCAGGCGGCAGCGCCGACTGTGAAGCGCGTCGCGCAGGAGCTCGGCGGTAAGTCGCCGAACGTGGTCCTGCCGGATGCTGATCTCGATCGCGCCATTTCTCTGGGCATAGCCGCCGCCTTCCGCAATCTCGGTCAGTCATGCAGCGCGCCAACGCGCATGATCGTGCCGCGCGCGCAGCTTGCGGAGATTGAGTCGATAGCCGAGCGCGCCGCGGACGAGATCGTCGTTGGCGATCCTCTGGCGGAGACCACCACCCATGGTGCGATCGCCAACCGAGCCCAGTTCGACAGAATCCAGACCATGATCGGCGTCGGCATTTCCGAAGGCGCGAAGCTCATCACTGGTGGGGAGGGTCGTCCAGGCGGCCTGAATGCCGGGCTCTACGTCAAGCCGACCATTTTTTCCGAGGTGCGCACGGGCATGCGTATTGCCCAGGAGGAAATCTTCGGTCCGGTCCTCTGCATCATCCCATATGAGACGGTGGAGGAGGCCGTCACCATCGCCAACGACACCGTCTATGGCCTCGGGGCGCATGTGCAGGGCAGAGATATGGACCGAGCCAAGGACGTCGCGTCGCGGATCCGCGCCGGTCAGGTGCATCTCAACTACCCGGCCTGGGATCCCCACGCACCGTTTGGCGGCTTCAAGCAATCCGGAAACGGGCGCGAGTACGGCCTCGAGGGCATGTTGGAGTATCTCGAGGTCAAATCCATCCTCGGCTATTTCTAAGCGTTATTTTCGCCGCGCGTGGAGGGAGTTGGTGTTCCCATGTTTGGTTTCGATAGCTGGACCGCTCACCGCAAGATATGTCCTGCCGGCCGTTTCCAGCGACCGAACCGCCGACCGGCTGCGTCTTGATCTTGAACAGCTCCGATAGGGGATTCGGTATTGGTACTCGTTCTGTTCGCGCAGTGTGGCAGGCGACGGGCGATCGCACGGATGAAGCAGACGCGCGGGTCAATCACAAAATCTGGCGATCGACGTCGGACGTGGGGCGGATAAACCTCCTCGAAGAAGAGGAGATCCGCCGTGGCACTACTTAATACGCTTGCCGGGGATGATACGGGAGTTGGATGGTGACGTTTGATGCCGGCTAACTGCACCTCTTCATAGCGTTTGCGGAGCACGGCCCGTCAGTTGAATCCTGTCGGCGGAATGACGGGTTGAGGATTTCCTCGACCTTTACTCGAGATGAATTGCATGAACTGGCGCACCATAGCTGCCTGCGGTTCCTCACGGTGTCCATGACATCTCGACGACGCGCTAGACGCGTGCCGAACCGAGTACGACCCTGATCTATTCGGCTCGGCTCTGCACACAGTGCGAGCGCAGCAGGTCGGTTTCGGCTCGGGAGGGCGAACCAAGCAAGTGCTGCCGAAGGTCGTGCTGGGTTTGCGATAGATCGGAGGGCCCTCTGCTGAATGATCATGCGTTCCGGCACATTCTGCCCAACGCCTGTGGCTATCCTTTTTCCTATAAGCAGATTACAGGGATCAGGAACATGGCTCGCTTCCGGCCGAAATACGTAACCTTCGATTGCCACGGCACGCTGATCAATTTCCAGATGGCGGAAGCCGCTCGGGACCTACTCGGTCATCTTCTGGATGGGCCGCGCATGGATGAATTCATCAGGAATTTCCAAGGTTACCGCCTCGATGAGGTGATGCAGGACTGGAAGCCCTACGCGGATATCGTCCACAACGCGCTCGAGCGCGCCTGCCGGCGCAACAATGTCCCGTTCCGTGCCGAAGACGCTGAAACGATCTACAATCGTATCCCGACGTGGGGACCGCATCCGGACGTGCCCGCGGGATTGGCCAGACTGGCCAAGGAAATTCCGCTGGTAACCCTGACGAACTCCATGGTGGCGCAGATTCCGTCGAACGTGGCAAAGCTCGGTGCGCCCTTTCATGCCGTCTTAACTGCCGAAGAGGCGGGCGCCTACAAGCCGCACTTCAAGGCGTTCGAATACATGTTCGATATGCTCGGATGCGGCCCGGAGGACATTACGCACGTTTCCTCGTCGTTCCGCCATGATCTGATGTCCGCCTATGATCTGGGCATCCAGAGCAAGGTCTGGGTAAACCGCGGCCATGAGCCGGCCAACCCCTATTACGAGTACACCGAAATCCGCGATGTGACGCAGCTACCAGGC
Source organism: Mesorhizobium sp. 131-2-1 (assembly GCF_016756535.1). Classification (NCBI taxonomy): domain Bacteria; kingdom Pseudomonadati; phylum Pseudomonadota; class Alphaproteobacteria; order Hyphomicrobiales; family Phyllobacteriaceae; genus Mesorhizobium; species Mesorhizobium sp. 131-2-1. The sequence goes on along the minus strand of NZ_AP023248.1, from coordinate 138,511 downwards.
GTGTTCGGGATCTGACGGCGAAGATGGGCGGCGGGCCTTTCATATCCGTTTTCGCGCGCTGCCAGCGGAACTGTTGCAACCGCCGCAAAAAATGAAAAGCGCGGGCCTCATGGCCGGAGCCCTGCTTCCTTTGGCAGAATGAAGAACACCATTTCCAACAGGTGAGGATCATTCGAATTGGGTGCTTGTAGCGATCTGGTCCCGCACAATAGGTCCCTGGCTGCGGGACGCGACCACCTGCCTTGCGCGGCAGCCTCAACCGAGGCCTATTTTCGCGCAGCCGCCGCCATCCTGGCGGCTCGGCCGGATCCCGCCGAGCCGGACATGCCGGCGGCACTACTGAAGCGCCATTATGGGTTGGCGGGATTGATCGCGACATTGTCCTCCGAGGTCGAGCGGACGGTCGAGGTCAACCTCACGGACGGCCGCCGACTGATCCTGAAGACCTCGACAAGGCCGGAGGCGATTGGCAGCTTCCGTTTCCAAACCGCCGCCATGGCGGCCTTGCAAGGGGCTGGGGGCTTCGTTGCACCCGAAGTGCTCCGCACGGGCAGCGGCGCGTTGATGTTCGAGGAAGAGGGGGTATGCGGGTACTTGCAGAGCCGGATTGAGGGCGTTCCGCTGCACTGGGAGACGCCTGCTCCAGAGCTGCTTTTTCGAATTGGCAGCGCTCTGGCCCGGCTGGACCTTGCCCTTGAGCGGGTCAATGTGCCCGCGGCCCATCGCCCTGTTCTTTGGCATATCGGGTGCTGGTCGCGGCTGATGGAACTGGAGCAATACCTACCATCCGGTGGGATTGCCGACAGCGTCCGCGCGGCGATGGCCGAGTATGTGGAGTTGATCGAGCCACAAATCGCGAATGTAGCCTGGCAGGTCACTCACAATGATCCCAGCCCGTTCAATATGCTGGTGACTGGCCAGGGAGTGGGGTTTATTGATTTTGGCGATGGCTGCTGGAGCCCCAGGATTCAGGATCTGGCGATCGCAGCAAGTCACGTGGTAAAGGATCCGGCCCTTCCCTTGGGTGGGGCCGAACATCTGATTGCCGGCTATGCATCAGTAATTGCGCTTTCGACGCTGGAAGCAAGTATGCTCGCCGGGCTGATGCGGGCGCGGCAAAGCGCATTGATCCTGGTCAATTACTGGCGCTCCCACCTTTTCCCGGCTGACGCCCAGTACATTAAAAAGAACGTCGCGCGTGCCGAGCACGGCCTCTCCATCTTGGCGTCTCTTGATGGCAGAGCGGGCGAGGCGGCAGTCGTGGCCGCGATATCGTCGTCGCGGCCGCCAGTAGGGTGAATCGACCAAGTTACTCCCACAGATAGGCAGCAGCACATGTCCACAGATCTCATGCCTAATCGTTACAGACCCGGCGCATCCCACCTTCCCAGGCGCGAGGCGGAGCTGATTGCCCGCCGCGACGGCGTTCTAGGGGCTTCTTATCGGCTGCAATATCGCCGGCCCGTGCACTTTGTTCGCGGCGAAGGGATGTGGCTGTACGATCCTGACGGGCGGGCCTATCTCGACTTCTACAATAACGTGCCGTCTCTCGGCCACTGCCACCCGGAAGTGAATGCCGCTATGGCCGAGCAGGCGGGCCAGATCAGCGCCAACACGCGCTATCTCGAGCCGAGACTTGTCGACTATGCCGAGCGGTTGGTCGATACCTTCCCGAACGAAATTGATCGGGTCGTTTTCACCTGCACGGGGAGCGAATCCAACGATCTGGCCTTGCGAATCGCGCGATTTGCCAGCGGCAACGAAGGCGTGATCGTATCCTCCTATGCGTATCACGGCACAAGCGCTGCGGTCGCCGCGGTGTCGCCGAACCTGGGCGACGCAGTCAATCTCAGCCCGTTCGTGCGCATGGTATCGCTGCCCGGACCGTCCGGCATGCCAGAAGCCCAGGCCGCGGACTTCTTCCAGGCGCAGGTCCGTTCAGCCATTCTGGATCTGAACCGTCGTGGCATCGGCGTTGCGGCCCTGCTTATGGACAGTATCTTTTCCAGCGACGGCGTGTGGGTCGATCCGCCTGGCTTCATCGCCAGCGGCGTGGCGACTGTGCGGGAGGCTGGTGGCCTCGTCATCGCCGACGAAGTTCAACCGGGCTTCGGGCGAACGGGCGCCCATATGTGGGGCTTCGAGCGGCACGGGATCGTTCCGGATCTCGTGACCCTAGGCAAGCCGATGGGCAACGGATTTCCGATCGGCGCTGTCGTTGGCCGCAAATCCCCGATGGAGCGGTTCGGCGCCACTGCGCGCTACTCGAACACGTTCGCCGGCAATACGGTTGGCATCGCGACCGCAGACGCTGTACTGACGATCCTGCAACGTGATCAGATCCCCCAGAATGCGCTTGCCATGGGCCAGCGCCTCCGCGCGGGCGTGGAGAAAATCGCAAAGCGACATGATGGCGTTCGTGGGATCCGAAATGCCGGACTCTTCATTGGCGTCGACATGGGTCCTGAAGGCGCTCCGGCAGCGAGCCGGCGTGCAATGGCTTTGGATGTGGTCAACGCAATGCGGGATGATGCCGTTCTTATCAGCTCGACAGGGGCTAGTGAGGACACACTCAAGGTGCGCCCGCCGCTGGTTTGCCAGGCCGAGCATGTCGATCTCTTCCTTGCATCCCTAGAGCGCGCGCTCATCAAGGTCAGAGGCTAGACCGCATACCTGCGAGCAAATGGCCGGGCCTTGCCGCTGCCATCCGTTTCTCAGCACCCGCTGCAACGCTGATCACGCCGTCATGCACATTCGTCCCGCCTCATCCGCTGACGCTCCCGCCATCTGGTCGATCCTCGAGCCCACGATCCGAGTGGGGGAAACCTATACGCTTGATCGCAACCTGAGCCAGGCAGTGGCAATTGCCTACTGGATGGGAGCAGACAAGGAAGTCTTCGTTGCCGAGGAAGCGGGCGCCATCCTTGGAACCTACTACATTCGGCCAAACCAGGCCGGCGGTGGCCGGCATGTCTGCAACTGTTTGTACGAGACCAAAGTGCAAGCGATAGCGACGCGCTTGGTGGACAAATGGGGTTCTGCGAAGGCTCAGACGCGTGCTCAGGCGGTAGCGCGACGCTGTGCCGGAACGCGAGCGAAAATCGCCTGCGATATCGCCATGTCGGTCAGGGACTGCAATCGCCTGGATATCTACTATCACTGACAAGCGTTGCGACTGGTCCTTAACCTGTCCTTCAATGGGGCCGTTCGAGCTCGGCCTTGGTCGAGTCGTCGGACAATCCCCAGGTCGCGCAGCAATCCGAGCTACAACAAGGATGTCCTGCGTGATCACTTGGCGAGCTTCCGGGTCGCGTACGATTTTTGAAACCGACGAACGTCGCCTCGCGTAGTCGCGCTCTCGACAAGGTATTGTATTTACACAAAAAAGTCTTGTTCCATAAGATAGATTATGCGACTTTCATCAGTAACACCTAATATTTCATAGCGTTTCATAGCGTTCATCGCACCTATCGAAAGCATTATTGCTGTAATATACAGGGCATCCGATCAGTGCTGCGTAGGTTTGACTTGCTCAAAGTTCCGGATCGACAGATCGATACTAATTACTACCACATTACCGTCTGATTATAATTGACGTAAGACGCTGCACTCTTCTTACTCTCAACCTGGCTTCACTCCGAATATGGCTGCGCCATGTTGAGTCCACGCCTTAGGATCTGCGCTCGTCGCTACGCTCCTTGCTCCGCCCTAGGATGACGACGGTGATAGGCCGCGTTCCTTCACAATCCTTTGGCTTTGCCGGCTATCTCTCCCTCGAGGAGGGAGATCGCCAATCACCCTGTCCCCGACCTCAGCGCCTCCCTGCCCTCGTCGTCGCGGCGCAGGCGGGCGTCGGAGATCAGCACCACGGGGCACGGACAGCGCTGCAGCACGCTGCTCGTCGTCTCGCCGAAGATGAGCTCGTCGCCCGGCCGCCGCGCCACGCCCATGACAATCAGCGCCACCTGCCTGCCGGCCTGCCTGGCAATGGCATCAGCGGCGGCGGCGCGGCTGCGGATGGCGGTCTCGATCTCGACGCCGTAGCGATCGGCCAGCGCGACGATGTCCTTCAGCACCGCTTCCCTGCGGCGATGCGAGACGGTGTCGCGCGGCTCGTCGCGGCCGACCCGGGCGACATAGAGCATCTTGACCGGCGCGCCGGTGACTGCAGCGATCGCCAGCGCCAGCTCGGCGCCGCGGCGCGCTACCGACGTGCCGTTGACCGGCACCAGGATCCGGCCCGACTCGGGGCCGAGCTTCGGCATCTGACGGCCGGCGCCGACCGGCTTCAGCACCAGGCAGAGCGGGCCGTCGAAGGCGCCGGCGATCTCGTCGAGGCGTCGGGTGAAGCCGCCCTTGGCGGTCAGCGAGCGGCCAAGCCCGATCAACAGCATGCCGTAGCCCTTGCGCGCTTCCTTCGCCACCGCCTCGGTCGAGAGCGGCGCGTCGTGCCGGCGGCGAGTGACGGGCGCCTCGCGCACCGGCGTCTCGTCCGTCTTCTTCGCCGCCTCGCGGCTCTCCTCGGCGCCCTTTTCGATCTCCTCGATATGCGAACTTTCGCCGGGCTCCGCCTCGCCCTCGCCGCTCGAATGCAGGACCGTCGTCGGCTTGCCGGCGCCGACGACACCAGCGAGGTAGGCGGCGAAGCGGCCGACGACGCCTTCGTCGACCACCACCAGCAGCCGCTCGAGGCCGGCGACGAAGCCGCGCTGGTCGATCTCCTCGCGCTCCAGCCGCTTCTTCTCGGTCTCGCCGAGCGTCAGCCGGCCGAGCGCCCAGCGCAGCGTCGGCGGCATCGCCAAGGTGGTGATCACGGCCATGGTGACGATCATGGTGAAGAGGTTGTGCGAGAGCACGCCGATCGACAGGCCGATCGAGGCGACGATGACCTCGGTCGAGCCGCGCGCGTTCATGCCGCAGCCGACGGCGATGCCTTCGCGCCGGCTCATGCCGGAGAGTTCGGCGCCGATGAAGGCGCCGGCGAACTTGCCGATGCTGGCGATGGCGACCAGCACCACGGTGAGCATCGCAAGCTGCAGATCGACGAGCACGGTGAGATCGGCCGACAGGCCGGCGACGCCGAAGAACACCGGCATGAACAGTGCCGTAATGACGCCGCGCAACTGACCCTCGATATGGCGCGACAGGATCGGCGACTCGCCCACCAATATGCCGGCGACGAAGGCGCCGAGCACTGTATGGACACCGATCAGGTCGGTGATCAGCGCCATCGCGCCCATGATGGCGAGGATCACGGTGACGACGGCGTATTCAGAGCGGAAAGTATCGTTGGTCCAACGGATGGCGTCGAAGACGATGCGGCGGCCGAGGGTGAAGGAAAACGCCATGAAGGCGCCGACACCCAGGATCGTGAAGACGAGGCTGCCGATCTCGATGCGGCCCTTAGTGGCAATGCCGATGGTGATGGCGATGATGATCCAGCCGATCGTGTCCTCGATGATCGCCGAGGAGACGATGACCTGGCCGAGGTCGCGGCGCATAAAGTTCATCTCGCGCACCACCATGGCGACGATCTTGACCGAGGAGATCGACAGCGCCGTGCCGAGGAAGAGGCCGGCGACGAGCCGCTCGCTGCCTTCGGCAAGCAGTGAGGCCGGCATGAACTGGGCGGCGCCAAAGCCCATCGCGAAAGGCACCGCCACGCCGGCGGCCGAGATCGAGAAGCAGGCGCGGCCAACCCGGCGCACCAGGCGCAGATCCGTCTCCATGCCGGTGAGCAAAAGCAACATCAGCACGCCAAGCTGGGCGATCGCGTTGATCATCGATTTCTGCGCCGCGTCGCCGGCAAACACCAAGCGCTCGGCCGCCGGCCACAACCAGCCCAGCAACGAGGGCCCGAGCAGGATGCCGCCGATCAGTTGCCCCATCACCGCCGGCTGGCCGATGCGCTCCAGCAACTCGCCGATGCCGCGGCCGACGAGCAGCAGCAGGATGATTTCAAGGACGAAGATGCCTTCCGAGGACATGCCGGTCTTCTCGGCGGCGTAGGCGGCGGCCGGCATCCAGATGAACGCCATCGCCGCAAGCGCGAGGGACCGGCGCCGGTCGAGTATGAAGGACAAACTCTGCACCCCTCGATTATGCACGGCCACAACGGTTTGGCACATGCATCGGTTGCACCGGCTTGAGCCAATAGCGCTTTCTCGAATGCCGGCGGTTGGCGAGTTGCCCGTGCAGTTGTCATCCTAGGGCGAAGCGAGGAGCGTAGCGACGAGCGCAGACCCTAGAAACTCACCGTCAACCGACGTGCGGTCCGAGCCGGCATCGGCGCATATCTCATTAAAAACGCGTTGGCAGGTTGCTAAATCGTCAGGGCTTAGGAATTGGCTGGTCGCGCAATCTCGCGGAGCCGACCTCTAGCGTTATGACAGGATGCCAACCCGGCGCTCAGGCGGCGCGAAGAAGGTGCTCAGCGCCAGCGCCGTCTCATCGGGGAAGTGGCCCGCCCTGAGGGCTCGACCCTGGACGTCGTTAGCCCAAACGCGCCAAAGCTCCAGCGGACCGCCAACGTCGCCACACCAATCGTCGAGCGCGCCCGGCGTACCCCAGAGGGCCAGTAGCGGACAGGCGATGCGCCTGCCGGCTGTCAAGTCCGCCCGGTCGTGCCCCCGGTCGATACCGGCGACGGCCCGGTACTCTTCGCAGATGGCGTGGATGTGAGCTGGGTCGCGCAGTATCGGCCTTCGCTCGCCTCCCCTCTCGGTGCACTCACTTGTGCGGCATGCAATAGACTCCCTCGGATACCATCAGGACCGCGCCACCCTTCAGCTCGCTCAGTGCGCCGACCCACGCTTGCGAATAAGTGCGGCTGGCATCCACGGCCGTCAGCCAAAGAACCCGATTGTCGGCCAGTTCGACTTTAACTTCCTGCTGCAAAGGGCTTCCCTGTACGGTCTGTTGATAGTGGCGTTTGATCCTGACATTGCTGGTCGGGAACTCAGCTTCGTTGCTGCCGTAGTTCAGTACAAATCCAGTGTGGTCCTCAGCAACCGAGCAACTGCCATCACGCTCACACACGATTTTGGCAGCGGTCTTGCACTCCCATTTCAGTGAAGCGGGCCACATAGGATTGTCCACGTTTGATCGCGGCTTGTCGCTCTGACTAGCCGCCATAAACACAGCGCCTGAGTTCAAAATCACAGTGGACAGGAGAAGTACCTTAAACACTACAAACCTCCCAGAATTGTGGCCCTGATAGTGCCTCGTCCTGCTCGATCGCCTGGCTTAGGGCATGTTGAGATTGAACCAGCTTCTCTGGCGCATACCGTTCGCGTCGTCATACTCGATGAACCAGGGTTTTTCGCGCATCGGCCGAGAGATGATGACGAAGGTCGAGCCGTTACTACGGGAAGGCCCTCTATCGGCTGCGGTGGTTTGGATTTTTGCCGCCACCAACTTTCCGTTGATTTCGATCTGGGCCTGTCGAGATCCATTGTCATGATTCTGGCCGAGGCGACTATTCATGAAAGTGACGGGCAGCGTGAGTCTGTCGGCCGCGATGCGGCAGATGTTCCGTTCTTGCCCCATTCCGGGTCGATCGGAATCGTTGCCGCCAACTGCTTGCCAGCCAGGCGGACAATCCTCATACTTCTCGAACCTCGCGGCGCTGGAGTTGGCTTGCGGACAAGTCGGCCAGTCAAAACCCGGGGCTTCCATCGCCGCAATCAACTTGTAAATTGGCGGGTGGCACGAGGGGGTACCCTGCCAGTCGCCGGAAAGGCAGAGGAGGACTTGACAGCCCCATTCCGACGCCTGTGATTGGGATGGAAGAGCTGCGGCGCCCACGATGGCGACGGCACCCAACAAAAGGACTTTGAGTATGGTCATAGCCTTTTCCTCGCTGCGGATTTGACACTTTACTATGGATGATCCGCTCGAAAAAGGACAGGTCGAAAAGGCAGGTTTGTGCGACTACATCGATTTATGAAGCGAGACGACGGAGGCGTGGTCGACAACCCGTTGCGCGCCAACATTGCACTGACGCTTGAGCGGGAGAGAGCCAGACGCGGCCTATCCCATATGCACATGGCCGAACTGTTTCGGACCGCCGAGGGCGAAAAACTGGCCTATCGAACCTACATTCAGACTGTGCGTCAGAAAAATAATGTCACATTGGCGACACTGCAGATCATGGCAAACGGCTTGCAAGTGTCCTTTGCAGGGCTGCTCGCCGGCGGTAAGAAAGTTCCGGAGTGGGCGCATCGGTTGGACGACAATGCGATCCGCAAGCGGCTGGCCCACATCATCGATATTGAGCGACAACGACGTACTTTGCACCGCTATGAGATGGCTGAGCTCATCGGCGTGGCGGAAGCGACATACATGAAACTCGAACGCGCGAGCGGCAACATCAGCGTCGACACGATTGCCGCGATCGCCAAGGCGTTGAAACTTGATCCAGCGACCTTCCTCTTTTCCGAAAAGATCCCGCCAACACCTGATCAGCCTGCTCTAAATCCAGCCCGCGCGTAGGGTACTCATTTCGGTGGGACATCAGACTGCCAGCTCGATCATCCGTTCAGGCCGCGCGGGATGCGACCCTAATTTGTCGATCAATGTTTCGGATGGGGCCATTCTTATCCACGAGCTTCATTTCGCCCGCGCCGGAAGAACGACCGCTATGAAGCGACGGCAGTCGAATGCACTGGAATCCTGATTTCTACGGTTGTGCCGGCACCGGGTGCGCTGTTGATAATGAGTCTCCCTTTCAGCGTCGAGACCATCTGGGAACATGCAGTCAGTCCAAGGCCAGTATGATTTCCAGCTCGCGTTGAAAAGAATGGTGTCGTCGCCTTCGCAACGATATCAGGTGACATGCCTGAGCCTTTATCCGCCACTTCTAGCACGAGATAACTGCGCGGCAGGAATGGGTGTCGTTTGAGGGTCGCGGAGATGAGAACTCGTACGTTTCTGGCGCCGGACAACGCGGCCAGAGCGTTTTCTATCAGCTCGTTGACCACCAACCGGAACGGCGCCGCCGGTACAGGGTGCAGGCGTGCTTTGGGATCGACCAAAACTTGCACCAAACTGCTGCGATCGCGCGTGAGATCCTCAAGCAGTCGGCCGAGCGCCATGGTGCTTGAATCTTGTGGTGCATAGGCGATCTGAAGCACACCGTTGGTGATCGATTCCAGTTCGGCAGCAGCACTGCGCGCAGCCTCAAGCATTTCGCCGCTCGGCCGCTTGTCTGGTTGTGCGTGCTCAAGAAACAGCCTCAAGGCTGTAACCCGCGATCGGGTCATATGCGCAAACAGCGAAGCGAACGAGCGCATATGCTGGTCACGGCGATTGGCTAGCGCATAGCGCTGATGGATAACGAGATAGAATGTGGCACCCAGGCCAAGCGCGATGGCGAAGATGAACCAGTTCCGCGAGGCCGCAATGTCGATGCTGGCTGTCTGCTGCAAGGTGGCACTGTGATCGACGGTAGAGCTGGAAATCTCGTAAATTGACTGTTCCAGCTTGGCCATATCGGCAATGGCCTGGGTGTAGTTTGTGCGCGCTGACACAAGAGGGGCAATTTTCTGTTCGAGTGTGAGGCGAATTCCGCCCAAGAGTTCGGCTTCGTGGTTGGGAAAAAAGCGATTCAGATAGGGCAGATTCTCCAACTGCGCGACGTTGACGCTCACTAGAGCCATTTGTCGGTCGATGTCTGCATCAAGCTTGCCCGTTTCGTCGGCAATGCGAAGATAGCCGTAGACTCGTATGAGGCGCTCGCGGATCTGTGCCGCGCGCCACTGAATCTCGAAAGTCTGATTGAGGATGGCATCCGTCTCCTGACGGTAGCGGTTCGATTGGATGAATGTCCACGCACTCAGCCCAAGCGCTGCAGCCATACCGAGATACGGAAGAACAGTGAGCAAACGGCCGTGGAAGAACTTCATTGCGTAGCGCGCAAGATGACTGGGAAAAACACCCAGATCGAGTTCCTTGCGGGAACATATGATGCGGGCAATTGGTCGAGGGGCCAAACAATGAAAATGGGGCCTTTCTCGACCATGCTGATCGGGCGGAAATCCTGGCCCGCCGGGCAAAGCGAGCCGGCCTTGTCGGTGTCGGTGCAACGGCGCTCGACCGCCAGGATCGGATTATAAGAACGGATTTCGTCCATACGAATATCGGAAACGAAATTGTCAAAGGCGACGACTTTGACCTGCTGTGCGGCGGTGATTCCGGCCTTGGCAAGCACGTTTGCAAGCAGTGGCCCACGATATTCGATTTTTTCGTTGTCGCTCGTCCATGGCGTACGCGTGTCATAGGTCTGTTGCGGAAACTCTGCCTGCAGCTGCTTGACCGAAAACACCGCGACGGTCTTGCCACTGGGGTCTTGAACCGACACTTGGTTGGGATCGAGGGGCATTTCCTCGGCGGCGCTGGCGAGCGGAAAGGCCAGCGCAATTATGACGGCGAGAGCATTATGCAACATCTTCCACATCCTCGTATTCGCGGGGTCCATCGTTCTTGGCGAAGAGCACGCATGGACCTCGGGAGCCCCGCGGATCGTAGGCAAATCCCTTTTCTGCCAGGGCAAGCGTGATGTTGCGGATGCCGTCAAGGCCGTAGAGATGGTCGTGCAACTCAAGAAAGATGCGTTCAATGCCGGGCAGCTCGGCATCCTGCAGAAGTTCCTTCTCGGCACCTTCAATGTCCATGACGAGGGCGTTTATTCGATGATCCGTGATGAAACGATCGACATCCGCCGAGAGGATCGAAAGTTCCCGCTCATACGGTCCCTGGTCTTTGTCCGTGGAAGACATCCAAAGGTCGCGGCGAACGTAGAAGGTGAAGGACCGCGGCGGGCCTGCTGTGAGGATACCTTGGGAATATGTAACATTGTCGAGATCGTTGGCCGCTATCACGCGCTTGGCTAGTTCCGCTGTTGCCGGATTTGCTTCAAAAGCCCACACCTGAACGCCGGGGATTTTTGCGATCAGTGCGGTGATGATGCCAATACCGGACCCTAGCTCCAGTACGCGATCGCACGCCTTGACTGCCCTGAAGATCCACTTCGCTTCCTTCGCTTCATAGCTCTGGCTTTGAAGTGCTCGCCAGATCACCGGCGAAACATCCCGCGGTTCGACGGGGACCTTGATCCCATGTACGGTTAGAGAGGCCATTGCGATCATAGCCCCTGTGGGAGCGGATGACCTTGCCTCATGAGTTTGGCACGAGCCTGCTTGTAATATTTCTCGGCCGATCCGGCATCAATGGCGAGCCGATCGGCCATGAGCGAAAAGATCTCCTTTCGTTTCACGCCAGGTGCGCGGTGCGCCATCATGTCGATGGCTTCCTGTTCGCGCGGTGTAAGGACGGAAAATCGGTAATCGGGTTTGGTCATGACAGCCCGCGACAGGCGCAAGGAGAATCCCTTGGTGGAAATATCGTCCAGCACGTCGCTGAACACGCCGGGCGCGAGGCCGGTCTTGCCGAGATAGGCGGCAGCGCCTATGCGCCGGAAACCATCTGCCTCGCAACGGTTGTCGGAACCGGTTACGACAATATGGATTGCACTAGGTGAAGCCTCGATGATCCTGTCGACGACCGCGACGCGATCGCCTTGTGAGGTGGGATCAAAACCGGGCAAGCCAGGATCGATAACGACAAGATCGAAATGGCTGTTTTGAAGTTCTACGGTCGCGATGTTCAACGTTTCCGCGCCCAAGACGACGCATTTTTCGAAGCTCGCTTGCACTTCATTCATCAGAGCCAGACGCATGAGCGTCTGGTCTTCGACCACCAGGGCACGAAACATTGAAAGCCAGTCCTTCTACGCAGGCGCCCCCGCCCTGTCTTTCAGAATTGGTCGCTTCAAAAAAGGGATGGTCCCATCCCTATTTTTCCTCACCTCCAGAGGTATCTGTGTCTGACCGATGTAAGCCAGGAGCAAGACGATGCCTATTCAACTGGTCTGCAGCAACCGACGGATGCAGGAGGCTGAGGGCGTCGCGAAACTGATTGCGGAACATCGTCAGAGCGTCGCTGAGCTTGAAAGTCTCGGCAAGCGAGCGATGGAGGCCGAGGGTGCGGACGCGGTTCTGCTTGGTCAAAAGCTGGACGCGGTGATGGCGGAAGAGGCCGCGGTGCGAAGGCGCGCTGCCATCGCTCCAGTAGCCACTATCGCGGAAATGAAAATGAAGGCTGCTTACTTCCAACGGCTGACGGCTCATGGCTGGTGCGAGATTGATGTCGACGATTGGCGCGCGTTGCTCGGTTCCTTCACGAAGCTGCAGTCCTAGTAGAACAGCGCCGAAATCCATGCGGCCAAGGTATTCCAGGCCACGTAGATGCCCGCCGGCACCAAGATGATGGCCAAGAACGCAGCGGCTCCGCCAATAGCACCGTCACCGCGTCCTTCCACGGGATAGTAAAATTTGTGCGCCTCATCGTCGTGCTTCATTGTTGTATCTCCGACCGCTTGTTTAGCAGCAGCTGAACAGGATGCTGAAACGTCGTGCCCCACAGACCTGTTCTTTTCATCTTAGCGTTGATTTCCGCGACAAGGTAGTTCTCATTGACGGCTTTACCCTTTGCTGTCGTTGCGGCAAACGCGTATCCAGTCGCTATGAGCGCGGTGCCAACGTCAATTGTTTCGCCATTTAGCTGCGCACCGCAAATGACAAAAACCGCCTTGTCCAGGGCGTAGCCGATTGGCTGGCATGTCACCGCGGCGCTATCGAACAGGGCAGCAAGGTGCGCCAGCGAGGCATTCCCGCAATCGACTTTCTTACCATTTGGCTCTTCGGCTGATGTGCTGCGAAGACATGACTGGACGCCATAGAGCCGGAAAGTGCGATCTCCGTCGCGCCAGGTATCTCCGGTAAGCAGTTGAGCCGATTTCGATACCACCAAGGGAATTGGAGCGGCAGAATCGGGAGCATCCTGCGCCTGTGCCGATGCGCATACCGAGAACGCGGCCAGCGCTGCAAAGCTCGCCTGTTTCATTCCTGGAACTGTCCACCGAGGTCGGCAGAGTGCTCCAAATCCGGGCGCAGAGACTTGCCGTCCTTGTTACGTCCGATTGCCGCCATGTTGAAAAAGACCATTTCGTCATCGTCATAGGCGACGTTGTACGGGTCGTTCGCATTGCCCCCGCCCACGAGAGAGAAACACGACACGGCGTCGGGTTCCCCCTTCCTGCTCTGCAGCACAAGCGTTTTGCAAAGCACGACAGATGCACGATCGTTGTAGATTCCTCCTTCATAGTCCTGCGCGGCCTTCGTGCAGTCCCACTCCTGCGTCTTGTAGGTAATCTTTGGTTTTGGGCAGGCCGCAAGGCCGCGCAGTCGATACGTCACGCCGTTGATGACGCGCTCGGTCGCCGACGGCACCTTGACCGGCGAGATGAGGGTCGCGGCGTCGCGCTGGAAGAGCGCGCCTTTGGCATCGTAGCGCTCATAGACGAACACCTTCTCACCCGGCTTGGCAAACTGAAGCAGGTAGCGCTCCGACGGCTGCGCGAAGGCATTTGGCGCGTCGGCGCCGGCGGCATAAGCCACGGCCCCCTGGAGCAGCAAAACCATGCAAAGGGCAATCTGTTTCATCGAAATTCGTCCCTGCGGTGCATATCGTGTTGACACTTTACTAGGGCTCCGTGTAGCCATAGTAAAGTGTCAAATTTTGGCGACAGTATGAACACTCGATTCGCTCTCCTGCTCACCTTGTGTGGCGCTGCAATACCCTTGGTAGCGCACTGCCGTGACCTGGCATCAGACCGCGTAGCAGTCGCCTTTGCAACGCCGACAGACCCCATTGCCGCGGGCGGGGAGAAAAGGCAGGGGGCGTGCAAAACGGGAAACCGTACTGAAGTCGCCCAACTTGTGCGTTCAATCGCGCAAGACGAAGGGTTCGACGCCGATCTGGCCGAGGCGATTGCATGGGCTGAAAGCGATCTCGGCGCGAGTCAGGGTCCGTCCAAGGCTGGAGCCTTGGGAATCATGCAGTTGATGCCGGCCACGGCGGCCGATCTCGGCGTCAGCGACCGTTGCGATACGCAGGCGAATGTCCGGGCTGGCCTTCGCTATCTCAAGTCACTCTATGACGAGTTCCAGGATCCGCTGCTGATGCTTGCGGCTTACAACGCCGGGCCCAACAGCGTCTACAAGGCGCAAGGGATTCCGGTGAATCCGGAGACCGCGGAATACATCGTGAAAATCTTAAACCGCTGGAAGTTCGGCGGTGTCGTGAAGAAGTCCGCCCTGACCAAATCCGAAATGCTCGCGGCCGCTCCGCCAGCAAACGGGGACGCTTGGCAGGATGGTCATGTCATGGATTTCGGCAACTGAAAGGAGCCAAGGGTGGAGTACAGGAAAGCGGGCAAATTTGCCCTGAAACTGGCCTTGGCCTCGGCGGTCGGAATAGCAGTCGCGCCAACCATTGCGTACGCCCAGTCGGCGGCGCCAGTCGAAAACGTGCTGGAGTGGTTCGTCGGCGTTCTGCAGGGCAACATAGCACGCTCATTTGCCATCATCGCGGTCTGTTTTCTCGGCTTCCTCGCCATGACGGGCCGGCTGGCGTGGATGATGGCTTTTTCCATTATCATCGGCATCGCTCTGATCTTCGGCGCTGCCCAGCTCGTGGACGCGGTTCGCGCGACGGCGGGAGGCGGCTGAGACATGGACGACGAGGAAGTCTATGTCGAGCCGGTCAGCCTGCCCCTGACACGCCCCCCGATGAAATGGGGGGTGCGATATGAAGTTTTTGCCCTGAACGGCATCCTGGCGGTGATCGGCTTTATCGCCACAAGCAGCTTCATGCTCGGTCTTGGCGTGTTCGGCGCGGTGCATCTGGTCAGCGCATATCTGTGCCAGCGCGACCCCTACATCTTTCATATTTTCGAGCGGCGCGTCTCCAAACGCGGAGCGGTGGCGAACCTCACTTTCTGGGGCGCGAGGAGCTATTCGCCATGAGCCTCGATGCCGACCTTAAATTTGGCCGTGAGCGCCGCCGCGAAAAACCAGCTGCGATGCACATCCCCTACCTTCGCCATGTCGATGACAATCTGATCGTGACGAAGAGTGGCTTTCTGGTCGGCGCCATCCAGCTCAGCGGCCTGCCGTTCCAGACGATGGACCAGGCCGAGTTGAACAGCCGAATGTTCAACCGCAACACCACGTTCCGCAACCTGTCGACCTCTCGCTTTGCGGTCTACACAACGATCATCCGCCGCCACGTGACGCCGGAGATCGAAGGCGACTTTGACAATCCTTTCGTGGCCGAGCTCGACGCCCGCTACATGGATGAGCTTGGATCGAAAAACCTTTTCGTCAACGAGGCGTATCTGACGGTCATACGCCGCCCGATGGTCGGCCGGGTCGGCTGGGTGGACAAGGCGCTCAATGCATTCCGCGTCAGCACCGCCGGCGAAGAAACGCGCGAAGAGGCTATCGCCGAACTGCATGACATCCTTGACGGCATGGTCAAGGATTTCTCCGCATATGGGGGACGTCTTCTCGGTGTCGTGAAGCGCCGCGACAGCTTCTTTTCCGAGCCCGCGGAATTTCTGGCGAAGATCCTCGCCGGCGGCGTGGACGTGGAAATGCCTTTGCCGCGCATGTCACTTGGCGATGTGCTGGCGACGCGGCAGCTGTTTTTCGGCAAGTCGGCGCTGGAAATTCGCGGGCCGGACCAAGGCAAGCTCGGCGCCATGGTGTCGATCAAGGAATACCCGCCGTTCACCGCGCCGGGCTCATTGGACGGTCTCTTGCGCCTGCCGCATGAGTTTGTCCTGACGCAGAGCTTCGCGATCGAAGACCGTGTGACGGCGATGCGCAGGATCAACACCATCGCCAACCAGGTTGAGGCTTCCGACGAGGCGGGCACGACGGTCGAGGAGTCGGTACACGACGGCGCCGATAAGCTGGCCGGCGGCGAAGTCGTCTTCGGACAACATCACATGAGCGTCATGGCATTGGCGCCGGACATGAACGGTCTCAACCGCGCGCTATCCGACATCACGGCCGAGCTTTCGCGCATGTCGATCGTGCCGGTGCGCGAGACACTGAACACGGAACTCGCCTTCTGGGCGCAGTTGCCAGGAAATTTCAGCTACATCGCGCGACGTGCGTTGATCTCGTCTCTTAACTTTGCCGGGCTGTTTTCGGGACATAATTTCCCGTCCGGCCAACGTGAGCGGCTGCATTGGAAACGGCCCATCGCTTTGCTCGAAACGACCAGCCAGACGGCTTACTATTTCAATTTCCACGTTCACGATGTCGGGCACTTCACGGTGTTTGGCCCGACCGGCTCGGGCAAGACCGTGGTGCTGTCGTTCCTGATGGCGCAGGCCATGCGCATCATGCCGCGGCCGCGATGCGTCTATTTCGACTACATGCGCGGCGCTGAAATTTTCGTTCGGGCGCTCGGCGGTCGCTACGAGGTGATGGAGCCCTCTCAGCCGACCGGGTTCGCGCCGCTGCAGCTTGATGACACGGCGGAAAACCGTTCGTTCCTTGAAGATTTGCTCCTCTACATTCTGACGCCGGAAGGCGGCGCGCTGGACGTGGCGGAGATGCGCGTCATCAACGCCGCCGTCGACATGATCTACAAGATCCCGCGCGAACGGCGGACCTTCGACCTGCTGCCGGAAGTTCTGCGGGGCTCGCTCATGCCTGACATGAACGATCTGGCCGCGCGGATACAGCCCTGGCTCGACCCGAAGGACAAGGGCTGGCTTTTCAACAATCCCGTCGATCTGGTCGATTTCTCGAAACCCGTTGTCGGGTTCGACATGACAAAGATCCTGGGCGACCGAAAGCTGCGCTCGGCGGCGTTGCTCTACATCTTCCACCGCCTTGAGGACGTCATCGACGGCTCGCCGATCATGCTCTTCCTCGATGAAGGCTGGAAGCTGCTGGACGACGAGGTTTTCGCCGCCTTCATCAACGAGACGCTGAAGACCATTCGCCGCCGCAACGGCGTGGTCGGCTTTGGCACGCAGACGGCCGAAGATGTCGTCAGTTCCTCCATCTCGTCGTCATTGATCGAGCAAACGAAGACCAACATTTTCTTCCCCAACCCGAAGGCGAGCAAGGAATCCTACATGGAGCGCTTCTCGCTGACAGCGAAGGAATTCGAGTTCGTGCGCCGCACCGCGAAGGAGACACGCACCTTCCTCGTCAAGCACGACAGCGATTCCATCGTAGCCAAGCTCGATTTGTCGGCGATGCCCGATCTCATCAAGGTCTTGTCCTCGAATGAAGCCAACAGCAAGGAATGCGCGCGGCTGCGGGAAACCTTCGGCGCCGAGCCGGAGATGTGGTTGCCGTACTTCTGCGGATGGGAGGACGAGCATGACGAAGCGGATTAGCAGCTTTTGTCTGGCCGTGGCTCTCGCGACGGCGGAAAGCATGACCGTGGCTGTCGCTCAGATCGCGGTCATCGACGGGCCGAACCTCGACAAGCGGCAAGAGGACGAGCAGCACAGTACGAAGTCGGACGAGGCCAAGAAGGACGAAACCGACAAGAAGAAAAGCGTAGTCTGCACCTACTCGAACAAATACCGCTCACAGATGTTTCGCCGATCCCCGGCCGAAGCGTTGCAGCGCGACGCGGGCAACGTGAAGATGATCCGCTATTATGCGCAGAAATACGGCGTGCCCGAAGGCCTGGCGCTGTCCGTTGCCTATCAGGAATCGCGCTTCGACACATGCGCCGGGAGCCACACCGGCGTCAAAGGCGTGATGCAGCTGACCAAGGGCACCGGCAAGTCCATGGGACTTGATCGCGACGTGAACGAGCAGAATGTCGAAGGCGGCGTCAAATATCTCGGAATGGGCGTGAAGCAATGCGGAGCGACGAATTACAGCTGTCTCGCCTCCTTCTACAACGGATCGAACGCTGCCGAGCAAAGAGGGTGGGCAGGCGGCGTCGGCCGCTGGAACGGCTACTTCAACGAGTATGTATCGAGCGGCAAGGCTCCGGCCGCCGCACCGCCACCATTCTCGATCGTAACGGCCGACGGCGCAGGCGGCTCGGCCCAGGACGCCGCCATGGGCACTGTGAGGAAGGCGGCTGGCGGCCTCGATGCAAGTGCATCGCGGATGGGCGCCAACGACGCGGCAATCGACGCGCTGGCGGGCAATGTTGGCCAGGTGACCGAATACAAGGACGCTTGGGAGCTCAACTCGTCCGCCCGTGGGATCAACGCCGATGTCACCAACCAGTACCTCGCCCAGGCGGGGGATTTTACGGCTTTGCTAGCCCAATTTCTATCATTGCAGAATGTTCAGGCATCGCAGTCGTCAAAGCTGGTGCAGCAGCCGAAGACCGGCTCTCCAAACCCATTCTCTTGTGATCCCGCGGAACTGGAACGATTGAAGATCGATCGCGGCCGGTGGCTACCATGCGCGGTTGAGAACGCGGAGGCAAGCTCGGCCGACAGCCGCTCGATGATCATCACCAGTGATCCTGCGGGCGCTGCCAGCGTGATCAATTCTCTACAGCAATAGGAGGATGACCATGAAGAAATTCGCGATTGCTGCAGGCATAGCGCTTTGGACGAGTGCTGCCCTTGCACAGATTGCCGTCATCGATGGCGCCAATCTCGATGTCGCCCGCAAGAATGCGGAGAACACCAACTCCATCATGGATTCGAACAAGGATATCATGAAAAAGAGCGAGGAGATCCTGCAGGCTCTCAGCGGCAGCCGCGACGGTTCGCTCGGGATCGGACAAATGGGCCTCGGAGGCAACATGTCGATTGCCCAGGCGCCGTCCTTCGGATCGATCCTCAATGGTGGCGCGCTTTCGTTTGGTGGCCTGTCCCCTGAAATCCAGAAAATCGCCGGCGCCGTTATCAACGGGTTGCAACTGGTGAAGCAGCTGCAGCAGATTGCCGGCAAGGAGACGAGCGCCGTCAACACTGCCTATGGCGGCAGTGTCAACGTGGCCTCGTTGCTAAGCGCGCTGACTTCGCAGGCCTCGCAGGGCGTCACCCAACGCCAGCAGTCCCTGCAGTCCGCGAGTGGGCAGATTGGCCAGTCGCAGGACGTCAAGGGATCGGTGGACCAGAACACACGGATGCAGCTGGAAAACGCGCGCGCGGTCAACGAATTGATCGGTGTCCAGAATGGTGCGGTCGCGGCCCTGAATGAGAAGCTGAAGGGAGATCTTCTTCGCCAGAGCCAGGTGCAGAAGATGATGACACCGCGCAACGTCAATCCGTTCGCGGAATTTGGCAAGAGCGGAGGCTAGCGCTTGTCGAGGCGGGCGTTGCGCATATGCGCTGTGATTGGGCTCGGCGCAGTGCTTTTCGGATGCGCAAATCGCGAATTGAAAGCGCCGTGCGGGCCTTTGGCGTATGCCCACACCGACGAATGCGGCGCGCTAAAGCCGGTCAATTCAACGCCGTTCGCCAGCATCATTCACGAGGATCCATGAACGGTCTTGCCGAAAGCATTCTCGGTGGCATTGACAACATCGGCGAGGACTTCGTCCGCACCGTCTATATGCAGTTGGGCAATGCGATGGGCAACGTCTTCACCCTCATGCTCACCCTCTACATCGTGTGGTGGGGCTACTCGATCCTGAGCGGGCGAGAGTCGATCTCGCCGCTCGAAGCAGCCTATCGCCTCGGCCGCGCCGTCATCATCTATCTGCTGCTGACCGGATGGGGCACATTTTCCGCGACGATCTACCAGCTTGTTCAAAGCATCCCGGATGAGGTCGGTAAGGTCATCGTCGGCGCCGTATCGCGAGCCACCGGCAATCAACTCAGCGATCAGGCGGCAATTCCGGCGCTGATCGACAATCTCTACCGAGGAGCGCAGGACGTCGCCAATCAGGTCTATAGCGGATCCTTCTATGACATTTTTGGCGCGCTCTTGTCGCTGCTCGTTCTGCTTTCGGCCATCATCTTCGCAGCGCTAGCCATTGCCGCGATCATCGCCGCCAAGGTGATGTTGTTCATCACGCTCGCCTTGGCGCCGATATGGATCATTCTCTGGCTTTACCGCTGGTCCTCTCGCATGAGCGAAGGCTTCCTTTCGCTCACGACCTTCCTGATGATTCAGCAAATCCTGATTTACGGTTTTCTCGGCTTCTACTTCTCGCTCGTCAATGCGGCGCTGAACACCGCCACGTCCGGTGGGGCGACCATGGACAGCAAGATGTCGCTGGTGCTGCCCTTGGTGCTGGTGACAATCATCGGGATCTACGTTCTGATGCAGATACCATCGATTGCTTCGATCCTGAATGGCGGCGGATATCTCAGTACCGTCGGCGCATACAACCCTTACAGAAACTTCGGCAGAAACGCCGTGCGCTACTCCGGTGCACGATGGGCAGCCGGCCGCGCCGCTCGGGGCGCCCGGCAGCTCGCGGCAAACAGTTTTTGGTCTCCGCGGGCAGCAAGGGCCGATGCCGCAACTCGGTCCGCCATCCAGCAAGGTGCGCGCGATAACGCCAAGCCTCTGGCCTAGAACTCAAGAACGATCATCGATCGCGGCCCTGGATAAGGATTGCGTCGCGCAAACGAGGCAATAGGAAAGTGTCAACACCATCGGAAACTGCAGCTGGCGTCAGCGGCGTACTCGTCGACAAGCGCTACTACAGGGCAGGCGCGACCTGGGAAGACGACACGCACAGGTCAATGCGGCGATCGCGGACATTGGCATGGATCGTCAGCGGCGTTTCCGGACTGGTGGCGGTGCTGTCGCTGCTGGCGCTCGTGCTGATCCTGCCGCTCCGGCAGTTCGAGCCGTACGTTGTCGAGGTCGACAAATCGACGGGCTACCTCGAGATCATGCGCGCTTTGAAGCCTGGGGATTTGTCCCAAAACGAAGCCGTCACGGCGGCCAATCTGGTGCGTTACATCAGGGCCCGCGAAACGTACGATTCTCGTGAACTGAAACAGAATTACGACCTGGCGCAGCTCTACTCCACCGACGCGGCGTCCAAGGATTTGACTTGGGCTTTCACGCCCGCAAATCCGCAATCTCTGGACAAGACCTATGGCCGCAATGTCACCGTCGCGGTCGAGATCAAGTCCGTTTCCCTGCTCAATCGCAACACCGCCTCGGTACGCTTTGCCACGACGACGCGGCGGGACAATTCGTCGACAACCGGCAATTGGGTGGCCGTGATAAAATTCCGCTACACCTCGACGCCACTCAAGAACGAATGGCGTTTCGACAACCCGTTGGGATTTCAGGTTACGGATTACCGCCGCGACCAGGAATCGGCGCCGGCCGCGGGGAGCCTGCAATGAGATGGCGCGCGGGCCTCGCCCTGTCAGCCGCCCTTATGCTCGGCACGATCCACGGCGCGGCCGCGCGCGACGGCCGCATCCGATATGTCACCTTCAACAATGACGACGTGACGTCGGTGCGTGCAGCTCTTGGCATTTCAACCATGGTCGAGCTCAGTCCGACCGAAGTCATCGAAACCGTCTCCGCCGGCGACACGAAGGGCTGGTCGATCATCCCCAAACGCGGATCGCGATTTCTGTTCGTCAAGCCGCTGGAGCGCGATGCTTGGACCAACGTCAACGTCGTCACCAACCGGCGCGTCTATTCCCTGCTGCTGCAGGCGACTGACAATGACCGGGATCGGGCATCCTTCCAGGTTCGGTTCAAATACCCGGACGAGGATATCAACGCGCGGCTGCTCGCACAGGCCAAGGAGAGCGCCGCCGATCCCGACTTGAAGGACCTGAACTATGCCGATCTCAACTACGATTATGCCTACAAGGGCGACGACAGCTTGAAGCCGCGCACCGTGTTCGACGACGGCACCAAGGTGTTTCTGGAATTCAAGGGCGACATTCCGGCGATTTTCGTTGTCGACGACAAGCGTCAGGAGTCGCTGGTCAACGTTCGCACACAGGGCAAATACACCGTCGTCGACAAGGTCGCACGGCAATTCACCCTGCGGGCCGATGGCAAGACGCTCTGCCTCTACAACCGGGCGCGACCCAACGCTATCGATCCAGTCGAGCAGGTCTACGGTCCTACGAAACTGACACACGGTTCCACGCTGTTCGGATCGAGCGGAGGGCGGTGATGACCCAGATCGACTATAACCAGCTAGACGGCAGCCCGACGGTCGCGCGCCGCGGCGCGGGCGTGGGTACCAAGATCGCCCTGGTCGGCCTCGGCGTGGTGCTCGTAGGCGCGCTGATATGGCTGAACTGGCCCCGGGAGCCGGTGTCGCGTGATCTCCGCAGCGATGGCGAGGAAAACTTCAACCCGCCGGAGTTTCGCCCCCCGGCGTTGAACGAGCCGCCTCAACCTGCCGACGGCACGATCGACCAGATCGTGGTTCCGCCGCCGGCCGCCGACCAGAGTGGCACGCAGCAGGCAGACAATGTCGATCAGACCGTGCAGGAGGGCGCGGATCTCGATGCACAGCGACGCGCGCTCGAGGCGCAAATGGCGGCCGAGGAGGCTCGCCGCAAGGCCGAAGAGGAAGAGGCCCGACGTAAGGCCGCGGCTGAGGACGAGGCTCGCCGCAAGGCTGAGGCCGCCGAGCATGAAAAGGCCGTATGGGAGCGCCTGCGGTCGAACCAGATGGTGACGAATGATGAAAACGGATCGACGAATGCGGGCGCCCAGGCGGCACAGGTCGAAATCGCGCCCGACGGTCAGATCGTTCCGGTGCCCGGCGCCGACACTGACCCCAACAAGGCATTCCTGGCGCAGTCTGAGGCAAGTTCTTCCGGTATCGTCAAAGCCAGGGCCTTCCGACGCACCGATGCCTTGATCCCTGAAGGAACGATCCTTCGCGGCTATTTGGAAACCGCTGTTAACACTGACCTTCCCGGCGCCGTACGTGCAGTCGTGCGTGAGGATGTCTTCTCGCTCGACGGCAGGCGGATCCTCATCCCGAAGGGCTCGCGGCTAACCGGGGAATATCGCTCCGGGCTTGCGCGCGGTCAGAAGCGTGTCTTCATCGTCTGGAACAGGGTCATTCGCTCGGACGGCATTTCCGTCGATATCAAGTCGCCGGGGGCAGATGCGCTCGGCCGCGGCGGCATGGGCGGACGTGTCGATACGCACTGGGTTGAACGGTACGGCAACGCCATCATGCTTTCCGTTGTTGGCGGCGTCTCTGAATATCTGTCCTCGCTTGGCGATCGCAGCCAGGATGGACAACAGCGCCAGGTGTCGACGGTTGATCCCGTAACCGGTGAGACCACGACCGTAACGTATGGTGGCAATGGCTCGCAGCGCGACGCCCGCAGCATCGCGTTCGACAAGTCATCAACCGCCCTGCAGCAACTTGCGCAAGAGGCGTTTCGCGACACGCAGAACATTGGCCCGACAGTCTACGTCGACCAGGGCACATCGATCGTCGTGCTGGTGCGGCGAGATCTCGATTTTTCGGATTTGTACGCTGATCCCATTCAGGAAGAAGTCGTGCGCCTGAAGGCAGGTGGTCGGCCGAAGACAGCGATCGATCCGACGCCCCTTTACCCGACGCCGAAGGATCATTTCTATCCCGGCTATGGGAGCCCGGTGAAATGAACGCCGTGCATCCCCTCCCCGACCCTTGGGCAAGAGCCCCGGTCCTGCGCGCTCATCTGGAACCGATATGCTCCTATTTGAACGAAGACTCGGTTTCCGAGATTGCGATCAACAGGCCGGGTGAACTGTTCATCGAACGCCTCGGCGCGAAGGAAATGGAGCACGTCGTCAAGCGCGAGATCACGCCCGGCTGGATTCGCAACATATCGACTGGCGTCGCCTCGGCGACAAATCAGGTCATCAACGAAGAAAAGCCGGTCCTTTCGGCCGCTCTACCCTCGGGTGAGCGCATCCAATGCATCTTGCCGCCGGCGGCTCCCGAAGGCGGGGCGATATCGATCCGCAAGCAGGTCATCATGGATATGAGCCTTGATGCCTACAACGATCTCGGTGCATTCGAAAGCACGACGATGGGCAGCGGCCTGGCGCTTTCAAGCGAAGAAAAGCGACTTGTCGAAATGCTGCACGACACATCGCCGATGGACTTCCTGCGTTATGCGGTGCGCAACCGCATCTCGATCGTCGTTTCAGGCGGCACGTCGACCGGCAAGACAACGTTCTTGAATGCACTCCTGAAGGAGATTCCGGCTCATGAACGGATCATCACGATCGAAGACACCCGCGAACTGAGGCTGCCGGCTCCCAACAACGTCACCCTGATAGCCTCGAAGGGCGACCAGGGCCTTGCCAAAGTCTCCGCGCAACAGCTTCTCGAAGCCTCGCTTCGCATGCGACCCGACCGTCTGTTGTTGGGCGAATTGCGCGGCGCTGAAACCTTCGCATTTCTGCAGGCCATCAACACCGGCCATCCTGGTTCGCTCACGACCGTTCATGCCAATTCCGCCCGGTCCGCCTATGAGCGGCTGACGCTCATGGTCATGCAGGGCAGTACGGGCCTCTCACGCAGTGAAATCCTCGACTATCTGCGAGAGGTCATTCCAGTGGTCGTCCAGATGGTCCGCACCGAAGGCGGCCGCCGCGGCATCAGCGAGATCAAGTTCACCAAGGCGGAGACGATCTAGCGAGGCCCATCCATGCAGAAAATCGCAACAGCAATTTTCATGGTGCTCATGGCGCTGGCCCTGGGCGCACTGCTGTTCACGGTCGCCTATGCCGCGACTGATTGGTATCGCACTGGCGCCCACGTCCTGTTCGACCAGCTGAACGCCAATCCCTTACCGGTTGTTCGTCAGGCCTGGGCGGACACGATGGCGAGGAATTTTGACCGGGTACAATACGCCGTTACGGCAGGAGCATTAGGGTTTCTGTTGCCACTGGTCAGCTTGTTTCTCATGCGTCCGAGAAAGCGCAATGACTCGCGCTTCATGACGATGAGCGACGTATCAAAAACCGGCCTGACGAAAGTTGGCGGCGTTTTCGTCGGTCGAGCCGGCGGCAGGCTTGCCGAAATTCTGTCGCCCAGCCGCGATCAGCGCTCCGGCAAGATCCGCTTGACCCAGCGCAAGCTGGTCGGTGGCAAGAAATTATGGATTGATGGCGATGATGTCGGCGGCTTCGTCATAGGCCCGCCGCGCTCCGGTAAGGGCACGGCTCTCATAATCCCGAACGCCTTGACCTGGCCGCACTCGCTCGTGGTTCTCGACTTGCGCGGCGAGACCTATGCGGCCACTGCTGGTTACCGTTCGACCATGAGCCGCGTGGTGCGTTTCGCGCCGGCTGATCCGGACGGCAATACCGCATGCTATAACCCGATGGACTTCATCTCGCTGGACCCAGCACAGCGCGACATCGACCTTCGCAACATCGCTGCGGCACTGTTTCCGCGCCCCCCTTCGAACGCGGATCCCTATTGGGTCAACGATGCCCGCCTGCTTTTTACCGGGATCGCGTCCTTCGTCATGGAATCGCCTACGATCCCGAACGAGAGGAAGACCTTCGCCACAATTCTCGAGATCATGAACGGCACCGAGCAGCCGCTCCTGGAGTTCATTGGCTCGCTGCGCGAGGAACGCCGCCGCGAATGTTCGCATTTTACGCTGCAAACCCTGTTGCCGTATTTCGAGATGTCTGAGCGGCAGTTTTCCGGAATCTACGCCGGCGTTCGCACCGCCATGGCCCCGTTTCTCAACGAGCGCCTGATGCGGGCCACGTCGCGAAGCACGTTCGATATTCGCAATCTCAAACGCGACCGGATCTCTGTTTATCTCGACGTGCGGCGTGAGCAGATCACCTCGCTCGGGCCATTGTTCAACGTCCTGATTACGCAAATGATGAACTTCATGTCGGAAACCATGCCGCGTCCGGACGAGCACCCGGTGC
Source organism: Mesorhizobium sp. 131-2-1 (assembly GCF_016756535.1). NCBI lineage: Bacteria > Pseudomonadati > Pseudomonadota > Alphaproteobacteria > Hyphomicrobiales > Phyllobacteriaceae > Mesorhizobium > Mesorhizobium sp. 131-2-1. The sequence continues at coordinate 112,748 of NZ_AP023248.1, read as the reverse complement.
TTGTGCTCCTCGACGAGTTCCAGAACCTCGGCAAGCTCGAGAACGTGACCGAAATGGCGAGCGTGCTCGGCGGCAACGGCGTTTCCATGTGGTTTTTCGTGCAGTCGCTGAAGGCCGTAGACGAGATCTATCGCCAGGAAGGGCGCAAGACGCTCATCAACGCTGCTCGCGTGCAGATCTTTTTCGGTGCGCAGGACGCTGACGATCTGCGCTACGTTTCCGAGCAGCTCGGCGAAACGTCGGACGTGCAAAAAGACGTGACGCGCACCAAGGCAACGTTGTTCGACACTTATTACACGCGCTCGGAGCACAGCAAGGAAGTGCGGCGGCCCTTGATGCGGCCAGATGAAATCCGCACGCTCGACAAGAACAAGGTGATCATATTGCCGCGTGGGGAACTGCCGATCCTCGGCACCCGCAATTTCTATTTCGCCGACGGCCAGCTAGCCAAACGCGCGTCCATGCCCCTGCCCGCCTCTATCGACGCTTCGCGCACGAAAAGCCCTGCATTGGACACTTCCGCGGCGGTTCCATCTCCTGCGCTCCCGACGATTGTGCCGAAAGCACCCAGGTACCGCTCAGGCCTTGTGCAGACCCGGCTGCGGCGCGGCGCGACATTTGCCGCAAAGGCAGGCCGTATAGCTCCGCCTCCGGGCCGGCGCGCATTCGTGAAAGACCGGCTGAAAGCAACAGACGCTGCAGCCGTACCAGTCTATGCCGCCATAGATTTCACCGCTTTGGCGGCCAAAGCGGTGACAACACGCATAGCGGCCGACAAGGAAGCGGCGGTTGCGGCCATCCTGAACAAGGTGCGTTCTCTGCGCGTCAACGTATCCGACACCGAGACTTTCGATCGAAATCTGAGCATCGTCGAAGAAGCTTTGCCTGATCTAGTCGATTAGCCTAGCAATGTACGACGATCGCCGACAGCGAGCCTCTCGCCCAACCGTAACAGGCCGCATTTGATCCGCCAGCCGCCGCGTAAAGCGGTGTCGAGGATTCCCGCCGGCGCGGGGCTTGACCAACGCGCTCCCGCCATTCGTCGGGAGGCTGTTGTTTAGAAGATTCTTCAGGTTCGCCAAAGCAGGGGCCGCAGCCCGCAAAACCAAATGCGACCGCTAAAACAACGTCAGCCGCAGAATATTGTGAGGCTGACGAAGCGCTCGTGCGAATGGCTAGCATTCGCCCAAAGCTTTGGGGGCGTTGTTGCCCGGATGGCCGCCGCCCACACGAACCCGGACTCTGCACTTAATGCTTTATGCGTAGCGGTGCACTCACCGAGTGCGCGATTACTGCTCCGCGCTCAGGCCGTAGGTAAAGCGCGCACTGACATGAACGGGGACTCCGATCTCACTAAGTTGATGACAAGACGGTTTCTTCCAGTTCTACCCAGTCGTCAGAGCGAATAACCGTGGCGATCTCGTTGACATCGCTCGTCCATCCAAAGATGCAGAGAAATGGCACATTGCCAACACGAATGGCATGGTGCTGGTGGGCTTCATTCCAGATTGGCTGATGCGCAGGCTTCCAAGATAGCGGCTCGAGCGGCGCGAAACGCCAGCCATGCGGACCGGTTAATGGAGCGTACAGCTCAGGCGCTGCATGACGATGATCACGATAAAGTACACCAGGTTCGATGAGGAATAGGCCGAGGTCGTAATCGGCTCCCATGATGGAGCCCCTTTCGCCTATTAAAGAGGCGAAGGCGTGACCTCCGGCAAATGCTTCGCCGATCTCGGAGCGGGGATAGTAGTCGTACGCAACCCAGCGAAGGTAAGGATCGACCGCTTCCAGGGCCAGAGCGAAGGCCACTTCACCATCGGCCCTGAGCAGGGCGAGTGCCTCCGACATGCGCTTATTGGTCGACAGGTGCTGTGGGGATGCAGGGCGGATGGAACCTTGCCCCCATCGCATTATCCCGGCGCGGACATCCGCTACGCCGGGCCCATCTAGCCGCCCCAGATAGCGATCTATCTCATCAACGACATTATGCAAGGCTTTTTCGGCGACACTTTTCATAGGTTGATCCAATCCCGCATCCAGGGGTTCAATTCAGCGTGGCAGCCTCTGGCGGACGAGGTCAGCCACGCCACGATAGGCGCGGCGAGCAAACCTCGCGGCCTCACAACACAACTGTTGAAATGCTTCAATCCCAACGGCGGCACCCAATTCCCGGCAACGCAAAGCGCGACCCCGCATCGCCCTCGATGACTTTGCAACTCGTCATTTTGCCCGCTTCCAGAGCATAAAGGGCGCCCGCTTCATTAGAGCGGTCATGCGTGGCGCGGGTGAACTCATTACGTGTGCCCGTTTCAGCCATCGGTTCATCGATCAGCTTTGTCCAAATGCGCCGCCTAACTTCAACGGTGTCTATGATTTCAGTAGCATACGAATGTCGGCGGCGGGGTTGACGATCACAACTGGATCCGGAGACTTGCCCATCTCGATAAGCCGTTTGCCAACCATGTAGGCGCGTGCGTCGTTGATCGCATCAATGGCCAGAAGCTTGTCGCCAGCGTAATACCAGAAGCTGACCGCATCGCCGTCGCCCCGGGTGACGACGTGATCATAGCCGCTGCTAAGCCCGGCGATCTGGAGCTTCACGTCGTATTGGTCCGACCAGAACCATGCTTTCGCTTCGTAGGACTTGCTGGCGCCGAGCATGTTTTCGGCCACGACTTCAGCCTGGTCGATGGCGTTGCCGACGCTTTCAAGCCGGATTCGCGCACCTTTGTATGGAAAGGACGCGCAATCACCAGCCGCCCAGATAGAGGAATCGGATGTTTGACCAAAATCGTCGGTGCGGATGCCGTTCTCGATATCGAGCCCGGCCTCTTCGGCCAGCAGCACCGTCGGCGTGATGCCGACGCCGGCGACAACAAAGTCGACCGCGATTTCGACCCCGTCCGATAGGATCGCGCCGGACACACGACCGTTGCCAGTCAGCCGATCAAGTCCGGTGTTCTCGAGGATCTTCACGCCATGATTGGTATGAAGCTTGCGGACATAATCCGAGGTTGCGGGCGAGGCCACGCGTTGCAGGATGCGCGGCGCCATCTCGATCAGCGTGACCTGAAGCCCGAAATTCGCGCTCACCGCCGCCACCTCAAGCCCGACATAGCCGCCGCCGACAATGAGAAGCCGGCGGCCCTTCTGGAACTCGGGTGCCATCGCATCGACATCTGCAATCGTGCGTACGGTGTAGACGCCGTCAAGTTCGCCGCCGCTTGCCGCAGGCAGGCGACGGGGGCGTGAACCGGTGGTCAGCGCGAGCTTGCCATAGGGAATGATTTCGCTGCCGACCCGCACGGACTTTGCGATACGGTCAAGCGCGGTGACTGGGGCACCGAGGCGCAGCGTGACCTTCTGCTCCTCCCAGAACGCGACCGACCGAAGACAGAGCCGTTCTAGCCTCATATCGCCTAGAAGATAGCCTTTCGAAAGCGGTGGACGCTGATAGGGCGGTGCCGGCTCTTCGCCGATCATCGTGATCGCCCCGTCATATCCGAGCATGCGCAGCTTTGTTGCCAGCGACGCTCCGGCCTGCCCCGCGCCAACGATAATGATCCCGCTCATGGCAAGTTCCTAGTGGTGATATCAGTATCCTGCGTCACGGCATGAACCTTTCATGGCCCACGAAACACCTGGCCAATCAGATCTGCTTTTCGGGCATGTGCACGATCAGCCCGTCCAGAGCATGGTCGACCCTGATCTGGCAGGTCAGCCGCGAACGCGCCGGGTCGGGGTCATGGGCAAAATCCAGCATGTCGTGTTCCAGCGCATTCTTCGCGGGAAGTTTCTCGATCCAAGCCGGATCGACATAGACATGACAGGTCGAACAGGCACACGCGCCGCCGCATTCTGCCTCGATCCCGACGACGCCGTTGTCGCGCGCCCCTTCCATCACGGTTTGACCATTCGGGACGTCTATGGTGCGCGCCTTGCCGCCGTATTCAATATAAGTGATCCTAGCCATTCTTTGGCCCTCCGTTGCTTCTTGCGCCATGTCTCGTCCCTCCCGATTTGTTACGCTTGTGTTTGAAGGGCTTCGATGAAGCTGCCGAATTCCACTTCATTCATTGCGACAAGATGGCGGGCTTCGGGGAAAGCACCGCTTCGAATGTCCGCCACATATTCGCGATAAGCTGCCACGCGTTCGGCCTGCAGCCGGTCGCGCTCGGCGGCGAAGTTTCGATAGGCTTTGGCGTGGCGAGGAAAGTGGCCGTGGTTTTCTCCCAGAAGATCCGCAGAAAACAGGTATTGCGCATCGCAGTCCGCGCCCGAACCAAGCGAGATTGTGAGCAGACTTGTGCGCCGCGTGATCTCGGCAGCGAGATTTGCCGGGATCACCTCGATCTCGACGGCGAAGGCCCCGGCGTTTTCAAACTCCCGAACCTGCTGCCACAGCTTTAGCGCCTGTTCAGCCGTTTTTCCCACTGCGCGGAAACCCCCTGTCCAGGTGGCCTTGGGCGGCACCAGCCCCACATGCGCGATGACGGGTACACCCTCGCGCGCCAGCACTTCGATCACGCTCGGGCTCATCGCACAGTAGATTGATTGCGCGCCGCACTGCATCGCCTCCATTGCCTCGCGCAGTGCCTCGGTGGCACAGGCGTGCCGGCCCCATTTCAAGCCAAACTGGAAGTGTGTTTGTGGCACCAACTGCGCAAAGTGGCGGGTTTCCGCAAGGAAGCCTGTCCCGATCATGTCGATCCCGGCCTCGGCGGCAGCAATCGCCTCCTCCTCGCGCGCTACCTGGACGAAGGCGATCTGCCGGATCCCCTTCAATGCCTTAAGGTCGCGTACGGCCAGACCATGCATTGTCACGACCCCATGATCCGCTTGCGGCGTTCCTTCATCCGCTCGTTGGCTTCAAGTGTACCGTCGTGAAACGACCCGAACACTAGATCCCAGGGAACTTCCAAGCCGCCATAATTGCACTCGAAGTAGCGGTGGTGCATCTGATGGTGAAAAGTGCCGAGCTTCAGCCGGTTACGGTCCCTCACGACAAGACCTTCGAAGCCGGCATGCGTCGTGGCTGCGGTCAGCAGATAATACTGCAGGTGGTACAGAATGTGGACCGGGTTGGCCGGAACGATGAAGTGGATCAGGACAGACCCATAGTAGATGATGTGCTCAACCGGATGCATTGAATTGCCCGACCAAGGTCCGACATTGATGTTCCGGTGGTGGAGCGAATGGACACGCTTGTAGAGTGGTGGCCAATGCAGCGCGCGGTGAATCCAGTAGAAATAGAAGCTCTCCCACATCGGCACGAGCAAGAAGAGCGCGACGAACCAGACAGGGCTCTGATCCCAAGTCATAACCGGCGCCCAGCCGTTGGCCATCGCCCAGAACATAACGACCTCGTAAAAAGTCCAAACGGTGACGCCGCTGGCCAACGACCAGAATACGTTGTCACGTATCTGGCCACCCAGGGTGAATTGCTTGCCGTTCACCATCAGGGGACGAGCGTCGTACCTCAGCTTCTTACCCTGAGCGTTCCAGCGGTAGAAATAGATATGCAGGCCACCGGCCACAACCGTCAAAAGCACGATGTTACGCAGCCAGATCTGCGCGATCCAAGCAGGCTCTAGATGTTTCGTGACTTCCAGCGACGGCTGCGTCCAGATGAAGGTCGCGAAAGCAATGCCGACGATGATCAGCCGTTCGGAAAGGAGGAACCAGCTGTCCCAAACCCAGCGCAGAATCGCCAGCGGCCGCAGGGGCCATTGAAACAGCGGAGAAACTGCTAATGGCACCTTCGGTGTGTAGTTCCAGCCGGGCAAGGCCGGCGGGTCGTTGTGAGAAACAGTCATCGCGAACTCCCGAGTATGTTATTTCGCAATTTGCCACAGGACACGCTCCTCGAAAAATACTATTATTAATAGATTAACCTCGGAAATTCAGAGGATGAGAATGGACCTTTCGCTACGCGCTATGCGTTATGTCCGCGCGGCCATGCGGCTGGGCAACATTTCGGCTGCGGCGGACGAAATGAACGTTGCGGCCTCCGCTGTGTCAGCGGCCCTTGATCAGGCCGAAACGGCCTTTGGCATGGCCCTCGTGACGAGGGCCCGCGCCAAGGGCATCTCACCCACATCCAGCGGGCGTGTTGTGCTGCGCAGGATTGAGGATCTTCTGGAACGCTATGAGTCGATGCTTGCAGATGGCGTCGACCTGAGATCGAGTCTCTCTGGCATGCTAAAGATCGGCTACTACGCGCCAATCGCACCTGCCTTCCTGCCGAGAATTGTCGCGCCGCTCATGACGGCAAATCCTGGCCTGACCCTGTCCTTTGAAGAGTGCGATAACACTCAAGTGCAGTTGGGCCTCCTCGATGGCAGTTTCGACGTCATCGTGTTCGTGGCAGACTTGCCTGCGGCGCAGATCGTCGTCGAGCCCCTGATCCATGCGCCCAGTTACTGCCTGTGCTCGGATCAGCATCCCTTTGCCGCACAGCGAACGGTCGAACTCGAAAAACTTGCGGTTGAACCTTTGATCATTTTGGACCGTCCGGTCGCGAAAACGCATTATCTCGAACTCCTGGAGAGCAGCGGCAGAAGGTTTAATGTCGTTGCAACAGCAAACTCGACTGAAATGGTAAGATCCTTGGTGGGCGTGGGGCTAGGCTGTGCATTGCTGAACATGCGTCCCGCCACCAGCGTGAGCTATGGCGGTAGCGGTACTGCTTGCATCCCCATCACCGGATTAACGAGTGGTCTGACTTTGTCGTTGGGACATGTACCTGGTCCCCGCCGACGCGCCGTGCAGGCCTTTTCTGATGCTTGCCAAATCTACTTTGCGTCATCCGATGGCAGCGCGCACGTCGTGTCCGACGCTGGCGCAGCCCAGTAGGAGAGCGAAGGAGTTGCCCAATAGCGAAGATGACCCGAGTCGAATTCGAGGCAACTTTCCTGCCAGATACAAGGATCGCTTGCAAGCTAACCCTACTGCCCAACGACTGGCATAGCTCGAATCCCTCCGCCATTTCGCCGTGCAGAAACCATGTCGCGGCGATCCTCGATGCCGTGTTAGCCGGTCCCTCGTCCAAAAAACGGACGCGAGATTGCGCGATGGTTTCAAATCGACCTGGCAAAACGCCTTGAGGGCCTGTCCCGTAAAGGATCAAATTGCGTATGCGTTTCGGGGCAAGCCGCGCCATTTCCTGAACGATCATTCCTCCCATCGAATGACCCAAAAGGTCGAATTCCGGTATGTCTAGGCAACTTAGGAGTTTAAGCACGTTCTTTGCGTGGCCTTCGATCGTGTCCGGTGCGGCCAGCGAGGCGCTATCACCAAACCCTGCCAAATCAGGGCAGATGACGTCGCGCGTTGCGCTGGACTCCTCCAGTTGCGACGACCAGATCGAACTACCACCAAGAAACCCATGCACAAGGACAAGCGCAGGCCCTTTGCCTTGCCTTCGATACGACAAAAACGACATCTTCGGGGTCTTAAGCCTTTCCAGTCGAGGAACGGGACTTTTTGCAGCTTCTCGCCAAGTTGAAAGCTGGGGTAACGATGCCCGGGAGCGCCGAAATTCTCCTCCGGATACGCCCGGCCAACCGAGGTCGAAATAAAAATCGCCCCTTTAACGCCACGCTTGGGAGGCGCTGGCCAGATCAGGACGAAACATCTCCGGCAGTCAGGTCAAAGACGTCCTCAGGGAAATACTTGGCTAGCCGGATGTCGGCGGACCGGGCATGGCCTTCCATACCCTCAAGGCGCGAAATCCGGGCCGTCGCCTCTGCCAGTGGCCGGGCGGCAGCGCGTGTCGCCCTCTGCCAGGTCACTGTTTTCATGAATTTGTGCACTGAAAGGCCGCCGGTATAGCGCGCCGACCCGGAGGTCGGAAGCACGTGGTTCGGGCCGGAGGTCTTGTCGCCGAAGGCCACCGTGGTCTCTTCGCCCAGGAACAGCGATCCGTAGGACCGCAGGCGCTGCAACCACCAGTCAAGATCGTCAGCCTGAACATGGAGATGCTCGGGCGCGAACTGATCCGCGACATCAGCCATTTCCTCGGCGTCATCACAAAGAATTACCTCCGCAAAATCGGTCCAGGCGGCGCGGGCACTGTCGCGGTTGAGATGGGGCAGCGTTTCGATCAGTACCGGCACCCGCGCCATCACGCGTGCAGCCAGGTCTGCGTCCGAGGTCACCAGCCAGACCGGTGAATTATAACCGTGCTCGGCCTGCCCAACCAGATCGGCAGCGACCAACTCCGCGTCCGCACGGCCGTCGGCGATGACCATGCTGTCGGTCGGGCCGGCAAACATGTCGATGCCAACCTGCCCATAGAGAATACGCTTGGCCTCGGCGACATACTGGTTGCCCGGGCCGACAAGGATGTCGGCCTTTGGCAAACCGAACAGGCCGTTTGCGATGGAGGCGATACCCTGAACGCCGCCCATGTTCAGGATGGCATCGGCGCCGCATAAATCCATCGTGTAGATGATAGCCGGTGGAATTCCGATCCCCGGACGCGGCGGGGAGCATGCGGCGATATGCCGAACACCGGCGACCTTGGCCGTGGTAATAGTCATGATCGCGCTGGCGACGTGGCTGTAACGCCCGCCGGGCACATAACACCCGGCCGCCGATACCGGAATCTGCCTTTGTCCGGCCATGAGGCCCGGCAATATCTCGACAGCAAAATCGGTCGCCGTCGCGAGCTGGGCTTCGGCAAAGCGGCGCACGTTGTCGTGGGCAAAACGGATATCGGCTTTCAACCGCTCCGGCACCAAGGCGGCTGCAGCCCTGCGCTCCTCGACCGAAACGACGATCTCGCCATTCCATTTATCGAGATCACTCGCAAATCTTCGCGCAACGCTTTCGCCCCCGGTGGCAATTTCGGAAAGCATCTTTTCAACGATGGCGCGCACGTCACGGTGGCCCGCTTCAGCAGTCTGCCCGGCTTTTTTCAGATAAATCATGTCTTTAGCTTTCAGATTACATTCTGCCCTTCCAGGGCACGAGGCGACGCTCGACAAAGCGCATCAAGAGGTCGAAGGCGAAGGCAATGATGGCGATCACGAAGATTCCCATGATCACGACGGGCGTTTGCAAAAACTGGCTGGCCGACAGAACCATGTAGCCAAGACCCTTGGTGGCAGCGACCATTTCAGCGGCGACCAGCGTCGTCCATCCAAAACCGATGCCGATCCGCATGGCCGTCAGGATCTCGGGCATGGCTGAAGGCATGATAACATAACGCATTACCTGCCAGCGGGTCGCACCGAAAGAATAAGCCGCATGGATCTGCTCGATCGCGGCAGACTTGACACCGGATCTGGCACCTAGAACCACCGGGGCAAAAACCGACAGGAAGATCAGCAGAATCTTGGAAGTCTCGCCGATGCCGAACCAGATGATCATGAGCGGCAAATAGGCCAGCGGCGGAATCGGTCGGTAAAATTCGATCGGCGGATCGAAAATGCCGCGCATGACCGGGCTCATACCCATTGCAAGCCCGAGCGGCAGACCGATGGCGCAGGCCAGAAGGAACGCCCCGAACACGCGCACCGTCGATATCGTCACGTGGTCAAGAAACGACGTGCCAGTAAAGCCATTGTTCAATATGAAGATGAACTTTCCCACGATCTCCATTGGAGAGGGCACGAACAGCGGTTTGACCCAGCCCATGGCCGTGACGAGCCACCAGACGAAGAAGAACAGGGCGATCGAGCAGGCCGAAAGCCAAAGCGTATTGCCTTGACCCGGAACACCGTAGATCTCGCCCGGCCTGGTGGGCCGCGCACGGGAGAGGCGCGCGATCAGGCCGGCCACCTCGCGCGGCGGTGAAGATGCCCTGTCTGTCATGCTGCCTGCTCCTCGTCGGCAAAGATGATTTTTAGGACGTCTTCCCGAAGGCCAATGAACTCACGCGATGCCTTGACCTGACGCGCCGGCGTTCCGTTCAGAAACTCTCGTGAGAACGGCAAGTCGAAAGTATGCGTGATCCGACCCGGCCGTGGCGACATCACGATCAGTTTTGTCCCCATGAACAGCGCCTCTTCGACGCTGTGGGTGATGAAGAACACCGACTTGTTGGTATCGTTCCAGATGTTGAGGATCAGCTCCTGGGCCTTTTCACGCGTCAAGGCATCCAAGGCGCCAAGTGGTTCATCCATCAGCAGAATCTTTGGGTCGCAGGTCAGGGCTCGGGCGATACCGACACGCTGCTGCATCCCGCCTGATAGCTTGTAGACAGGAGATTGCTGAAAGCCATCCAGACCCAGAAGCCCGACGAACTTGTCGGCTGTCTCATAGCGAGCATTCTTCCCGACACCTTGGATTTGGAGTCCAAAAGCCACGTTGTCGAGGACGTTGAGCCAGGGCAGGAGTGCATGCTTTTGGAAGACGACGGCGCGGTCTGCCCCAGGCCCGGAAACCAGATTGTCATCCAGCTTGAGGCTTCCGGATGTGGGTGACAAGAAGCCGGCTATGAGATTGAGCAGCGTGGACTTCCCACAACCCGAAGCGCCAAGTGCGACGACGAATTCATCATTCTCGATGGTCAGGTTGATCTGGCTCAGAGCCGCCACAGGGGGGCGACCGTCCGCCGCTGGGTAGACCACGGATACGTTGTCGACATTCAGGCGCATGAGCTCCTCCTCGAGCGATCTCGGTATCCTGCCCGGCGTAAGAACCGGGCAGGACCTTGTCAGGTCACTTGAGCGCTTCTTCGGCAATGGAAGTGTTCACGAAGCGCGAGTAGTCATCCGCCACGTTGTCGATCCGGCCGGCCGCCTTCAGAAACTGGGCAGTGGCCTTCATTACTGCGGCGGCGTTGCCCAGCCATTTATCACTCATCTGGTCTTTCAGCGGAATGAAGGTATAGCCAGTCAGGATCTCAGGGACCTGGGCCGGTTCCGCGCCCGTCAGATTCGCAATGGCTTTGACGCTTTCATTGTCAGCGGTCCAGGCTGACGGATCCTTGAGGTAGGCCATGTTCGCCGCATCCATGGCCTTTGCGAAGGCAACCAGTTCAGCCTTGTGCGCGGTTGCAAATTCGGTGTTAGCTACCCAGGCGTTGAAGGTCGGGTATCCCCATTCAGCCGTCTGGTTCGCGCCGACGATCCGGGTGCCGGTTTTCAATATCTCGTTTTGAACCGGAGGCCATATAAAGGCGGCATCGATCGTGCCCTGTTCCCATGCGGCAGCGATCTGATCGGGCTTCATCGACATGATGGTGACATCGGTTTCCTTCAGCCCGGCATGAGCAATCGCACCCATCAGAGAGAAATGCGCCGTCGAGCCAACGGGCACCGCAACGCGCTTACCCTTCAGGTCCGCAAGCGAGGTGATCCCGGATCCGTTGTGCGCGATCAGACTTTCCGACTGGCCGACGGCGTAGGAAAACATGAACATCTGCAGATCGACGCCTTGGCTGGTCGCGATTGCCAAGGGGGACGAGCCTAGTTCACCGACCTTGACGTCGCCCGACGCCATCGCCGCGATAACATCGGCGCCCGAGTCAAATTTGCGCCACTCGATGGTCCAGCCGGTGGCTTTTTCGAATTCATGCGTGGCGCGCGCGGCGTTCATCGGCGTCGGATCGCCAAATGTCGACATCACTACTGTTTCTGCCGAAAGTGCAGTCGAGGACAATGCCAGAACGGCGGCCCCCGCTATGATGGCCCTTGTGAGCATTGTGGTCATTTTCTCATTTCTCCTTTGTTGAGTGTTCCGGCGGTTTCGCTCTTTTTCTTGCAGGGCAGTCGATCCCCGTAGCTGTTCTTTTCTTGCCGCTGTCCTAGGCGGCAAAAGACAGGATGGCTTGAACCAATTGGTCAAGTGTGTCGAAGGTTGTGGCGCCTTCGGCAACGGCATCGGCGATCAGAGAGAACTCTGTGCAAGCGATCATTTGAACGACCGCGCCGCGCGCCAGCAAATCGTCTGAAGCGGCCCTCAGGATTTGCCGCGCCTCAGGTTGAGGGCCTTTGGCCTTGATCTGTCGGATAGCAGCCAGCATCGCCGGCTCGTCGCTGGCGTAAAGCCCGGTCAACCCCAGTTTCGACAGCTGGATATCGAACAGGCCGACCTTCCGGACGGCAGGCGAGGCAAGAATTCCGATCGACGTGTTTTGCCCCACCAAAGCCGCCGCATGCGCGACCGAGACCTCGACCATGTCAAGAAAAGGCACCGTCACCGCGGCACGGATGGTCGGCGCATAATAGTGGGCAGTATTGCAGGGCATGGCCAAGGCTTCAGCTCCGGCCGCAACGAGGCGACGGGCCATATCGGCCAACACCGGACCAGGATCTTCGCCAGTTCCTTCGATCAAGTGCCGAATTCGCGAGGGCACCTGCGGATTCTGATCGACAATCAGTGGGATGTGATCGGCATCATCCGCCGCTCTGACCCGGGTCAGAATCTTTTGCATGATCAGGATGGTCGCCTCCGGTCCCATGCCGCCGAGCACACCTACGCGTCGCATCATGCGTCACACTTCGATGCGAGCACCGCGACGGTGTCGAGGATGTGGTCGGCCAGCAGGGCGCAATCCTCGAGGCTGAACGTCAAGGGCAGGCGCATGTCGAACAGGCCAGACAGAATGGCATCGGTAATGGGGAGGCTTTGAGCTCCTGCATAACGCCAGCTGTGGTGATCGGACGTGAACCCCACTGGCTGTTCGGCGCCAAACCATTTCAGCTCGACGCCGACTTCGGCAAGACGGTCGACAATTTCGCGGGCTGCGCCGGAAGAAATTCCGGGAACGAGAAACTGGATCGACGAACCGACGTAAGCTTCGGCATCCGGACGGTGCGGCATTTGGATCGAGGAGCAAGCGGCAAGACGCCGAGCCAGATAGTCATGTCGCTCGTTCCACGCCCTGATGCTTTCGTCGATCATCCTCAACTGGGGCCGCAACAGAGCGGCGCGCAAATTGTCCATGCGCGCCGACATGTTCGGGGTATCCAGACGGATATCGGCAAACGTTTCTTTGCCGGGGCCCGCTCCATGCCGTTCGTACAGCATGTAGGACCCGGAAAGGATGGTCGCACGCGCAATGAACTCGGCGTCATCCGACGTCAGAAGCCCGCCTTCCCCCGAGTTCAGGTGTTTGTAGGTTTGCGTGCTGAAACACCCCGCGAGCCCGAAAGCGCCCGAGCGACGGCCGTTCCATGTTGCGCCCATCGTATGCGCGCAATCTTCGATCACGGCCAGTTTTAGGTCTGCAGCCAGGCGGACCAGCCTGTCCATGTCGCACTGATGGCCACGCATATGTGACAGCAGCAAGTGGCGCGCGCCGGTCTGACGTGCTTTGACGGCCAGATCGTCAAGATCGATGACCATGTCTTCGGTGATCTCGATGAGGATTGGACTGCACCCCACCGCCGCAATCGCGCCAGGCACCGGGGCAAGCGTGAAGCCATTCGTCAGAACGGCATCTTGCGGCAAAACTCCCGCCGCCCGCAAAGCGATTTGCATCGCTTGCCCGCCAGACGCCACAGCTATGCAATATCGCGAGCCTTGCCAGGAGGCATACTCGCGCTCCAAAGCCATGGTCTCACTCTCTTCGCCGGTGGCAATATTGTAGCGGTGCAACCGACCCGAGCGCATCACCGCGACTGCAGCTGCGATCGCCTCGTCCGGGATCGAGGGCTGTTGCGTAAAGCTGCCGGTGAAGCGAGGTCGGACCATCTGGTTACTCGGCAGCCAGGGCTTGGTTGTCGCCGGCAAAAGCAGCGTCATAGCCGAATAGCGCCGCCGATCCACCGGTGTGCAGGAAGACAACACGCTCGCCCTTCTTGAAATTGCCCTTCCGGCAATAGTCGATCAGGCCAGCCGCGCCTTTGCCGGAATATACCGGGTCCAGAAGGATAGCCTCGAGCTGCGCGAACATTCGGATTGCTTCCAGCGTATCTTCGCGCGGGATACCATAGCCGGGCCCGACATAGCTGCTGTCTGCAACAACATCGCTACGCGACACGACATCCGGGCACCCAAGTTTTTTGGCCGTTAACAGCGCCAGATTGTAGACGTTTTCTTCCTGCTTTTCCTTAGGCGCGCGCACGCCGATCCCTGTCAGCGGGATGCCCGCGTTGATCGCCTTCAAGCCCGTGATCAGACCCGCTTGGGTACCCGCGCTCCCGGTTGCCGTGACCAGGTGGTCGATCACCAGCCCGCGATCATTCGCTTGCGAGACCAGCTCGAAGGCACAGTTTACATAGCCGAGCGCGCCTGTGGCGTTCGAGCCCCCGCCTGGGATCACGTAGACTTGGCGCCCCTCGGCGCGCAGCTCGCCGGCCACCGCCTCCATCTCGGCCTGCATATCCATGCCGCCGGCGCGCTTGGAAATTGTCGCCCCATGCAAGTGGTCCAGCAGCACGTTGCCGTTGCCGTTATAGTTGGCGTCATTCGACCCGGTGCGGTCTTCCAGCAGGATGTGGCAATCCATGCCCAGCTTGGCCGCGAAGGCTGCGGTCTGACGCGCATGGTTGGACTGCGTGGCGCCCTGGGTCATGACGGTGTCCGCACCCATGGCCAGCGCTTCGGCCATCAGGAACTCCAGCTTGCGCGTCTTGTTGCCGCCCGTCGACAGACCTGTGCAGTCATCTCGCTTGATCCAGATTTCTGGCCCTCCCAACTCTTTCGACAGACGATCCAGCTTTTCAAGCGGAGTCGGCAAATGGGCCAGAAAGACGCGAGGAAAACGAGCGAGGTGCATTTGGCTTCCTTATCATAACTTGCGTACTGGAACTATCTGCGCTCTATATGCCGATGGCAAATGCGAAATTTTTGACATAACTTGCAAATAGTGCAAGTTGGAGGCTCGAATGCGGCTGGATTGGCTTGAAGACATCCTTGCGGTTGCGGAAACCGGTTCCTTCAGTGAGGCCGCAGATCGGCGCCACCTCACTCAGTCTGCCTTTTCGCGCCGGATACAGAATATTGAGGACCAGGTTGGCACCGAACTCTTCGACAGGACGCGCAAGCCGATCCATCTGCTCAAACATACAGAGGCGCAGCGGGATCAAATCGCACACCTCGCAAGAATGCTGCGCCAGCTTAACGCCGACCTACGCCGCGGCGACCGGATGTCGGATAACAAGCTGGTCATTTCCAGCCAACATTCGCTGACGACAAGCCTGACACCCTCGATTATCAAGGATATCAGTCTTCACCGCAGCGACATCTATATCCGTCTCCGTTCGGCCAATCTGGCGGACTGCTTCGCCCAACTTCTGTCGCGGCAGGCAGACATCCTGATCGTTTATCGACTACCAGGACACGACCATCCCATCCTCGGGGCCTATATCGACAGCGTCACTATTGGGGTGGAGCGTCTCATTCCCGTGTTGGCGCCTGAGGGATTGGCCCGATTGTCCGCGAGCCGCGAGGCCGGCGAGGTGCCCTACATCGCCTACCCTGCGGATGTCTTTTTTGGCCAAGTTTTGGAGCGCACGATTCTGCCACTAATCCGCGACTTTGGCGATGCGTCCCCAAAAGCGGAAACCGCGCTCACGCTCGCATCAATCGAGATGGCAAGCATGGGCATCGGTGTCGCCTGGGTCCCCGAGTCTCTTGCGCGGGACCGCATCGACACGGGCAAACTTGTGGACCTGTCCGAAACCCTTCCCAGTTGTAGCTTGGACGTGACGGCGGTCCGGCTGGTTGGCAAGCCGAGACCCGTCGAGGTTGCCGTCTGGGAGAGACTTCTCAAATATCAGTCTGCTGACGCCGCAAGCGGAGAATAGCATGTTGACCTGCTACCATGGACGGTGGCCATCAAACATGGAGACGACAGCTATCGGGGCCCGAAGATGTTTTTTGATCAGGCGCTTGATTCGGGTCGAACGATGCTTCGCGAGGTGTCCGGCACGTAATGTTGAACGCACGCCCATTTCGCGGGCCAGTGCGGATCGGCATTCCGCAGGAGTACGGCTATTCGGTGCTGACCAGAGCACTCGGCGCATTCGCAAAGCGCCATCCCAAGGTAGACGTTACCGTCAGCCATCGTCAGAACAGATTGAAGCGCTCCATGCAGGCAAACTCGACCTGGCGGTGGTATTGCAATGGCGACGTTTTTCCAATTGCGATCTATGAAGATTCCGCCTGGTGTAGGGAGTTTGCGATTAGATCAAACGAGAAGCGGGGGCTCGATTTCCGGGTTGCCTCCACGAGCCGGCAAACTGTCGTCGAATTGGGGCACGGCCGCGCCCTCGCGAAGCTCGGTTTTTGACTGCGTCGTCAATCATCAAGCCAATCAGGCTCTTACCGATATCGTGAATGCCGCCTGGCGTCATTCGGGCGCGCCAGTGGATCGAGCAAACTGAATCAGCTCTTCCATCGGGTTGTATTGTGCGGCAGCAGGCTTTTGGCATGAGCGATCACGCCTTCGCGAAAGAACAGCACGACCAAAAGGGCTATGCCCGTGATGATGACCAGCGTGTATTCTGCACCGAAGCCGCGCACGAAATACTCAATAGTGCGAATGATGGCCACGCCGACCAACGGTCCGTAGCGATGGCCGAGGCCGCCAATCACCACCATGGCCACGACAAAACCCATCTCGCCCATCGACAGCATGGATGGCGCCAGCACGCCGACATAGTTCGCGTAGAAGGTGCCGGCCAAGCCGGCGAGCGCGGCGGTGATCATGAAAGCCGTGATCTTCACGCCGAAAATATTGACACCCATGCCATGCGCGACATCCTCATTGTCGCGGATGGATTGCATGAAGAGGCCGATCCGGCCGTCGATCACGAGGTTCTGGACGAGGAAGAGCAACGCGACCAGGAAACCTGCGATGACGAGATAGGGCGAACGGTCAAACCCTTCGACCAGTTTCGGCAATTGCATGCCCATCGAGCCGCCGGTGAGATCAGCAGCGGCAGCCAGGAACACGGCAAACGCGCCGGCAAAGGCGAAGGTGATCAGTGGCAATTGCACGCCGCGGACGCGCAATGCCACCAGCCCGAGCCCGCCACCCAAAAGCGCGATGACAGGTGGCATCAGGATGAAGCCGCTCCAGCCCGGCAAGCCGAAGGCATGGATCAGCACGGCCGTGCCATAGGCTCCGGCTGTCGCAAGGCCGACATGGGCGAAGGAATACTGACCTCCGAAACCGGCCAGCAAGTTCCATGAGCCGGCGAGCAGCAGATAATAGGCCGACATGATGAGAAGGTCGGCCAGACTTGGCTTCACCCCGATCGCGGCCAGCACGAAGCCCGACAGGGAAAAAATGAGCGGCGCGGTGTGGTGAGCATACCTGGTCATGACGCGACCCCCGAGCCTTCCCGCAACATCCAGTTCCGCACAATTTCGTCCAGCCTGCTGGCGACCTCGGACGCCGTTCCATCGGTGTCGTTCCGGCCCGTGGCCAGGACATACACATGGTCGGCCACCGCCAAGGCCTCGCGCACGTTCTGCTCGACCAGAAGCACGGTCACCGAGCGCATGTCCTTGAGGCGGGCCAATTCGGTGTAGACCTCCTTGACCATGATCGGGCTCAAACCCGCCGTCGGTTCGTCGAGCAAAAGCAGCTGTGGTTCGGCGACCAGCCCGCGCGCGATCTCGACCAGCTTCTGCTGGCCGCCGGAGAGGTCGCCGGCGTAGCGATCGAGGTGCGGACGTATCGAGGCGAAGAGGTTGCCACAAATCTCGATGCGCTTCTCCAGCCAGGCTTTTTCGCGACGGCGCGTCCAGCCGCCGAGCCTGATGTTTTCGGCAACTGTCATCTGTCCGAACACGGAAGCTTCCTGGGGCACGAAGGAGACACCGTACTGGACCAGTTCGGCGGTCGACAAGCGGTCGATGCGCTTGTCTCCCAGGTGGATTTCGCCCCCGGTTACGGGCGCGACGCCGGCGACGCCCTTGAGCAGGGTCGACTTGCCGGCGCCGTTCGGGCCGATAATCGCGGTCATGGTGTTGGCCGGCCCGGACAGCGAGACGCCGCGCAGGATCTCGACATCGGCCTCATAGGCGACGCGCAGGCCTGCGATTTCAATTGCCGCGCTCATGCCAGATAGGCCTCCCGGACCGCATGATTGGCGGAAACCTCGTCTGGCGAACCGGCGGCAAGCACGCGTCCGGCCGCCATCACGACGACGCGGTGGCAGAGCCCAAACACCCAGGGCAGGTCGTGGCTGATCACGGCGAAGCCGCAGCCGTCGTCGCGCATGCTCGCGATGATGCCGCGCATCACATCCATGATTGCGGGGTTGACGCCGGCGGTCGGTTCGTCGAGCAGGGCCACGCTGGGACGCGCCAGCAGCAGGCGGGCGAAATCGATCAGCTTGCGCTGGCCGCCGGAAAGATGTTCGGCGGTCCACTCCGCGACAGGCGACAGCCCGACGCGCTCCAGCGCCTTTGCCGCCTCGCGCTCGGCCTCGGCGCGCCCCATGCCGCGGATCATGCCGGCGAGCGCGACATTCTCCCTGGCCGTCAGCTTGCCGAAGGCGCCGCCATTCTGGAAGCTGCGAAACAGGCGTTTGCGGGCACCGGCATTTGGCTGGAGACGGCTGATGTCCGTGCCACCGAGGCGGATGGTGCCGCCGTTGGGTTTGAACTGACCGGAAATGAGATTGAGGAACGAGGTCTTGCCGGCACCATTCGGACCGACGATGGCGACGAGTTCGCCGGCATTGAGCGCGAAGTCGACACCGTCGATCACCTTGTTGCCACCGAAGGACTTCTTGAGGCCGATCGTTTCGAGGATGACGGACATCAGACTGCCCTCCCTGCGCGCCCGAACAGTCCGGCGGGACGGAACAGCAGCACCGCTATCATCAGCGCGAAGCCATAGGCATCGGTGTAGCCGGTGGCGATGTAGATGGTGCACATCACCTCGACCACGCCTAGCAGCAGCCCGGCCAGAAGCGTGCCGCCGATCGACCCCATGCCGCCGATGATGACGACGATGAAGGCTTTCACCAGTGCGACTACGCCGGAGGACGGAAACACGAACATCAGCGGCGCGAGAAGTGCTGCAGCCACGCCGGCAAAGGCGCCCGACAGCATGAACGCATAGTTGGCATAACGGTTGACGTTGATGCCGACGACCGATGCGCCAAGCGGATTCTGCGTCAGCGCACGCCAGGCGCGGCCGGTGTCGGTGCGGTAGACGATGAAGAACAGAACAGCGACCAGGATCAGCGCCGCGACAAAGGCGACGATACGGTTTCCCGAAAGGTAGATATATTCGAAGATGGCGAGGTTCTGATCCCACAGGCCAGGTAGTTTGCGATAGGTCGTGCCGAGAACCAGCGTCGCGGTCGCGATCAGGAACTGGCTCAGCATGAATGTGGCAATGATCGTATATTCGCCTTTCTGCCGCATGCGCGACAGATAGATGGGTTTGAGAACCATGATATTGGTGGCGTAGGCGACGGTCGCGCCGACCAGAGCCGCCGCAATGAGCCCGGTCCACGCCGGCAGGCCGAGCGTGGTCACCGCGAGGACGGCGGCGAAGCTGCCCAGCATGGCGAATTCGCCATGCGCGAAATTGACCACTCGCAGGATGCCGAACACCAGCGACAGGCCGACGGCCAGCAGCGCGTAGAGGCCGCCCTGAAGCAGGCCCAGTAGCAGCGATTGAACGAGAAGCTGGGTCATGGAGTTTTATCCGGCGAAGCAGGTAGCGATGTTTCGGACTAGGTTCGAAGGGGGAGGAAACCCTCTTCTCCACCACGTGAAGAGGAGGGCTTCGCTACCCCAGGGGACTACTTGGCCACACCCACCAGTTCGGCTTCCTTCTCGCCATCGGCGACCTTGTTCAGCTTCTTGAAGAACATGGCGAACTTGTCCCACTGGTGGAAATTCACCGTGCCGGCTTCATTGCGGAAGGAGACAGGGCCGATCGTGCCTTCGAAGCTGACATCCGGCAGTGCCTTGACCAATTGCGCCGGCTCCGCGGAACCGGTCTTCTCGATCGCCGCCCTTACCGCGTTGAAATTGTCCCAGAGGTAGTACTGGAAGATTGCCGGGTCATTTCCGTAGGCAGCGTTGTAGGCTTCGACGAATTTCTTGCCGGTCGCGGTGACATTCAACGAGGGATCGGAGAAAGTCGGATAGATGACGCCAACGCCGGCCTCGCCGACGGTCGGCCAGAAATCAGGCAGAAGTGGCCAGTCCCAGCCGGTGATGATGTCGGCCTTCAAACCCACTTCGCGGCCCTGCTTGATGGAAAGGTTGGTCGCGGCGAAGACCGTCTGCACGATCACCACATCGGGCTTCGATGCGGCGACCTTCGACATGACGGCGGTCAGGTCCTGCGTCTGCGCTTGGAACTGCACGACGTCGACGGACACTTCGGGCGCGGCCTTGACCGATTCCGTGAAAGCCTTGGCGAAGCCCAGGCCGTAAGCGGTGTCCTCGGCCAGCACTACCACCTTCTTGTAGCCACGCTGCTTGACGAACGGCACCATCTGCGCCGCGATCTGGCTGTTGTAAGGACCGATGCGGAACACCTGCGGATAGTTCTTCAGGGTGATGTCGTCCGACCAGGAATAGAAGGCCATGAGCGGGACGTTGTAGCCCTTTGCGACTTCCATCTGCGCCAGCGCGACGGACGACGACCAGATGCCGAGTATGGCGGAGGCGTTGGCTTCCGTGATGGCGCGTTCCATGGCGGCAGCGCCGACCTCGACCTTGCCCTGGTCGTCATAAACGGCGAGCTTGACCTGGTTGCCGATGATGCCGCCGGCCTCGTTGGTCAGCTTCACCCAGAGCTCGGCGGTCTTCTTGATCGCATCGCCCGAACGCGCGTCGCCCGGCTCGGACAGGGGCGAGACGAGGCCCAGCGTGATGTCGGCTGCCTCGGCCGTCGCTGGCAACGCGCCAAGCGCTCCCAACATTGCCAGCGAGCCCAACAGCGTGCGGCGGGACAGCCGCGTCAATCCATAGATCATGTTAGTTACCCTTCTGTGGTTGTTATTCAATTGCCGGAGCTGATCCTTGCGATCCGCTCCAGAAGTTCGGTGGGGACAGTCACGCCCTCGCGTTCGGCTTTGGCGCGTTGTGCAACGCGCCTTTTCCCTGGCAGCCGCGCGCCGTCCTGGCCGACAATCGCCTCCACAAGTGTCGCGATGCGATCGGCGAAGATGCCGCCCGATGTGGCGCCGGCATCGATGGCGATGAAGAACTGCCCGGTCCGCGGCGGCTCGCCCACGGGGCCGGAGAAAGGACTGGCCTCGGTCGACGGCAGGGCACCTGCGGCCGCCGAGGCAAGCAATTCAACCAGGAGCCCCACCCCGAACCCCTTGTAGCCGCCCGATGGCGCCATGGTCCCCTTTAGGGCGAGATCGGCGTCCGTCGTCGGTTCGCCGTCGGGGCCGAACGCCCAGTTCGGTGGAATGCCACGGCCATCACGCTTTCGCTTGATGATCTCGCTCTTGGCAATGACGCTGGCGCTTTGGTCAATGGAGATGACGACGCTGCCATTGGCGCCGGGCGCGGCGATGGCGAACGGATTGGTGCCAATGACCGGGCGGCGGCCGCCGACAGGTGCGATCGAGGCCGGCGCATGGGTAAAGCCCATGGCCAGCAGGCCAGCACCGGCAAGCCGGTCAGTGTGGTAGCCGAGAACGCCACAATTGTAGGAGTTGCGCACGGCGAGCGCGGCAATGCCCATTTCATGCGCCAGCGGAATGAGACTCTCGAAGCCCATGTCGATCGCCGGATGGGCAAAACCGCTGCCAGCATCAACGACGAGCGTCGATGGCTTGGTCTTCGAGAGCATGGGGACTGCGTCTCTCACGACCTTGCCGCACCCGAGATGCTCGCAATAGGTCGGCACATAAAGCAGGCCGTGCGAAGCAATGCCCTCGGCTTCCGCGGCTGCCACGGCCCGTGCAAGCGAGCTCGCGGCGATTTGCGACGCACCGCAGGCTGACAGCGCGGCAAAGGCGCGCTCTTCGACCTCGTCGAGGGAAAGGCTTGTGGTTGTCATGTCAGTCATTGTCGCTCAAGCCGGCCCCGGCGCCCGCAAGGCGGGATATTTCCGAGGCGGGCACATATGTGAGAGCCGCAAGCGCGCCGAAACGCTGCCAAAGGCCTTGTGGGATGTGGATGCCCTGATGATCGCAGGCGGCGGCGGCGCTGTCGGATGCCGGCTCGCTGGAAAGCGAAATCTCTGCAACAGTCTGTTTTCTTGTGTCGCCCGGAACCTGCTCGAGCGCCGTGGCGGCTTTGGCGATGTCGGGGCCGATCGATATCTGGCGCCCGGCAAGGCTGACCAGGACCCTGCGGCCGCTGCGTCTGGAGATGTCCGCCAGGGTCGGTGCAAGCAGGCAGGCCGCGGCGACCGGGGCGTCGATCGAAAGCATCGCCCCCGCTTCCATCCCGCGCGATCGGTCCGAGACCGCAGGGGCAACGGCGAGCGCGCTGAGCGGCTTGTCGTCCAGTGCATGCAAACTTGTGCCGCTGGCGTCGAACCGCCAGGAATGCCGTCCGGCTTTCAACGCTTCCAATGCGTCGGCGAGTGCCTCGAGATGGCGCGGTGACGCACCTGCCAGCGCGCGCCCGCCGCGCCCGGCTTCCTCGGCCAAACCCCAGGGCAGCCCGGCGCCACGCGCCGCTTTTTTCACCTGGGCCTCGATTTCGTTGAGCGAAGAACCAGCCGGTTGATCGGTACCCCTGGCAGGGGTCCAGGATTGTACGGACATTTGCGGCAAGGCGTTGTTGGAATGCTCCAGCGGCGGGATCGCCCAGTCGTCGGGGGCCATCGCATGCAACTCGTCCGGAAACGGCGCATGCTTGAACATCGAAATGCGCACCCAGCGATCGGAACGGGGATCGAAATCGGTGGCGCCAAAGAAGGAGAGCTTGCAGCGTAGAATGTCGATCGGCCGCATCCTTGCCGAGATGAGATTGTCGCGGATCTCTGCATAGGGCCGTCGCGCGGTAAGCTGCACGCGGCGCACAACATGCCTGTGTTCGGGATGCGCCGACAGGAAGGCCGCTACGCTTGTGTCGGCTGCCTCGGCACGCAAAGCTCGATGGAGACGCGAAACATCACGCGCCACGGCCAGGGGCTGTTCGCGCTCGGCTCCGTCTTCCGAGGCGCGTTCGCCAAGACGCGGCTCAAGCTTCTCCTCGGAAACGTACCAGAACCGGGCCTGCGCGTCGGGCCGCTCGAAATCGGTATCGAGGGCGTGGCGATAGAAACGCTCCAGTTCGTTCCGCAGCGATCCGACCGTCGCCGCGCCGTCGATGCGCAGGTCATTGGCTTCCTCGCCGCCCATGGTCTCGGCGAGGTCATCGACCAGGTCGCCATAGGGCTCAAGCAACAGCGTCAGCAGAAATTCCTGGGCTTCCGTTCCGAGCTGCTCGGCGGCAAAGCGAACCAATCGGTCCCATCCGAAGCTTGCCGCGAGATCGAGCTTTTCGATGTGGTCGGCGAGGCTTGAGAGGTCGCGGGCAAGGCCGGCGATGCGTGCGCCCTGGATCAGGTCGTCGACGCGCCATGCCGCCACTTGCCGCATGCCGCGGGCAAGCCGGTCGCGGAACGTCGC
Source organism: Mesorhizobium sp. 131-2-1 (assembly GCF_016756535.1). Taxonomy (NCBI): domain Bacteria; kingdom Pseudomonadati; phylum Pseudomonadota; class Alphaproteobacteria; order Hyphomicrobiales; family Phyllobacteriaceae; genus Mesorhizobium; species Mesorhizobium sp. 131-2-1. Next base: position 89,283 of record NZ_AP023248.1, on the reverse strand, counting down.
GATGGCCTCGGCGCTGGCGTGCTTGACCGAACGAACGCGGGCAAGCGCGGTTTCGCGCGCGTGGATCCAACGGTGGAAGAGGCTGGGATGGTTGACGACGAAGGGGGCCATGCCGAGCCCGGTGGAATTGCCGACCCCCAGACGCCGGCAAAGGGCGCGGTCGAATGCAATGGCTGTCTTGGGCGATTTGAGTTTCGCCATGTGCTCGACGAGATCGATTGTAAAGGCACGAATCAACCAGACCGTCAGCATTTCGGCGGCGAACGGCCCGGAGAATTCAGGCCGCGTGGCGATCTTCTCACGGTCTGCGAGGCCGAACTTGCCACTGCCATAGACGGCCGTGGTGCGCATCAGATAGCCGACGGCGTCAAGGTCCTGCGCGGCCGGCTGGCGTCCGTCGGCAAGCGTGGCGACGACGTGATCGAACAGGCGCACGCTGCGGTTGGCGCGCGCGAGAACTAGCTCCGCGCAGGTGCAGCGGCCTGCCTCCTGCTTGGGAACGTTGCGCGACAGGCGCTCGATATCGGCCCGGCTGACAACACCGTCATGCAGAGCAAATGTCGCGTCCCATTCTTCGGCGATGACGCGGTCGGTGCGCTTGGCGGGGTCGAGATCGTGGCCGAAGGCGACCAGTGAGTAGACGCGGCCATTGCCGCGCGCTTCATAGATGGCGACGCCTTTGCCACGCGCGTCGATGTCAAACAGCACCGTCGCGAATTGCCAGCCCTCACGCGCCAGCCGGCGCAGCAGAACACGCATGAAACTCAGCCGCGTCTGGTGGAAGCTGCCCATGCGCTCGAGGCGCAGAACCGTTTCCGGCCGACGCAACGGCGCCTGCCCGTCCGGCGGATCCTGCGCGGCGCTGACGGGTCCGGGCATCATGGCGTCTGCCTCGCACCGCCTGACGTGGCGGCGGCCGGAGCAAACGATTGCTCGAAAAAGCGGAGCCAGTTCTCTCCCATGATGCCGGCGACGTCAGAAGGCGAGAAGCCAACTGCTGCCAGCCCTTCCGCAATGCCCGGAAAATCTACATTGCCGCGGAACCAGGACGGCTGCTTGGGGAAGACAACGGGATTTATCGCGTCGACAGGTTCCTTGGTCCAACGGCCGCGGCGCATCCACTGCACCACCTCGTCGGGTTGGTCCTGGCACAGGTCCGAGCCGATACCGAGATGCGCGACGCCGATGAGATCGGCCGTGCGCGCAACCATTTCACAGAACTCCCGCAACGTGCAGGCTCCGCCGTTCTTCAAATGGTGGGGGTAGATGCTGAAGCCGAGCAGGCCGCCGCCTTGGGCAAGCGCCTTCAGGACCTCGTCAGGCTTGTTGCGCACGACCGGATGCCAGCGATGCGGGTTTGCATGGGTAACCGCGATCGGTCGCTGCGACAGTTCGATCGCCTCAAGCGTCGAGCGCGTGCCGGAGTGCGACATGTCTATGACCATGCCAAGCCGGTTCATCTCGACGATGACTTCGCGCCCCATGCGCGTGATGCCCGTATCTTCCCTTTCGTAGCAACCGGACGCCAGCAGGCTTTGATTGTTGTAGGAGAGCTGCATAAAGCGCACGCCAAGCGTGTGGCAGACCTCGACGAGGCCGATATCGTCCTCGATCGGCGAGCAGTTCTGCAGACCAAAGAACACGGCGGTACGGCCTTCGGTGCGGGCACGCCGCACATCCCCGCCCACTTTGCCATGGAAGATCAAGTCGGGATGCTCGGCGAACAGAGTGTTCCAGCCGACGATGTTCTCGACCGTCTCGCGGAAATCCTCATGGTAAGAGATGGTCGTGTGAATGGCATCGACGCCGCCGGCGCGCAGCTCGCGCAGAATCGTCTCGGAGACGTTGCAATATTGCAGGCAGTCGATGACGTGGCCGGGCGAGGCTGCACTCATTGCGGCATCCCCGCATTGATGTAGCTGGTCTTGACCGCGGTGTAGAATTCGGCGGCGGCGCGGCCCTGTTCGCGAGGCCCGTGCGACGAGTGCTTTCGCCCGCCAAAGGGCACATGGTAGTCGGTGCCCGCGGTCGGCAGGTTGACCATGACGCAGCCAGTCTTGACCTCGCGGCGGAAGGCGTTGGCGCGCCCCAGCGAGCGCGTCATGATACCGGCGGTCAGGCCGAATTCGGTGTCGTTGACGACGGATACGGCATGTTCGAAACCCTCCACCTCAATGACGCAGGCGATCGGCACGAACATCTCCTCACGGTTTATTCGCATCTCGTTTTTCGTGCCGAGAAAGACGGTCGGCGCGAAATAATGGCCCTTTGTACGTCGCTCCAGCTTTTCGCCGCCGCAGGCCAGCTCCGCGCCGGCCGCCTTGCCGATCTCCACGTAGCGCTCGGCCGCGGCAAGCTGCTTCTCGTCGACCACCGGCCCGATCTGGGTGCCTTCGTCCAGGGCGTGACCGACCTTGAGCGCGGCCGCGGCCTTCACGAACTTCTGCGCGAACACGTCGTGCACCTTGCGATCGACGACAATGCGGGAGGATGCCGTGCACTTCTGGCCAGAGCCGAAGAAGGCACCGTTGACTGCATGCGCCACGGCGAGGTCGATGTCCGCATCGTCCATCACCACCAGCGCGTTCTTCGAGCCCATTTCGAGTTGCAGCTTGGTCAAGTTGGGTGCTGCGGCGATCGCCACGGCCCGGCCTGTTTCGTAAGAGCCGGTGAGCGTGATCGCGTCGATATCGGGACTGCTTGCAAGCGCGTTGCCGATCGAGAACCCGGGGCCCATGACGAGGTTGAACGTTCCTGCGGGCAACCCTTGCCGCGAGATGATTTCGGTTAGCGCCCAAGCCGAGGCGGGGGTGAGATTTGAGGGCTTCCAGATCACCGCGTTGCCATAGGCGAGCGCCGGGGCAATCTTCCAGCTCGCGGTGGCGGTCGGGAAATTCCACGGCGACACGATTGCGACCACGCCGACCGGCTCGCGCCTGATGTCGACATCGATGCCCGGCCGTACGCTCTCGGCGTTCTCGCCATACTGGCGGTGGCACTCGGCCGCATAGAACTCAAAGAACTGTCCGGCGCGATAGACCTCACCGATACCCTCGGCGCGAGGCTTGCCCTCCTCACGCGACAGCAGCTCGCCAAGCTCGGCGGACCGCGCGATCAACTCGCGGCCGATCGACATCAGCACCTTGTGGCGCTGCTCGATCGGCGCGCGGCCCCAGGCGCGCGCGCCTGCCCTGGCCGCGTCGATGGCTTGTTCCAGTTGCTTGAGATCGGCCTGCGCATAATGGCCAACGACATCGGAAACGTCCGACGGATTGATGTTGGCGATGGCAGATGGGCCGTTTGTCCAAGCGCCGCCAATTAAATTTGCAGATGCTTCAGCCAATGGTCTCGTCCCGATTGTCAGAACATACTTGAATTTTTCGTGCGGTTCGGTCAATTTGAAATAAGTCAATTCAATTTCGAGAAAATTGAAATCGAGCGATGCGCTACTCACTGGCCAATCTACGAACATTCGCTGCCGTGGCCGAAATGGGCAGCATCACGGAGGCCGGCGCGAAACTTGGCCGCACACCCTCCACTGTTTCCATGGCGCTCAAGGCGCTAGAGGAGGAGATAGGCGCACCGCTCTTCGAGAGCGACCGCAAGAACCGGTTGTCGAAGACAGGCATGCTCGTGCTGGCGGAGGCGCGCGATCTGCTTGCCCATCATGCACGCAGCGTCCTGGCCATGCAGGCTTTCGTGCGTAACCAGTCCGGACGCGTCGACCTCGCCTGCGTGCCATCTGTCGCAACCGCGATCCTGCCGCCGTTGCTGATCGATTTCCGCAAACGCCATCCGGGCGTCGAGATCAATGTGCGCGACGCCGACTCGCCATCGGTCTCTGAGGCGGTCGAGACGGGCAAGGTAGCGCTCGGCATCGCCAGCTTGAGCCGCTCCCGACCTGCGCTCCACTTTGAACCGTTGTTCGAGGAGGGGTTGGGCATCGTCTGCCGCAGCGACGATCCGCTGACAAAGGTACAGGCTGCTGTCGAGTGGCATCAGTTGCGAGAACGAACCTTTCTGGGCAACGGCATCAGCGGCGCAATGGAGATTTCCGAGCTGGCCGGATTGATCTCGGGGGCGCCGATCGTCGTCTACAACGTTTTGTCGCTCCTGGCCCTGGTGCGCGCCGGCATGGGCATCACGGTCTTACCGCATCTGTCGATTGTCTCGGCGCGCGAAGGACTGTCGTTCGTGCCGTTGAGCGATCCCCAGGCCAAGCGTGCCGTTGGGCTGATCACACGGTCGATCGAGCGCAACTCTCCGGCCGAGGAAGCGTTCATCGCCGAGCTGCGACGGTCGTTGCGGCACCGAGCGGACGAACTTGGGATTTGGCTTCTTGCCTGATGCGGCGCACCTGCGGATCGACGCCTCCAAGGTGGTCGGGCTAATCGTTAGTGGTCTTGCCAAACCAGCAAACGACCTGTCACGCGGCCGTTGTGCCGACGACGTCTACCACATCATCGCCGGCGTCCAGGCCCAGCGTCAAGCCGCGCTGTCTGCCGGACGCCACAACTGGTTTCAATCCGATCAGAGACGAACGCCGCAGGGTGCTCGGCGAGGTATTGAACCTTGTGCGAAAGCATTTCGTAAAATGGGAGGCAGTCTGAAATCCGCAAGCGACCGCGATCTCGATGATGGGCATGTCAGTAAATCTGATCATCTGCTTGGCCCGTTCAAGCCTTAGGCCGGTGTAGTATTGCCAGGGGGTCGTGCCAAGATGCTGTTGAAACAAACGCTCGATCTGACGGCGTGAAAGACCTATCTCACGCGCCAGATTGTCAATACTAAGTACCTCGTCAACGTGTTTTTCCATCAAACGAACGACCGTTATTAATTTGCCGCTGGTGCCACTGTAACTCAAACCTGGTGGCGCCGATTGATGCTGCTCGCCGGATCGCCATCGGTCCGCCAAGGCCAGCGCGCATACTCCTCGCACCAGCTCGTCGCCGAATTGCTTGCCAATGAGATCGATGACGAAATCGAATGCGGCAAACTCTCCTGCGCACGTTGTCATAAGCCCATCGCTCACGAACAATGAGTTTTGAACATTAAGCCGCCCAAAGCGCTCCGACAAAGTCACAATTTGTGGCCAGTGCACTGTGCAACTTGCATCGTCAAGAAGTCCGGCATGGGCAAGAACGAAAGTTGCCGAGCCGAGCGCAACTAGCGGCACCCGCATCCTTACGCAAGAGCGAACCAGTCGGAGCAAGGATGGATTTATGTGGTTTTCCACCCCCTCGCCGGCACAAAGAAAGATTCGACCCGGCTGGCCGGCCGAAATGCGTTTGTTCTCGTCATCTAGCGTCGCCGAAACGGCAACTTTAAATCCACTGGCGGATGTGACGCTGCCGCCGTCTTGACCGATAAGTCGCCATTTGAAATGGACACGTTGGGTCAATTTATTGGCGATATGCAGCGGTTCGACCAATGATGCCAGGCACAGCTGCGAAAACCCTGGCAAAAGCACGATCGTTAACTCGGCAACAGGAGTCTCAACGAGAAATCTAGCATCAGGTAACGCGGTTTCGCCCTCTCGCTCGTGAAAGGCCTTTAATTGTGGAGGTGCGTTCATTCGACGATCCTCCCCCTGCCCGATGTCGCAGCGTCCTCATCCATAGCTTGGCCGATAGGTTGCCAAAGGGAAGCCAATCTAACAATGGTTGAGACTAAACCAAGATGATTACGAATTCGTTCAGCAACGTATCGGGCCTTCGTAATATTGTGGCCACAATCTCGCACTTGTAGATTCGGTTGATGCCTATCCCCGCACGCGCTGATATTCTGGATCATAAAGAACCTCCTCACAGATGCTCGCCGGGAATGTCCTGCCGATGATCTCGATGCCAATGTTGGTTCCAATCGCTGAAAACTCCGGCTCGACGAAGCCCATAGCGAGGTTCTTGCCTACGCGATGGCCCCAAGCGGCGGACGTGACTGTTCCGACGACGCGCTCATCGACAACGATCGAATCGCCCGGATGAGCAGGCGCCAGATCCGTATCAACTACCATCGACACGAAACGTTTGCGCGGCCCCGTGTTGTGCATTTTCAGCAACGCGTCCTTGCCAATAAAGGACTTGTCGAGCCGGACGAAGCGATCGAGCGCGCTTTCGAACGGATTGTATTCGGTGACCAGATCGGCTTTCCAGTGCCGATAGCCCTTTTCCAACCGCATGGACTCAGTGGCATAAAGCCCAAAGGGCTTCATGCCAAAACCTTTGCCAGCTTCCCATAAAACGGAGAATGCGCGTCGCAACTGGGCGTTAGGAATGTGCAGTTCCCATGCCAGTTCTCCAGAAAACGAGACCGACATCGCGATTGCTTCGGCGTTCCCGATGAAAGTGCGACGGACAGAAAGCCAGGGAAAAGCTTCCTTGGACCAATCGGTGCGCGGGGCCGCCTTCGATAGAACCTGGCGCGATTTCGGGCCAGCAACGACCAGGATGGTGTAGTCGTTCGTCAGGATTTCGAGGCGCACCGACCCGTCGGCAGGCAGGTGCTTGGTGAGCCAATCCATGTCGTGATATTCTGCGGCGGCCGCAGAGCCATACCAAATCCGGCCGTCAGCCAGATTGGCGATCGTGGCCTCACCTTTGATGTTTCCAAGCTCATTGAGGAGGTAGCAAAGGCCGACTTTTCCCAACTTGCGCGTCAACCGGGAGCAAACAATGCCATCGAGCCAATCTTGGGCATTATCTCCTGTGATTTCGTATCGGTTGAAGCCCGACACCTCCATGATACCCACGCCGTTTTGGACGGCGTTGATCTCGTCAGCGACAATCTTGAAAGTATTGTTGAAGCGGAATGAATGGGTTTCGACGAAATCGGCGGATGGTTTGTAAAATGCCGCTCGCTCCCAACCATTCACGACTCCGAATTCCGCATTCATTTCCGCAAGCGTTTCAGTCAGGGGAGTCGTCTTTGCGGGCCGGCCGGCCGGGCGATGCTCGTGCGGCATGTGAAAACGGAATTCGTTCTGATAGTCCTCGACGGCCTTGAGCGCGGTATACTCAACATTTGCATAGCGTGAAAATCGCCTAGGATCGATGCACCAGGTGTCATAGCAAGCCTCGCCATGCGCAATGATCTGAGCCAGCAGCCAGCCATGCCCGCCGCCTTCTCCAAGGCCGGCGCGAAGACCCGTGATGCAGTATGCGTTGCGTTTTCCCGGGATGGGGCCAACGAGCGGCAGCCCGTCGGGCGTGTAAGTGATCGGTCCGTTGATGATGGTGTGAATGCCCGCCTCTGTCAGGCATGGCAGACGCTTGAACGCGCCGTCCATAACATCAACGACGCGGTCGAGATCATCAGGACAAAGCGCCATGGTGAAATTCGGGTCTATCCCGTCGAGGCCCCAGGTTTTGCAGCCCTGTTCGTAGAACCCGACCAGAAGACCATTTTTCTCCTGTCTCGAATAGAAATCGTCGGTTGGACAACGGATCAGGGGAACACGAAATCCGAGCGTCTCTATCTCGGCGATCGGTTCGGTGAGCATGTATTGATGCTCCATCGAGGCGACTGGATGCTCGACCCCCATCATCGCGCTCAGTTCGTTGCAGCGATAGCCGCCGGCATTGACGATCTTTTCGCAATGGATATCGCCGTTCTTCGTCTGGACGATCCAGCTTTGGTCCGGCTTTTGAACGAGCCCGACAACCGGGTTGAAGCGGTAGATTTCCGCACCCGCCTTTCGTGCCCGTTGCGCTAATGCCTGACAGAGCTGCGCCGGATCGATGTCGCCATCCATCGGGTCCCACAATGCCCCAAGCAAATTTTCGGTCGAAATGAGAGGATGGCGGCGCTTGCATTCCACGGCGTCGATGAGCTCGAAATCTACGCCCATACCCTTCGCCAAGCTTATGAAATGATGGTAGCCATCAATATGGTCTTGCTTCGAGGCAAGTCGGAGCCCGCCAGTATCCTGGTGGTAGTTGATCGGATATTCGGGATCGGCGGCCAACTCCTTGTACAGACGGATAGAGTGGCTTTTCAGGCCAACCATTGTCTGTGTTCCGCCGAAATTCGTGACTTGCGCCGCCGAATGCCAGGTCGTTCCGGAAGTGAGCTCGTCCCGTTCGATTAGAACGCAGTCAGTGATCCCTTCCTGGGTGAGATGATAGAGTGTGGAACATCCTCCGATGCCCCCACCAATGACGACAACCTCTGCGTGGGATTTCATTTTTGTTTTCCGATTTCCGCAATAGCAGCAGCAATTTTCTCGCTGAGAGTTGCGCGGACCCACCTTTCATTTCCAGTCCCATTTCAGCAGTTCAGTTTTTCGGAAGAGTTGGTTCCGAATTTGTAACAATGTGCACTAGCTGTTTCGCACGATCTGCTTTCGCGCGACATTTGCGTGCGGTCTGGGAGAAGACGGAATGACGAGTGAAGAGTTGCGCATTAACCGGCGTGGACGAGCCTCTCGGGTGCAGGCACGGATGGCGCCGAAGTCCGAAGTCAATCCGTGCCCGCCCGGGCAGCGCGGCGGGCAATATCGGCCCCTGTCCGACAACAACGTCGCGAGGATCCTGGATACCGCCTTCAGAATACTGGCGGAGATCGGTATTGGTGAGGTTCCGCCGGTGGTGCTCGAACGGGCGCTCTATATGGGGGCCACAAAAAGCGATACCGGGCGCCTGCTGTTCTCAAGAGCCTTTGTCGAAGATATCGTCAGCGGCGCTGCGAAGAAATTCGTCTACCACGGCCGAGATCCCAGCCATGACTTTGAAATCGGTGGTGATCGGGTCTATTTCGGCACGGGCGGAGCTGCTGTGCAGACACTCGACATGGACACGGGTCTGTACCGGTCGTCGACGCTCAAGGATCTTTACGATTTCACGCGTCTGGCTGACACGCTCGACAACGTAAGCTGGTTCACCCGCTGCTGTGTGGCAACAGACATACCGGACAATTTCGATCTTGACGTGAACACCGCTTACGCCCTTTTGGCCGGGACCATGAAACCGGTCGGCACTTCATTTACCGTTGCCGAACATGTCGATCCGATCGTCGACATGTTCGATCTGGTACTTGGCGGCGAAGGTCGGTTCCTTGACCGTCCTTTCTGCAAGGCGCACATTTCGCCGGTGATCTCCCCGCTGCGTTTTGGCGAGGATGCGGTCGACGTAACGCTGGCCTGCATTCGACGAGGCGTGCCGATAAATTCCATCATCGCCGCACAATCGGGAGCAACCGCGCCGGCGACACTTGCCGGTATGCTGGCCCAAACCACTGCAGAGACGCTTGCCGGACTTATTCTGGTGAACATCTTCGCCCCCGGCTATCCGATGATCTTTTCCAATTGGCCACTTGTCATCGATCTCAGAACCGGTGCGTTCTGCGGTGGTGGGGGAGAAATCTCGCTGATGAACGCTGGCGCAGCGCAGATCAGCAATCATCTTGGTCTGCCATCTGGCGTGGCGTCATCGATGGCGGATGCAAAGGCAGTCGATGCGCAAATGGGCGCGGAAAAAGCGATCGCGGCACTGACCGCCGGGTTGGCCGGCGGAAACATGATCTATGAATCTTCCGGGATGATGGCCAGCCTTCTTGGCGCCTCGTTCGAAGCGTTCGTGCTTGACAATGAAATGCTGTCGCACGTCCATCGCATAATTCGCGGAATTGAAGTTAACGACGAAACGCTGGGCTTCGATGCGATCAGGAACGCGGTCACTGGTGAAGGCCACTTCCTCGGAGCCCCGCATACAATGTCCGCCATGCAGCGCGACTATTTCTACCCGCCGCTCGCAGATCGCGATGCCCCGCGCGTCTGGGAGGAAAAAGGCGCCCGCGACATCTGGTCAAAAGCGCGGGACAAAGCTACGCAAATCCTTTCAACTCACTACCCGCTGTATCTTGACACCGCAGTCGATTCCAAAATTCGCGATCGCTTCAATATTGCCCTGGCACCGAATGCGATGAAACTCTCTGCCTGACCCTATTCGTCCTCAACGACTTCAATAGGAGACGATATCGCCGGGGCGATCTCGGAGAATCTCGGAAGGAGCCGCTCACGAACCAATCGCCGGCAATCGTCAGCGAGTTGCTGTGGCAAATGCCCAAGCTCCTCATTGCGGGCGATGAGATAAATTCGTCTCGAAAACGCCGGAAACGGTATTGTCATGATGTCGAGCTGCGGCACGAAGCGCTCCGCATCCAAAACATTCAGAGGCGTAGTCAATGCCCAGCCTTTGGTTTGAACGACCATCGCAAAAACGGACCGTGACGCCTCGAAGGCATAGCGTCGGGGCACCTTGAAACGCAAGCGCTTCATTTGCTGCGCCACGATACGCCCGATCGGCATGGCTTCCGAATACTGCACGAATGGAAGGCTAGCCAGTTGTTCGCGAAGATCGCTGCCGGGAGAGATCGCACCCTTCGCCGCCACCAGAATGAAAGGCTCCCGCAAAATCGCAATGGACCGATATCGGTTGGCGTCCGATGGCATGACCACCGAGACAGCGATATCTGCTTTGCGGTCGATAACCATTTGAGTGATCGTATCGGAGCGCCCGGAAAAGGCGTTGACGAAGCAATTGCGGAATCGAGTCTGCAGGCTGGCGACCAGAACGGGCGTCAGTGAAGCATCAAGATCATCAAGGATCGCAAGGGTTAGTTGCGGCAGGCTGGAAAGGTTCAATTCAGCCAATTCAGACTGCGCTTCCGACACCGCTTCGAGTATGCGGTGCGCGTGAACGCGCAGGACCTGACCCGCCGGCGTCAACGTGACGGGGCGCGCACTCCGGTCGAAAAGCTTGGCCCCCACGGCAGATTCCAGTGCCGTAATCAGTTGTGATACCCCAGAGGGGCTGCCTCCAATCTGCGTCGCCGCCTCACCGATCGATCCTGTTTCCTCGACGGCGACAAACACCCGAAGACCACGCAAACTCAGTCCCGAATTTGGCTTGGCGCTCGCTTTCGAGGAACGAATTGTGTCGGTATTCAATTGCGCGGGAACCTGGCTAGTCTAAGCCTACAGTGGACCGATTTTCGCACCCAATCAATCGGTAAGGCGCTAGACTGCGCCTCCAGAAGCAGGTTGGCCAACAAGGCGGTCGTCACGTGGATGCCCCTTTTACAAGGGGACGCTCAGCCGGAGCGTCGGAAGGCGCCCTGGACGATCCGGTCCATGACCATAGCGACGCAAAGGATAGCCAGGCCACCCAGCAGCCCCGGTCCCTTGGCCGCGTACTGGAGCGCTTCGAGTATCACTTTGCCCAGGCCGCCGCCGCCGATCAGCGATATTATTACCACCATCGACAGGCACATGAGGATGGTCTGGTTGACCCCCGTCATTATCGAAGGCAGCGCCAGGGGAACCTCGACGTCCTTGAGAAGTTGCCACCTGGAGGCCCCGAACGCGGTGGCCGCCTCCTTGATCCCTTCTGGGACGCCCCGCATTCCGAGCGCGGTCAGCCTGATGACCGGTGGCATACCGAAGATGATTGTCGCCAGAATTCCCGGTGGATTGCCCGTACCGAAGAATGCGATGATCGGTATAAGATAGACAAACGCCGGAAGCGTCTGCATCAGATCGAGAACCGGCTCGGCGAACTGATACACCCTTTTGGATTTCCCGAACCAGATTCCCAACGGTATGCCGAACGCCACGCAGATAATGACTGCGGCGCCAACCAGCGCGACGGTTTCCATTGAGATTTCCCAATAGCCGAAGAACGCAATATAGGCCATGCAGGCCGCTGTGAAGATGGCCACGCGCGGCCCGGCCGCGCGCCACGCCACGGCACAGATCACCACCATGACCACCGGCCAGGGGGTCCCGATCAGTGCAATCGACATTGCGTTGATCACTGAACGGACGCCCGCCACAATCGACTCAAACGCTCCGGACCCGGCGATAGCGGCGGCATCGATCTGCATGTCCAGCCAATTCGCTGTGGTGACAAACACTTCCTTCCTGGCCGGAAATGCATTCAGGAACTCGGGCGCATCCCCGGCGGTGAACTTGTAGACGGTCAGCGGGGCAATCGCCAAAATCAGTACGATTCCCAGCAGGAGATTGCTCAGGCCAGCTCCGGATTCGACTTGACCGGGTTTGATTCTCCAGCGTGAATATTGCCTTTCATAGACAATGTTGGCCGCCATCCCCTCGCAAATCCTGATCGCGACAAGCAAGATCAGGCCGGCAATGATGATGAAAGTCGCTTCCGACGCTGCTGCTTCCGCCGCCTCTCGACTTTTGGCTGCTGCACGGGTCAGGTTGGCAGCCAAGGTTTCAAAGCGACTTGGATCTTCGAGAGCGTCGCGAGCCTCCTTTGCGTTGTTGAGAAAAACCTGGGCCTGCGCGAGTTGTTTGGCTGCCCGCTCCATCAGGTCGCCGCCAAGATTGCCCCAGGCACCGCGACCTATCTGCACGAAAGCTATCATTTCGAGCAGGAGGAATGTCCAGAAGAAGCCCCACATACCGCGCATGGCCGCCCACAGCGGGCCCAGCACAGCGGTCGCAGCGTTAAAGCTGAGAGGCACGACACGGGTGGATTCGTGGATGCTGCGGAATGCCTTGGCGTAGTAGCTGCCATTCTTCCCGGCGAATTCGTCAATCGAAGCATCCAGCGCTTCGCGGTCAACGTTAATGTCGGCGGCCGCGACAGCCTTGATTTCTGTCACGCTTTTCCTCCCTGAATGCCCCGCAGCAGCCCCGGTTTGCTGATCACTCCCACATCGACACCCTCTTTGGTGACAACGACGGGTCTGTCGGTCGCGACCGACAGATCGATCAGCTGGTCCAGATCGGTGTTCTCGTCGGTCCGCGGCGCGTCCACCAGCGTCCCGCGATAGCCGTTGAGCGGCTCCATGATCGAATGCGCCTTGACCAGCTTCAGCCTCGATATACCCTTGACGAATTCGCGCACATAGTCGTCGACCGGATTTGTCACGATGTCCTCAGGCGTGCCGATCTGCACAATGACACCATCCTTCATGATCGCGATCCGGTGGCCGATGCGGATGGCCTCATCGAGATCATGCGTAATGAAAATCGTCGTCTTGCCAAGCTGGCCGACCAACGCCTTGAACTGATCCTGCAACTGCATGCGGATCAGCGGATCGAGCGCCGAAAAAGGCTCGTCCATCAATAGGATCTCGGGGTCCGAGGCAAGCGCCCTTGCAATGCCAACACGCTGCTGCATGCCGCCGGAAAGCTCGCTTGGCAGTCGATCCTCGTAACCGACCAGATCGACGAGCCTCAGCACATGATCGGATACCGCCCAGCGTCTCGATTTGGCAACACCTCGGATTTGGAGCGGATAGGCGACATTGTCGCGTACCGAGCGGTGCGGCAGAAGCGCCATGTGCTGAAAGACCATGCCGATCTGCCGCGACCGGACTTGCCGCAACTCTCGCTCTGACATTGCGCTGACATTTGTCCCGCGAATCTCGATCGTACCGGCCGTCGGCTCGATCAGTCGGTTGACGTGGCGGATCAAGGTCGACTTGCCGGAGCCCGAAAGACCCATAATGCAGAAAATCTCACCGCGCGGCACAGCAAAACTGACATCTTGAACACCGACAACGCATGAGAAGCGCTCAAGGACTTGGGCCTTTGTCAACGCTTCCATCTTGACAGCGGTCATCGCCTCAGCAGCGCGGGCGCCGAAAATCTTCCAGACATTCGACAAGCTGACAAGCGCTTCTGGCATCTAGGGCTCCGATCGGAGAGAAGTGGCCGTCGCAACGACGACCACTGAAGCGGCCGCTACTTGCCTGCGAACCACCCGGCAATTTCGGACTGATGATCCCGTATCCATTTTTTTGCGAATGTTTCGGGCTCGATTTTGTCGATGACTAAAGCCTTCGTCATCGCGCTGACCTCCTCGTCAGTCAGTTTGATGTTGCGCAGGAATGTAGCGACTTGGGGTTTGTCGGTGTCCAGCGCCTTGCGATAGGCAACATGCACAGAGGCGGCCGGCCAAGCGACTGGCGCCGATGATTTGCTAAGCCAGTCAGGATCGTCCGTCGGCTGGACGACGTGCCACTTCGAAGCATCGTAGGCTGGCTCCTTTAGCCATTTGAGATCGTAGAGCGCAAAAATATAATGTGGCGAATAGCAGGCGCTGATCCAGGGCTTATGCGCCTTAACCGCGTTTCCAAGATTGGCGAAATTTACGACTTCATCATAAACTTCCGTCTTCATTGTCTGGTCGTAGCCGTAGGATTTCGCCTTGATCTTCTCCACATTGCCGGAGGCGTCGCCAGGATTTCCAACCCACATGTTTCCCTTGCCGTCGCCGTCTGTATCGAACAGCGCCGCCTTGGCAGGATCGGTCAGGTCGTCCACCGAGGCGACCCCCATTTCGTCCACAACATAGGCAGGCACACATAGTCCCTGTTTAGCCGGCACTCCGTTGGGATTAAGCTCCACCGTACCTTTGTTCTTTACATAGGTGTCATAAAGGTTCTGCTGGTTGGGCAGCCATACCTCGGGCATCACGTCCATCGAGCCCTTGTCCATCGCTTCAAAAATGATCGGGTTCGAGCCGTTTTGTAGTTCCACGTTCAAGCCGAGATTCTCTTCGATAGCCGCCTTGATGATATATGCAGTTGCGGTCGCGGATGGCCAGTTCTGTTGACCGACCACGACATCGGCCGCAGAGGCTGTTGATACAGTGCCCAGTGCCCCGAAGGTCAATGCCGTTATGGATTTTATGATTGCACGCATTCCATTTCTCCCATTCATAGTTGTTGTCTAGTTCTCTATTGTAGAACTTGTTCTGAATTATCGAACTGCAAGTCGTCATCCGGCGTGTGGTCGACATACAGCCATCCGCCAAATCCACTTGATTGGTCGATAGGGATGCGGGGCAGTCGCAGATTGAGCTCTATCGGCCTAATCCCCCGCCAGTTACCCGTACGACGCAACTGAACCCGGCATGACCTTCGATACATACTGCAGGTCCTTTCACTTCGAGCACGGGCGAGACGAAGGCTGGGGTCAGGTTAAAGCGCGCCACCCGGTCGGGACAGATCCGCAGGGTGCATCGTCCTACTAATGCTTTCACGTTGCGTGGCATCATTTGCGCGGAAGGAGACGTGCTTCCAGAATTATTTGTTCAATTAAGTTTTTTGGAAAGGTGGCTTCAGAAAAGATGAACTTGTGAGCTGCGCTATGTACGTCGCCGGATGCCGGCTCCGCCGGTGCGACCTCAGGCTATCTCATTTGCCGTCATCGGAGAGCAAGGTTAAAAGACAGATGCTTCGGCTCGCCGGAAACGGGACCAGCACCTGATCACCCGCGATTAGGCAGGTCGCAATGAGATGCGTGGCTCTTGATCCGGAACCTCCGACGCACGAACGAGCCTCGGCAACATTGTCCCTCCGCTCTCCCGCGCCTTAAAGGGCCGGCAGGCGATCTTGCTCAGCGCTCGTAATCGTTATCGTTCGAGCGCTGGGTCTTGCGGTCCTGCTCTTCAGCCTGCTGGGCCTTCTGCTTGTTGGCGTCCTTCTGCTTGGCTCTCATCTCCTGCTCGGTGCCGGTGCGCGGCTGCTCCGGCTGGCGGGGCTCGTCCCGGGTCGGAAGGTCTCGCCCTCGCGCCTCGCGCTCGGGGATCGGCTCGCCACCGCCACTACCACGACGCTGTTGCTGCCGCTCGAATTGGAGCCGCGCGAGACGGTCGTGCATCTTGTCGTTGACCTCTTCACGATACTGCTCGAACTGTCCTTGATGCGCCGGCGGCAGCGTCTCGCGCATGTTGTCCAAAGCCTGATTGACGCGGGCCATCTGACGCCGCATTTCCAAGGGGGTTTGCGCCATGTCCAAATCTCCTATCAGTGCGTTCAATTCTCTCATACGGGGATGGGACAGGAAAGACTTCTGTCCCGATTGATCAGCTCCGCGACCCGCGGCAGGACGTGGTTGCCCCTCCCCTGTCCGATCGCGACGGAACTGCAGAAAATTGTTGCCAATCGACTCCGCTGCCGTGAGAGCTTGACCGACTACGCCCGCGGTCCGCATGGTCGTCACAGTCTTTTGCCATGCGGCAGCGATTGCATCGCCGTTAACGACAAGGGATTGCCCATCCAAACGGCGTTGCCGTTTGGCCTCCACCCGCTCGATCGTCCTAGCGCTGACCTGGTAGCGCGGATCGCTCTGGGCGCGGCTGTAGGCTCCGGCATGCTCCTTGGTGAATGGCCGCGTCATCGCATGATCCATACGCCGCGTCGCCACCATCGCAATGCCGTTCTCGCGTGCTTTTTCCGCAAAGCTCTCGCGCCAGGCGGCGAGATCCGGCTTGTAGAATTTCAGGCGCTCACCGTCGGCTGACCGCGCCTGCACCATCGCATGGATATGAACGTGCTTGGTGTCCTTGTGATGTGCCAGGACGAACTTGTATCCTGGCGCGCGCTCCTCGAGCACGGCGCGCGCCGCGGCCATAACGGCGTTGGCATCGGTGCCGGCTCTTGCCGAGAAAAGCAGGTGATAGGCATTGCGGCGCTCACGCCCCGAAAACTGCGGGCGCCATTGTTCGTAGACAGAAGCCGCCGCCTTGTTGGAGTTCTTCGCCCCGGGCACAGGCTCGCCATTTGCGTGGCGAACCTGGCTGTGGGTGCGGATGAACTTCTGCAGGAAATATTTCGCCTTGGGTTCACGGCTCACGGCCGCCGTCACCTCTGCCTTGGCTACCACCCCCGCCGCGCCCATAGCTTCAGACAAGCGCGCCTCGATCTTGTCGAGCGCCTTGTTGCGGGAATTATCCCGACCGCCGGCCAGGACTTTCGCAAGCGGTCCCGCCCGCTCATCGGTGTGCGCGTATACCTGCGCCGTCTGTCCGTCCTGTGCATAGATGAACGGTTTTACGCCGAATGCCTTGTTCAACGCTTCGCTCAAGGCGGCACCGGTGACCTGGCCGGCGAGATCGAAACGAACCTCGATAAAATTGGTATTTTCCAGGGGTGGTTCGAACGTCTCGCAAAACGTTTCCAGGAACGCCTTTCGCGCGCCGCCTGTCGCAAGGACCTGTCCATCCTCGTCAAAAATCTCGATGTCGTGCTTCTCGCCTTTTTCGTCCTCGCGCTTTCCGATGTAATTGAGCAGCCGAGCAGCGGCTTCCTTGGTTGATGGCGGATTGGGCATGACCTTGAACACAGCAGGCTGCGCGCCCGCCGCATAGCCTGCCCGTGCCGCCACGGCCCGCGCCTGATAGCCCGCCCGCGCCGCTCGCCCTGTACCGCCCGGGAGACCCCCACGACGGCCGCCGCCGCCGCGCCGCTTCCAGTCTTCCTCCTCCTCTTCCGGCCGAAAACCGGCGAGCGTGGCGCCATAGACCATGATCGGCGCGCTAGAGGTCGCAGCAGCCGTCGCGGATTTCGGAGCACCGCTGGAGACGGAGCCTCCTCCTGTCCCTCCCGGCGACGAACGAGGGGCGTTCCTGCGCCCACCTGGCGTCGAGCCGGCCTGTCCTTGCCCAATCCGTCCGCCGCCACCGGTCCGCTCATAACTCTTCATCGCCTGAAGTTCTCCGGCCTCGCGTCGGGCGCTCATCGCGGACTTGTCGTCGTCCAGCTCCTCACGCTTCACGCCGGACTCGCCTCGAAGATAGCGTTCGATTTCGGCCGCGTAGCCAGCAAGGCGACCGCTCATGGCCTGGTGTCCCTCGCCTTGCGGGACTCGCCAGTCATCGCCTTCAGCTCCTCGCGGAACTGCCGCACGAGGTTGCCCACCGCCATCAACGCCTGCTCAAGATCCTCATCATGGGCAACCCGGCCGTCGCTCATGGCGCGCACGGCCTGATTGAAATTGACGCCTACGCGCCGCAGCTGATCGGTCATGTCCACGATCGCCGGCCGCAACCCCTCTGACGCGATAGGCAGATGCCCGGCCTCAGCCCGCACCAGACGCCGGACGACCTCGCTGACGGTGACGCCGTCCCGCTCCGCAATGGCTTTGAGGCTGGCCAGCTCGTCAGCCGAAAACCGGATGTGCGTCACCTCGCCGTAGCGTCGTGACGCGCTCTTCACCGCTGCTTTCTGGGGGTTTGCATTCATCTCTCAAGCCCGCTTGCGGGCGCTAAGCCCGCCAGGGCCGCGCCGCCTATTTTGTGTGTATCACAAAATAGGCTATCCTGCCAATAAACGAGTGAAAGCGGACGTTCCTTTCTCCGCCGGCCGATTGTCAACCGCAAGGGCCCTGGTCGCAATGTTTCCATCGTGATTTGATGCGATGTGTCTATGATGCGGTGAGGACTTGTTTCCATGTTAACATAGAAACACCAGAGCCGGTTCGCAGTCACGAACGGCCCACCGGATTCGATCCCTATAAAGGTAGCAGCCTCGTAGTGATGGGCACCCCTGGGCGAGCCTTTTTGATTCGCGCCTGGGTTGCCAAACCGGTCTGCCCTGTTGACTATGTCACCAGGTTTCGACCGCAACATTGTTCCATGTGTCCATGATGACTTGTTTCCATGTCGACATGGAAACAAGGAGCCAACGCCGGAAGGAGGCCCCCATGATCATCTCCGCTGCGATCCCAAAGGGCGGCACCGGCAAATCGACGCTGCTGCGCACCCTCGCATCCGTCGCGCTGCATCGGGGTTATTCGGTCACCCTTATCGATGGCGATCGGCGGCAGAACATGAACCGCTGGTTCCAGATGCTGGGTGACGCTGGCAATCGCCCTGACAGCCTGCAGCTGGTCAGCGCAATCACCCCGCAGGAAATTCTCGACGCTGCAGCCACTCACAACGGTGAGCGCTCCGTCGTATTGATCGATACGGAAGGCACCACAAATGACAACCTCATGGCCGGGCTCTTCGCGGCCGATATTGTCGTCGTGCCTGTCTATTTTGCCCTCGACGACGTGACCGCCGCCATCCAGATCACCGACCACTACATTCCGCTGGCGGTCGAGAGCCGGGGTAGACCGCTGCCCGCGATATTCGTGCTGACCAAGCAGACCATCATCGATGGCAGGGCGCGAGCCCTGACCGAACTGCGCGCCATCATCCAGGCCAACGGCACGCCGATTGCGGAACACGTCCTGCACAATCGTGTTGCCTACCGCGACCTACAGACCGGGCAGACACTTTACAGCCCCGCGGTGCCCGATGCGAAGGCGGTTGCCGAGAGCGAAGGGGTCTTCGACGACCTCCTGCAAACCTTCATCGAAGCCACGAGGAACGCGGCATGAGTGAAGAAACCGCGCCGAAACCCGGTGACGACAAGAAAGCGCGCATGATGAAAGCGATCTCCACGCAGCCGCCGGCATTGCCCAGCATGTTCATTTCTTCAGCGAAAAACGAGGGGCAGAAGCTGGAGCCAAATGCCGGATCGGCCATGCCGCAGACGCCTGAGCCGACATCGGGTGCAACGCCTGACTTTCGCAAGCTGCTGCGGCGAGGTCAGAAAAAGGATCCCATCGCCGGCAAGAAGATTCGCGAGGAGGAGATGATCCGCTGCGGGTACTATCTGACGGCCGTTGAGCAGCGCCAGTTCAAGTTGCTGGCGATCAGCAACGGGCACAGCATGACCGAGCTGCTGCGAAAGGCTGTGCAGGATTATATCCGCATTCATAAGCACAAACTGCCGAAGGAATAATCGGCGGTCGGGAGTCGCTGTCGCATGCTGTGACGGCTGATGGTCCTGGCTCTTTGCGACGCGCAAAAAAAAGAGCCCGCGACGGGATACTCCGTCGCGGGCTCTAAGACGTATTTGGCTAGTTGGGCTGGTCGAGGTGTTTCAGCAGTTCCCCGAGCACGCCGTCCCGGTCCGGACGCCCGCTGGCTGCGGCTTTGTCGTCGACCAGCTTTGCGGCCAGTTCAGGCGGCAGCGGCATGAAGTCGTAGCCGTGTGAGATGGCTGTGTGGCGAAGATCCTCAAGCGTTTCGAACGCGCGATCGCGGGTGCCAAGCCAGAGTGCGGGCTCGTCGGTTTCTTCGTGCGGGAACGCTTGCAGGAAGTAGGTCCGAAGCGGTGGATCGTAGCCGATGACAGCGTCTGGATCCGAGCGGACTTTTCCGGTGACGGTGCCCGTGACAGTGATGGTGTAGCGGCTCATTGCAACCTCCTTTTGCCGGTGGGGAAGCCGGCCCCTCGAGGGGCCGGCCACCGATGCCTCACTGGGGGTTGTTCCAGAGGATGACCTTCTTGTTTTCCTCGCCACCCGGGGCGGGAGCGAGATTGCCGAAGATCACGCCGATCTCGGGGGCTTCCAGCTTGACCGAGAGGTATTCCTCTCCCGAACGCTGCGAGATGCGGTGCCAGCCGGCTCCGATCTCGAAGCCCGTGCGCTTGTTGACGATCCGGTAGTCGGGCGCGTCCTCGCGCGACTTGTTGGTGTTCGGGATGAGGGTGATCGGGGCGTTGACCCGGAGCGTGGCAAAGACGCCTTCCATCGAGCCGTCGGCCTTGGTGGTGAGGTTTGCGATCGTGGTGGCCATGGTAGTTCTCCTTCGGTTGCATCGGGACCATTCCCGATGGCGCCAAAGGAGAGGGCCGTCCTGCTGCGGTCATCTCGGCGAAAATTCTGGAAAATTCTATTTGCCGAAAAATAGCGGGCAGGCCCTTCGCCTGTCCGCAGACAAAAACAGAAATCGAATTTTCCTGAATATTCGCCGAGTGTACCCCCAACGGGGGTTGACCGCACAAAGCAGGCGGTCGTCTACAAAGGCGACATGAAACGGGAATGGCCCCGGATGTAACCGGAGGAGAATAACTCAGGCCGCCATCGCGTGGCCGCTCATTCAACGCTGCCGGATCGCCGGGATGCTTGCCGCGCACCTTTCGAGTCATGTCGCCTGCGTCGTCACTACATCCAACAGCAGCATGGCGTGTGAACCGCCTTGCGTACCGGGCATATCGGCACAGCGTTTTCGAGACCGGAGCCGACTGGCAGCGAACTTCACGCCCCTCGGTAGCAATACCTCGAAGTCACGATGGATGACCGCGCAAGCCAGGATGTTCGCCACGCTTGCACAGGCTTCAGATGCGAGACGGGTGGAGATGATCGTCCTGCACAACGCCCCGCGGCGCATGGTCCGGTTTCGAAAGGGGCCGGCCTCGGCGTTCAGGGGGCGATCAGGATCGGACCCGCCGGGCTGTCGGCGGGTCCGCGCCTACATCATCCTGGCAGCGCCAGACGCTCGTCCGGCGTCATGCGGGCCTCGGCTTGGCGGCGAATGTCGGGACCGGCATGGCGGAGCATGGCGCACCAGTCTTGCACATGGTAAGTGGTCGCGACGCTGCCCCTGGCCAGATCGTAGATGACGCACGGCTTGTTCGCGATGGCGAGCCGAAGCACGTTGACGGCCGTGCCGGGTGATGCACCGTCCCAGACCATCATCCCAAAGTCGGCGCGCCGCGCCATCTCCTGGTCCTTGGCGGCGTGGACAAAGTCCCCTCTGGCATCGTCAAGAGACGGGACATGGTAGGCAGCCCAGTCGCCCAGATTGTTGCGGGGTTCCTTGCCGGCATGGAAGACGCCGACATGCTCGTACTTGTAGCCCGCGAGCAGGCCTTGCGCCTCGGCATCGGCTCCCGAGGCGTCGCCAATCAGCACGCCGTGCTCGGCAGCAACGATTGCGCCGATGCGCGTGATGACAGGTTCCGGCAGCTCGAATATCTCGCGTGATCCACCTATGAATATCATCGACATCGTGACTTTCCCTTCTCTCCAGCGCCCCCGCCCCCGCGCCGGCCGCCCTCTCCCTCTGGCCCTGCGCGAAGGATCGTCACCCAAGGGCCGCGCGGCGAAGCCGGCGCGGGGAGCGGCGGGACGCCGCGACTAGAGCCCGGCCGGCCGCAGGCCGGCGCGCCCGGACCCTGCCGCTGCCGGAGGCGCTACGCGCGTGAAGCTAGTGGTCGGCCAGCCAGAGGCTCACATCCTGGATCGAGCGCATCAGGATAGACGGGTTGTCCCGCGACGGGACAAAACCCCAGCTCTGCCAGTAGCGCTCGGCCTCGGCGTCGATCGCCCGCACCACCACCGCGCGACCGCCGACGATGCCGGCGCCGGCGACGCAGCGATGCAGCGCATCCTTGACCAGGCCGCTGCCGATGCCTTGTCCGGCATAGCGGTGGTCGACGGCGAGTTGTCCAATGAGCAGGCAGGGGATCGGATCGGGCGGGCGCCCGGTGCGGATGGCGCGCGGTGCGCTGTTTGGCTGGATCACGCCCGGCGCGAGGCCGTAATAGCCGACGACTGTTCCCTCGTCGTGAACGACCAGGACGCGGGTAAACCCGCGCGCCTGGTTCGTTCGCGCGAAGCCGGCCAGCCAAGCGTTGAGCGCCGGCTTGCCGCAATCGAAGCTGTCGAGGCGGTGTGCGTCGTCGAGGAGTTCAATGCCTGAAAGCGCCACCTAGCGATCCCAGGGCGCGGAACGACGCAGCCGCTCGGCCGCCTTCGGCGGAGGCGCGGCGGCGGGGGCCGAGATCGCCTGCATGAAGGCGTCATAGGCTTCCGGGGACACGCGGATGACGGTTTCGTTGAGGATGGCCGCCTGCGCCTCGTGGAGTGCCGCGCGCCGCACGAACTCCGTACGCGACAGGCCGAGCAACTCCGCGCCGCGGTCGATGATGGTGAGATCATCGTCGCGAAACCGCATCGAGACGGGTGTTTCCTTCCTCGTGGCTGTGGTGGCCATGGCGCGCTCCTGTGCTGCGGACGTATATACGTCTATGTAACGCGGAACGCAATACCACGTTGCCTGGCGGAAGGCTCCACCGCATCGATACGATCCGTGGAGTCGGAGGGTGCCGTGGTTCCTGCGCGTGCTTTGCTGCACGTCGCGCGGGCCGAACCCGACCGCGCCCGGTCGGGTTCAATGATGCGGTTGCGAGGAAAGCGGCGCTTCACGCGCCACCCTCCGCGAACCGCCAGACGGGGATGCCGAGCCTGCGGGCCTTGTCGGCAAGGTTGTCGGTGATGCCGGAGCCGGGAAAGACAATCAGGCCGTAGGGTACCACCGAGAGAAGCTGGTCGTTGCGGCGGAACGGAGCCGCCTTGGCGTGACGGTTCCAGTCTGGCTTGAAGGCGATCTGGGTGACCTTGCGGTTGTCGGCCCAGCTGGCGGCGATGCGCTCGGCGCCGCGCGGGCTGCCGCCGTGGAGCAGCACCATGTCAGGATGCTTCTCCCGGGCCGTATCGAGCGCGTTCCAGATCCGGTCGTGATCGTTGCAGTCGAGGCCGCCGGCGAACGCGATCTTGGTGCCGGCCGGGACCAGCACCTCGGTTTCGGCGTGGCGGCGGGCGGCGAGGAAGTCTCTGGAGTCGATCACCGCCGCGGTCATCGCCTGGTGGCTGACCTTGGAGCCGGTGCGCGGCCGCCATGCCGATCCGGTTTGTGCCTCGTAGAGGTCGGCGGCCTCATCGCGCATGATTTCGAGCACGTTGCGGCGCTCGATATAGGTGATGCCTTCCGCGGTGAGCCGTTCGAGCTCGACCGACTTCACCTCGGAGCCGTCCTGCTCCTGCTGGCTCGAACGCTGCGCTTCCTCGTTGCGGTCGAGGCTTCGGGCGACGCGCTCGGCGGCACGGTGGAAGACGTTTGCGAAGGACCAGAGCAGGTCGTCGAGATCGGGTTCGAGCCTGGTATCGCCGAGCATGCCGGCAAAGGTCTCGACGATCCCCGCCAGGCCGGCCCGGATGACCTCGTCATCGGGCAGCGGCCGGGGATCCGGGTCGTCCTGATGCGGGCGGTGGCCGTACATCTGCAGTTCGAGGATGACGCGATCGGTCGGCGAGGAGGCGTGGTAGGGCTCGTGGGCGTCGTCGAAAGGAAGTTCGTAGGTCATGGTGGGTCTCCGTCGGTTGTGCCGCGCCCATCGCGGCCTGACAGCGAAACCCGGCCGCGCGCCGGGCGCGGCTGCACCGAAGGCCGTAGCAAAGCGGAGGACGGCGCAGCCGTTGCAGCCGTGACCGGGGGGTGGCAGGGGTCGCCTCTCGGGCAGGCCGCGGGCGCGGCCTCTCCGGCGGACCGCCGCCATGCCAGCGAATATTCCGGTGACGCCACCCCTGCCCGCGTGCCGGTTCGGGCCGTTCACCCGGGCGGCAGGAAAAGACGGGCATCCTCCGGGACGAGCTGATCGCTGAGCCATGCCGCGAGATGCGCGGGGCCGAGATGGCGCAGATCGTCGTTGAAGTCGCCGAGCTGCGGCCGCAACACCAGGGCGAGGATCCCTGATTCGGCTGCGCGCTGGCTGAGACGCTCGATGCCGTGCCGGCCGGCGGCGTCGGCATCGGCCGCGATGTAGAGGCGACGGCAGCCCGCCGGGAAGGACAGGCCCGCAAGGTGATTGGCCGAGGTGGCGGCGGCTACAGGCAGTGTCGGCATCACCGTGCGCAGCGAGGCCATCGTCTCGAACCCCTCGCCGGCGACCATGGCCGGGACGGGCGCACCGGACTCAAGACCAAGCCAGATGCCGTTGCCAAGGAGGTCTCCCAGTGAGCGGCGTGGATCAGTGAGTTGCGCCTTGCCCTGACCCGAAGGATCAAGCCAGGTGCGCTGCAGGCCGGTGATCTCCCCGTCGAGGTTGGTGACAGCGGCAATCAGCGCAGGCAGGGTCTGCGTCTCGCCGGTCACGAGATCCCTGTAGTAGCAGCCGGGATGGAAACGTAGCGCACTCTCGTGCGTGGAAAGCAGGATGCCGCGGCCGGCGAGGTATCGTTCAGCCAGCGTGCCGGCGATCGGTTGCGACATGGCGAACAGGCGACGCGCGGCCTCAGGCGAGCTGCGTGCCGCGGCAGGTTGGCGCGGCACGCCAAGGGGCTGGGGCGGTGGCAGCGGCATGGAGAGGAAGCGGCGTGCTTCATCCGCGACCTCGCGGAAGTCGACCAGACCACAGCTCTGCTCGATGACGTCGAGCAGGTCGCCATATTCCCCCGTCGCCTCGTCGACCCATTTTCCGGCTGCCTTGCCACCAACAGCCTTGAGCCGCACATGCATGGAACGGCCGCGCGTGTTGCGGACATCGCCGACCATCCAGTAATTGCCGGCGCGATGGCCGTTGGAGAGATATTCGCGGCACACCGCCTCGGCATGTTCGCCAAGGCGGCGTGCCAGCTCGGAGGCCGAACCGGACATGATCGCCTCCCCTCAAGCCACTGCAGTACGGTCGGTGACCCCGACCAGCGTATGGCGCTCGAGAAGGGAGGCGAGGATGGCGGACCCCAGCGTGGACGTCGGGATGAACAGCCGGAGCTTCCAGGAGATGATCTCGGAGATCAGCCCCAGCGCCTTCAGTCGGGGAACAAAAGCGTCCGTGAAGCCGATCAGCTCGATACGGTAATCGTTCATGACCCGACTGCGGCGCAGGATCAAGCCGTCGGCAAGTTGTAACTCGATCCTGCCCTCGACCAAGCCGGTCCATGCATCGTCCGGTGCGAGCGCCGGTACATTATCGAGCCCCAGATTGCGGAACATGGTCGTGACAAGGGTCGGCGCAATGTGACGCCCGATGATGCGTTCGCCGGCATCGGTCTGGATCCGGTAGACCTGACAATCATGGTCCGGCAGCCGACGCCAGATCGGGAGCAGCAGACCCGTCACGATGTGGAAGGTGCTGGTGGTGAACTCCGGGAGGGCGGCGACTTCTGCTTGCCACAGGTCGCAGAAAAGTTTTCGGTCGGCGGGCTGCCAGTGGGTTTCGGCAAGGGCGTCGAGACCGAAGCGCACCTCGTCCGTCGGCCGCAGCAGGCGTACGCGATGCTCTATCGTGCCGTCGTCGAGCATCAGGCTCGCCGTCGGCAGCTGTATCGCCGCGCGGTTCGACCGCGTGTTCACCAACAGAACAGATTGTGGCTCCGCGCGGGTGATCGCCAGCGCATCGACCAGACCGAGCGGCCGAATACGGTCCCTGCGCGCGACGGTCAGCACATGCGACTGCGCGCCCGAGACCGGATGCATGTAGACGGTGCGACGATCGGTGACGACGATGCTCTCCGCCGCAATCGTCTCCAGACCTTTGTCATAGGAGCCGGCAGCGATCGCGGCCTCGACCTTCGCCGTCATCAACTGCTCGAACACTTCGAACAGCAGGTTCTGTGTTTCGATGCGCAGCGCCAGCAGGCGGTTGAGCCAGGTCGTGATCGGCGGCAGCTCGTCGCGCAACCCGCCCTCGTCGGTCGTTAAAGACAGCCCGGTCACGGTCTCGAAGGTCGTGAGCGAACAACCTTCGATCTTGCCCTGATGCAGCAGCATGTAGAATTGGCGAAGTGCGGCCCGCGCGTACGGGCTCTCGAGATTGTCTTCGGCACGGAACAGCCCTGCCCCGCCAGTCTGGCGCTGGCCGCGTGTGATCGCGCCCAGCGTGTCGAGACGTCGCGCTATGGTTGACAGGAAGCGCTTGCCCGCCTTCACATTGGCGGCCATCGGCCGGAACAACGGCGGTTGCTTCTGATTTGTGCGGTGGGTCCGTCCGAGACCCTGGATGGCGTTGTCGGCGCGCCAGCCGGCTTCGAGCAGATAGTGCTTGCGCAGCCTCTGGTTTCGCGCCCCGAGATCGGCGTGGTAGGAGCGACCGGTGCCGCCGGCCTCTGAAAAAATCAGCACGCGCTTGTCGTCGTCCATAAAACTCTGGGTCTCGGCGAGGTTGGCCAAGCCTGGGCGATTCTCGACGGCAAGCCGGTCGATGCCATCGCGGCCGGTATTCTTCACGATGCGGCGCGAGCGGCCGGTCACCTCGGCGACGGTGTCGGTGCCAAAGTGATGGAGGATCTGGTCGAGCGCGCTGCCGACCGGCGGCAGCGACCCGAGCTTCTCGATCATCTCGTCGCGCCGACGCACGGCCTCCCGGCACCGGACGGGATTGCCATCTTCGTCATGGACAGGCCGCGAATAGACGTTGCCCTCCGCATCCGAATATTCCTCGAACAACTGCGTGGGGAAGGAGTGCATCAAGTACCCGCCGACGTACTCGCGCGGCGTGATGTCGACATGCAGATCCGACCATTCCTCGGTCGGGATCTCGGCAAGGCGTCGTTCCATCAGCGCTTCGCCGGTGGAGACGATCTGCACGACCGCCGAATGACCGTCGGCGAGGTCCTGCTCGATCACGCCGATCAGGGTCGGCGTCATCATCGAGGTGATGAGATGGCTGAAGAAGCGCTGCTTCGTGCTCTCGAAGGCTGAGCGTGCCGCCGACTTGGCGTTGCGGTTCAGCGTGCCTGCCTCGCTGGTGATGTTGGCCGCCTTGAGTGCGGCGGTCAGGTTGTTGTGGATGACCTGGAATGCATCGGCATAGGCGTTGTAGATGCGGATCTGCTCCTCGGTCAGCGTGTGCTCGAGGAGGTCGTATTCGACGCCGTCATAGGAGAGCGAACGCGCCGTATAGAGACCGAGCGATTTGAGATCGCGGGCGAGCACTTCCATCGCCGCGACACCGCCATCCTCAATCGCGGCGACGAATTCGGCGCGGTTGGCGAATGGAAAATCCTCGCTGCCCCAGATGCCGAGACGCTGCGCATAGGACAGGTTCTCGACCGCGGTCGCACCGGTCGCGGAGACGTAGACGACGCGCGCGTCGGGAAGGGCGTGCTGCAGCCGCAAGCCCGCCCTGCCCTGCTGCGAGGGAGCAACGCCACCGCGCTCGCCTTTGCCGCCGGCGGCATTGGCCATGGCGTGCGCCTCGTCGAAGACGATGACGCCATCAAAGTCCTTCCCGACCCAATCGAGGATCTGGGCGATGCGGGACTTCTTGCCCTCGCGTTCCTGGGAACGAAGGGTTGCGTAGGTGGTGAAGAGGATGCCTTCGGCAAGGCGGATCGGCGTGCCCTGCCGATAGCGCGACAGCGGCTGCACGAGAAGTTTTTCCTGGCCAAGTGCCGCCCAATCGCGTTGAGCGTCTTCCAGCAGCTTGTCCGACTTGGAAATCCAGATCGCGCGGCGCCGCCCCTGCAGCCAATTGTCGAGGATGATGCCGGCGACTTGCCGTCCCTTGCCGCAGCCGGTTCCATCACCCAAAAACCAACCACGACGGAAGCGGACGGCGTTCGCAACACCTTCTGGCGCGGCCGAGACGACATCGCAGGTCTCGTCAACCGTCCAGGCGCCAGTGAGATGGCCGCAATGGGCTTCGCCTGCATAGATGACGCTTTCGAGCTGGGCGTCCGACAGGAGGCCCTCGTCGATGATCGCATCAGGAAGGAGCGGACGATAGGAAGGTTTTGGTGGCGCGACGGCGGCCATGGCGGCCGATTGTACCAGCGGCGTCGGATGCGGTTTTGCGCGGGGAATGTCGATCGACTGGAGGGCATATGGTTCGTAGATCGTGTCGGTAAGCCGGCCGCCCTGCTCCGGCATCCAGTCGCGGAGCTCATAGGCGAGGGGGACAGCCGGCGTGCTGTTTGCCATGACCTGGCGAGCGGGCTTCGCCCGCGCAATCGGACGGACCGATTGGATGGTCTTCGGAGCAGCCCTTGAGACAGCGAGGGGGGCGAGAGCCGCACCCGATCGGGCACCCATGTGCATGGCGGCATTGCGCAGGATGCCGCTGGAAAATGCACCGATCGAGTCCGGAAAGCCGCCCGGCGCCCGCGGCGGCAGATCGGTGATCCAGGAGAGCAGCGTTTCAACATCCGTGGCCTTGCCGGGCGACGGGACGAAGCCGGTCGGGTCCGTGGCCGGTACCTTGTCGATAATTGTCAGGCGGGTCTCAGTGGTGGTGCCATGGCGGGCGTAGACACGGCCGTCGATCGCTGCGTTGAAGATGACGGTGCCCCGCTGCTGCAGGCCTTCGAAAGCGGGCCGCCATTTGGGGTTTTCGGGAGACAGCCCGGTGCCGGTAATGGCGACCAGGCGCCCGCCGGCGCGCAGGCGTGCGAATGCGGAAGAGAGATGCCGCCATGCCGCATCGGCGACATGGCCGTCGACATAAGCGCCGACGCTGAAGGGTGGATTCATCAGCACGACGGACGGCTCAATGGCCGCGTCGAGATGATCGTCGATATGGGCGGCGTCGTGCCGCGAGACGGGCAACCGTCGAAACAGCAGGTCGAGGAGATCGGCCCGCGTCGCGGCAAGCTCATTGACGGCGATCGAGGCGCGCGCCATCTCGGCATGGACGGCGAGCAGACCGGTGCCGGCCGAGGGTTCGAGAACGAGGTCGCAAGATGCGATCGCCGCGGCGTGCGCTGTAACGAAGGCCAGCGGCAAGGGCGTGGAGAGCTGCTGCATGGCCTGGCTCTCGTCCGACCGTCGCGTATGGGTGGGAAGAAGGTCGGCGATGCGCTTCATCATCGCCAGCATTGCCTGGGGCGTGGTCGACCGGGACAGGATCGCCGGACCGAACCGGCGCAGAAACAGCACCTGCGCGACTTCCAGCGACTCATAGGCGTCCTTCCAGACCCAGAACCCTTGCGCATCGCTGCCGCCAAAACTTGTCGTCATGGCGGTGCGCAGTGCGGCGGTGGTGACAGGCTCACCCTGCTCGAGAAAAGGCAGAAGGTGCTTTGCCGCCTGATGGATCGCCTGGGCGTTGTTGACGGCGTCTTGTGCCGGCGCGGCAAGGGAAGCGGCCGTACGGGCGACGATCGATGTGGTCGAAACGATGTTCATGGAGATGTCCTTCGCGAGAGGGAGAGTGGCCCTCACGCCGGCACTCTCTCCGCGCCAGCCGGGCCACACTCCTCCCGGCTCCCCTCTGCCTCTGGCGCCGATGCACCAAAGGGGTTGCGCTCTGCGCGAAGCCAGACTTGAATGCGCGCAGGGGATGCGGCGGCGACCTGGAGCTATGGAGGGGATGCGACGGTTCAAAATTGGCAGCGAGGTCTACGAGGAGGGAGCACCTAACCTGCAAGCGGCGCTGGCCAAGGCCTATGCCCGCACCGAGCGTCCGCTATGCCTGTGCCGCGAGCCGGGCTGCCCGATGTACATCGCCCGCATCGGCGACCTTCATTTGATCAAGCGCATGCCGCTGAGCGGCGGCGGCCATGATCCGTCCTGTGATTCATATGAATCGCCTTACGAACTGTCCGGCCTGGGCGCCTTGATGGGCAGTGCGATACAGCTCGATCCGCAAAACGGCTTGGCCGCCCTCAAGTTGGATTTCAGCCTGTCGAAGACGGGGAGCCGGGCGGCATCGGTGCCTGCGGGGCAAAGTTCCGCCGGTGTAACCGCCGATCCCAGGCGGATGTCGCTGCGTGGCCTGCTTCATTATCTCTGGCACGAGGCCGAACTGACGGTCTGGACATCGAGGTGGGCCGGCAAGCGGCATTGGTGGAATGTCCGTTGGCATCTGCTCGAGGCTGCCGGGCAAATGACAGTGAGGGGCGGACCACTCGCCGATATCCTGTTCGTGCCCGAGCCGTTTCGGGCCGAGAACAGGCAAGCCATCGAGCAGCGTCGCAACGCGGTTCTCGGCACGGCGCTCCCGCCGAAATCAGGTCCACGAAAGTTGCTCGTCCTGGTGGGCGAGATGAAGGAGATGGTTCCCGCCCGCTCCGGTCAGAAACTCGTCATTAGGCACTTGCCCGGCTTTCCCTTCATCATCGACGATGCATTGCATCGCCGTTTGCAGGCACGTTTCGAGAGAGAATTGTCGCTGTGGGCAGCGGATCCGAACTCACATCTGATGGTGATCGCGACCTTCGGACTGAACCCGGCCGGCCTCGCCATTGTCGAGGAGATTGCGTTGATGGTGGTCTCCGAGAACTGGATTCCCTACGAGACGGTCCCGGAGAAAAGGCTCGTCGATGGGCTCGCCCGCCTGCGCGAGAAGAGCGTGAAGGGATTGCGCTACGACCTGCAAACCGACCAACCGATCGCCAACGCTTTGCTTCAGAACAGGCAAGAGCCGATCGCCCTCTTTGTTGTCCCGGCCGGTGCGGACGAAGCGTTCAACGCTTCGTTGCAGGATTTGATGGCCGCGCGTCCGGAGATCGGCTCCTGGGTCTGGCGGGTCGGCGAAGGCGATATGCCGCCGCTACCCCTTTGAGCGTCGGCGGAATTTCCAACGCGCCTCAGTATGCCTTAGGCCAGGCCCAGCTTCTTCTTGAGCTCGGCATTTTCCTTGCGCAGACGGTCAGCGAGCAGGTTCTTAAGGCGCTTGTTTTCTTCTTCTAGCGCGACAAGATCACGGAGATCGCCGCTGTCCGAAGCGGGCGCCACAGCCCTCTTCCAATAATAGTAGGTCTGCTCCGATATGCCGGCCTGGCCGACCGCAATCTTGCTGGTCGCGCCGGCAGCGATCGATTTCTCGATCTGGGCAAGCTTCTGGGCGCGTTCCTTCTCGGAATATGTCTTGCGGGCGGTCTTCGCTGCCACGGGAGCTCCTGCGGCCGCGGGCGCAGGTTTCGCTCCGTTCTTGCGGGCCGGCTTTACGAGCTCTGCCTTCGATTTCTTTTCTCGCGGAACTTTCTTCTTGGATTCAGGCACTTCCACTTTGGCTGGCGCTACTGTCGTCTGAACAGTCTGAGCGTCCTGAAAATCGGCCATCATATACTCCGCTTGTGGTTTATCCCCTTCTTCAGCATCAAGGGGTCTTATACTGAAGTCAATGACCTGGGAATTTGGGAGCGGAGCAGCATAGCCCGGCTGCGTCATCTCGGTGGCAATCTTGGACAGGTCGAGATCGCCCCCAGATCGAATGGCTTGGCTTCTGCTTACCGCGCCTCTGTTTCATTTCCACGATGAATGGCCGGATCTGGCGCTTCATAGTCTGTTCCTTGATATCAGCATGACTTGCAAGCCAAGTCGCAGTTCGTGTTAGCGAGTACCCGACGTATCATATCGCTTTCGCCGTGCTTTATCGGAGAAGCTCCGCAACGAGCAAGCGGTGTGTCATGGGCCTAGGGCAATCGGCTCAATCAACGAGGCAACATGCCTACCGAGAGAGAGCTGCCTCATACACGCGATGCTCAGGCGTCTAGCCGGCGGAGTGCGATGACTGTGCACAATTCCGGCTGGACCTGTTGCAATCCTTATATTCTTGGGAACTAATCTTCTCATGGCGGCGGATGAGCTGGACGCGCTTGTTTTCGGGATGGCGGTCGACAGCGTTCGTGCGCTTTCTGTTCCTTTCGCGGAAAAAGTCGCGGAAGTCGCCCACAGAAGCCAGGGCGTGCTGCTTTTCAATTTGCGCATCGATGGCGACATGGAACTTCAGCGCGTCGCCGCCATCCGGTATCCAAGCAATCAGACAGGGGTTCTGGTGCTGGATAAGCAGGGCTTGTTGACCAGCCATTGCATGGTCAATGGCACTTTCTCCAGCTTTATCGCTCCGTTGGAGGACTGGAACAATATGCCGCTCGCAACGCAGGCCAGGACGAGTATCGCCGGCCCGGCCAGCTTGTTCATCGGCGCTTTACGCAATGCCGGGTACTTCCCGCGTGGCAGGCACTGAAGTTTTGCTGAAGGCCGGATGCTTGTATCCTCGTTGCAGTTGGCCATACGGTCTCGCATGTCCTTCGTCAGCTCCGACGCAATCGCACTTTGGACAGGTACTCGGCGATCTCGAGATCCGACAGGTCATCGAGCAGCCTGAAGGCAGCATCATGCCTTCCGGCGTTAACGAGAATCGTGCGTTTGCCGCGATGTTCGGCCCACCCGGTCTCGGGGTCTGCATTGCGGGCTGTCCCCCTGAGCTCGACAGGGGTTATGTTCCAGATCGCCTCGAGCTTTTCCGCGCGGGTCATGCTGTCGCTCGCGCCGGTCTCGTGGGCGATGATGGCGGCGCGCATCTTGTCTGGCGACTGCCGATCCGTGAGATCGCAGAAGCCATGAAACCAGCGCTCCCGGCCCCGGATCCGGATCGCGAAGAATACGCTGGTCACGTTGCCGGCCTTATACTCCGACATTCCGAACATGCCGGTGCGCATGAAGAGCGGCGGCAACAAATCTAGCATGAAGTGGTATTCGGACGCGGTGATCTCAAACCACTCGCCTGAATAGGGAGTGCCGGAATTGGGATCGATGCCGGGAGTGTCTTTGTGACGGCTGAACAGTTGGAACATCTGCTCGCGGGTGGCGACGCCGTCGAGCACCTTCCTGAAGGGTGGATGTGCGGTCATGAGGTTCTCCTGAAGGCAAGTCGGCCACGCGCGGCATCGCCGCGCCATGGCAACTGCTTGCTGTGTTGTGGCTGGCGCGGGCCGAGCCTGCGGCCGGTTATTCGGCGGCCTGAAGGTGGTCGGCCTCGTCGCCGTCTATGGTCACCGGCTCATCGGAGGACGGATCCGCATCGTCGGCGAGGAAGGCCGGCAGCTCGGCGGCATCGTCGTCGGGAGCCGCCTCTTCCGACATCTCGCCGGCGACCGCGTCGCCAGCATCGGAAACCACTTCATCGACCTCAAGGCGCAGCGGCTCGGGCAGCCAGTTCGATCCTTCGAGAAGACGGGCGGCTTCACGGGCCATGATGTCCTTCTTCATGTGGTCGATCAGCTGCGCGGAGTCTGCGCCACGCGCTTCACGCACAGCCTGCAGGATCCGCGCCTTGGTGAGCCGCCCGAGGAACTCGACCGTGGGCGTCCAGCCTGCGTCGACCATGTCGAACTGGAGCGAGCGGCCAAGCCTGTCTGCATGCTCGAGCGCCTTCGGTCGCCTGTTCCAGGGTTCGACCACCGCATTGAGGGTCAGCGAGACGCAGTGCGCGAACAGCGCCTTGCGGCTTGCTTCGTCGAGGCCGAGAAGGAAGTCCCACAGGGCTTCCGCTTCATCGGGCAAATCGCGGTCCCAGGCTTCGTGCCGCTCGGCGACCTCCTTGGCCCAGGATGTCTCGGCAAGACCGTCGACCTGGCTAAAGCTGCCGCTCTTCAGACTGATCTCCAGGCACGTGTCCGGCGCGAAGCGATAGAAAACCTGCAGGACGAAGGCATGGAGTGCGGCGACGAAGGCGATGTCGACGTCACCGGCGAGCGCGTTGCGCAGTGCCAATGTCCGCTGCGCGGTCAGGTCGAAGACGAGCCGATCGGGCAGTGGCTTAATGCGATCGTCCTCGCCATCATCGCCAGAGGCGTCGTTCACCGGCTTGCCGTTGACGACAACACCATCGCCATCGTCGTCGCCATTGGATCGGTTTCCGCCGTCGGCGCTCCCTTCCTCGCCCTCATCGACATCGCCGGGTTCGGTCCGCGGTTCGTCCTCTGACCGTACGAAACCCGCGTCGACCTGGAGCTTGCCATTCGCGGCAAGCGTAACGAACACACCGGCGATGGACTTCTGGGCGGGATCGTAGCTTTGAGGACGATCATCGATCGCATCGAGCTCAGCTCCCAGCTGGTCGAGCTTCGCCTCGATTGCTTCGTCGGCATCCTCGGCCTGGGCATAGTCCGCATCCAGCTTGGCGTATTCGGCCTTCAGCGCGTCATAGCGTTCGATCTCCTCGGCGCTGAGCTCCTGCGCTTCGGCGTAGATGCGCCGCATGCCAGAGGTGTGGCCATAGGGAAAGCTGATCGCCGCCTCGACCCATTTCCAGCCGTCGGTGCGGATTGCCTCGGCATCCATCTTCAGCCTGTCGAAGACCAGTTGCTCAAGAAGTCCGGCATCCTGGAACCAGCCGCCGGAATCCTGCTCGAACAGGTCGCGAAGGATGATGCCGCCAGCCGCCTCATAGGCTTCGGCGCCGACATAGACGGCCCGGCGATCATCGGCCCGCACCGTCGTCTCCGTCAGCAGGCGCCTGATGTAGTATGGTTCCTGCGTGTGCGAGCTGGCAATCCGCTCCCAGACCTGTTCCTGGCGCGCATGATCGTCCGCGATCGAGAACGCCATGAGCTGTTCGAGCCGGATTTCGTCCTTCTCGTAGAGATCGAGAAGTTTCGGTGACACCGAGGCCAGCCGTAGGCGCTGCCTGACCGTCGCCGACGATACGAAGAAGCGGGCGCCGATCTCGTCGGGATCGAGGCCCTGATCGCTGAGCGTCTTGAAGGCCCGAAACTGGTCGAGCGGGTGCAGGTCGGCGCGCCGCAGATTTTCGGCAAGCGAATCTTCCTCGGCCGAGGTCTCCTGCCCGCGGTTGACGATGCATGGGATCGGCTCGTTCTTCGCCAGGCGCTTTTGCTTGATGAGGATCCCGAGCGCGAGGTAACGCCGGCCGCCGGCGGGCACCTCGAACGTGCCGGTCTCCTCGCCTTCACCGTCGAGCACAGGACGGACGTTCAGGCTCTGGATCAGCTTTCGCCGTCCGATGTCTTCGGCCAGCTGCTCGATCGACACGCCGTCCTTGATGCGCCGAACATTCTTCTGCGACAGCATCAGCTTGTCATAGGGAATATTCTCCGCTGCGTTCATCGCGATCTTCTCAATGGCGTTCTTTGCCATGGTCAGGTTCTCCATGACGGGCGGCCCGGGGCCTCTCCCCGAACCTCCAAACCCGTCAGAACCCTCCCCTCCCTCCTCTGCCTCCAGGCCTCACGCCAACTTGGCCCCGGCTCGCGGATCTCGACGCGATCGTGCCACCCGCGGGCCTCCAGCACGTTGGCGTCACAGGGTTCTCCCATGAAAAAAGCGCCGTCCTCTTGCATCGGAGGACCGCGCTGGGATCGATGGAGACGGCCCGTAGGCGAGGCCGGCGACGAGAGTTTCGCCGGCCTGCGCAGGATCAGGCGGCGAAATCGAGAAGCTTCTTGGCCTTGCCCTCCATTTCCAGGCGAACATCCTGATGCGGCTTGTCGCGCGCGATCCGCGTGA
Organism: Mesorhizobium sp. 131-2-1; assembly: GCF_016756535.1. Taxonomy (NCBI): domain Bacteria; kingdom Pseudomonadati; phylum Pseudomonadota; class Alphaproteobacteria; order Hyphomicrobiales; family Phyllobacteriaceae; genus Mesorhizobium; species Mesorhizobium sp. 131-2-1. The sequence continues at coordinate 53,713 of NZ_AP023248.1, read as the reverse complement.
TGCCCTGCACGAAATCAAAGATTGATTCCGGCGGTCTGCCTTCCTCCATGAGAACAATATCGATGATCTTTGCAGTCTCGGACTTGGAGAAGCCGCGCTTGCGCAGGAAGCTCTGGCGATCGTCGTCGTCCCGAGCGACGATCCGTTGCCGCGCTGTCTTGATGCCGTTGACGAACGGCATGGGCGAGGAATCGGCAAACTGGATCAGGGCCGGCTCGGCCTCCAGGGCGAAACGGGAGGCTGCGTATTTTGAATGGCGGATGGTGATTTCCTCGAAATCTTCCACGCCCCACAGATTTCGATTCTGGCACACTGCGCGCAGATAGAAGCTGGCGATCCCGAGGGTGCGGGCTCCGACTTCGGAATTCCAGCAGTAGAAGCCGCGGAAATAGAGATCCGGTTCCCCATTCGGCAACCGCCCGGCCTCGATCGGGTTCAGATCGTCGACGAGGAACACGAAGACATCGCGATCAGACGCGTAGAGCGTCGTGGTGTCCCAGGAGATGTCGACGTGCGGATTGTATATTCCCGTTGACCAGTCGAGCACGCCGGGTACTTTCCAGCGCGTGTCGCCGGTACCGTTGCCGGCGATCTTTTGCACGGCGTCCACCAGCTCCGAGTCAAATATTCTGCCGTAATCAGGGCCTGTTACAGCTCGCAGTTCGAGGCGTCCGTTCTCGATTTCCAGCGTCTTCACCTGCTCGGCACGGTGATTGAGGAGACCATGCTGAAGGTTGATCGCTGCGAGCGGAGCAGGAAGCTGGCGAAGATAGGTGGCCGGCGCGCCGACCAGGCTGGCTAGTTGGCCAAAACTCCAATGGGTGGGGGCAACTGGGGCCGACGCATCGGGTAGCATTAGCCTCAGGCGCTCCGGGTCGTCGCGGCTGGCCTCGACGCGGATCAGCTCACTTTCGACGACGCGGGTCTTGCTGCGCTCCGATCGGCTCTTCACCGAATTCCGAAGGTCGGTGAGCGATAGGTATCGCTCGTCCGCTGGCCGGTTGAACCATTCTGACGACACGCGGCCGATGCGTTGGCCGCGGCTGACGTCGACCTTGTAACCAGCACGCTCGTTGCGCTGGGGCGTGTGAATTTCCATCTGGGTCATGGGTGTGGCTCCTCGGCGGGCGCCGGGAGACTCTCTCCTGGACCTTCACCCGCCACCGCAACCCGCCCGCACTCCTCCTCTCCCGGCATCCGCGCGCCACCAGAAGCGTCGGCGTAGCGGCAGCGGCCGCGTCAGGGTTGACGCCCAAGACGGAAGGCTCGGGTTTCAGGAACGCTTGCGCCTGAGGTCGGGACCAGCGCGATGGAACATGTCATGCAGGCGGCCCAACGTAACCCCGGGCATTTCGAGAAATTACCTCAATCGTAATTACCCGATCGGTTCAGCACAGTACTACCAGGCAAGCGGCATCATTAACTGGGTGGCACGCCTCTATGACGGGGAAGGGATCTGTCCCACCGAATAAATACGCGCGCAAAAGTCGAGACGCATCGCTGTTAACCGCAGCATCGCAAAATGCTGCCGGGGATTCATTGCTTCTACCGACAACCACCACTATGAAGCAGCACTTCGCCGACTGTCTTTCAAGCTACTCTGGAGAGTTTTCATGACAGAAGAAGCCGACAACAAAACCGACGTCCTCATCGAGTTCACCGCTGATGTCGTCTCAGCCTATGTCTCCAACAATCCGGTCCCATTGGGCGATCTCCCCGCCCTGATCGACCAGGTGCACGCAGCACTGAAAGGCACGATCGGCAACGTTTCCGCAGAAATGCCGGAAGCGCAAAAGCCTGCGGTGCCGATCAGGAAGTCGGTGACACCGGACTACATCATCTCCCTTGAGGACGGCAAGAAATTCAAGTCGCTGAAGCGCCATCTGTCGACCCACTACGGACTGACGCCGGATGAATATCGCGCCAAATGGGGTCTCCCGGCTGATTATCCCATGGTCGCGCCGAATTACGCCGCCGCGCGCTCGGCATTAGCCAAGACGATGGGGCTCGGCCGCAAACCGAAAGCGGCGGAGCCGACGAAGCGGGTTCGCAAGAAGGTCGCAGCTTGATCAGGCAATCGAGCCTCGCTCTGGAGGAAGGCGGGGACCCCCGCCTTCCGTTTCAAGAAGTTCCTTTATCTCCACGGAATTCGCAACGCCTTGCAGCAATCTGCTAACCCGCCCTTGCAGAACACCCAGAACTTACCATGGACGCCGTAGCGTATGTCTAAATATGAGCCTGCGCTAATATCGTGAACGAAAGGTGAATCGCGCTTGTGCGCATCTGGAACTTCGCTCTCGTGTCACGGTTCCAGAGCGGCTGAACGAGAGGAGGACAACCATGGTTTCACCACACACCCTGAAGGGCATAGGTTACCTTGTGTCGACAGGCAGCGTGGTCTTATTGGCGATCGTCAGCGGGAAGAGCGCATCTCAAGATTTTTGGGTGGCAGCCTGCCTAGTCGGCGGGGCCGCCACATCAATGATTGGCATGTGCTTCCGTTGGGCGTCTTATGTGATCGAGAAACGCCAAGGGGCTGCGACCTGAATTCGTCGATCAGCCTCCGGCTGCCGATCAATTAATATGCAACATTGCCGCCGCCGTTACGTGGATTCGGCCACAGGTGGCACATGAGATCCATGAGGTTCCGAGGGAGGAAACGGAACTGAGACCTGCTGAGTCAGTTGTCGGAAAGATGGGTTCTCGACCCTGGATTTGCCTAACTTTGGCAGGGCCAGGCGTCGCTCGATCCTAGCAACAGTCGAGCGCAGGGTTGCGGTAGCGGTAGCACGAATGTCACGCGCGTTCCGACCTCAATCAGTTACCATAGAGAATGCGTCGTTGCTCGCAATCGTCAGGTCTGGATCAGACCGGCGCGACGCGCCGCCTTCAAGAAGGCCCTTCTTGCTTGTTGCGGGCGCCGCCAACCGTCCAGGGAATCGCGGCAAGTGCGGCAGGCTGCTCGATAGCTTGGTCCTCTCGCCCATATTGGCCATTGGTCGTGAAGGCACTCGAGCGCTTCCCAGGAACTGGCAACGATGCGCTCCCTTGCGGGCTTCACGCGAAGTCTCACTGGTTCGGGAAATCGAACATCCCTCATGGTTTTCTCCGCTCGCACGGTTCGATCACATCGAGTTGTTGTAATGGCCTCCTGAAGCGACGCCCAAGGCACCGACTGCGTTAGCCGCGACGACGTCCCCTGCGGCCGGTACAAGCAAATCCATGCGGCGGGCGAAGGCAACAAAAGTGCTACGAGCGGTTTCGGCATCCACATCGCCGGCAAGGGCTGCCCGACAGGCATTGAGCGCGATCCCATGAGCAGCGTTTCGCTTCGATGGCGGCCATTCATCCAGCAGGACGAAGGCGTCCTGTACACTTTGAATGTCGGTCGGAAACCCAAGACCCACGAGCACCCTTACGGGATGCTGAAACTGGTTGTGTTCCATGTTCTCCTCCGTTTCACGTGTTTAGCTCAATCGATCGGAAACCTTTCCCACGGCGCGTGGTCGACAGGTTGCGTGCGTCGCGGCTTAGCCTACCTAACTCCCGTTTCCAGGAGGGCCTTTGCCGTCGGTAAGATTCCGCGCGGCCAGAAACATCACCGTGTATGCTGCTTTGCGCCGATCCCAACCCGCGGCCTCCGCTCTGTCGAGCAACTCGACCAGTATCGGGTCAAGCGCAACCTTCAGGTCTGCTTCGTAGTTCAGATCGGTGGCCGCGCGTGACGGCGGGGGGATTACGTTCAAGTTTATCACGTTCATGGCCTTACCATTTGTCAGGGTGTCCGCGCCCACCGGGCGCGGACACCGCTGCGTTTCCTCAGAAGTCCATGCCGCCAGCCGGCATTGCCGGAACCGCGGGGTCCTTCTTCGGCTTCTCGGCAACCATCGCTTCCGTCGTCACCAGCAGGCCGGCAACCGATGCCGCATCCTGGAGCGCGGTCCGCACCACCTTCACCGGGTCGATGACGCCCTCGTTGTAGAGGTCGCCGAACGCGTTGGTCTGTGCGTTCCAGCCCCAGCCGAACTCCGGTTTCTCACGCAGCTTGCCGACGATGATCGAGCCTTCCGCGCCGGCGTTCTCGGCGATCTGGCGCACGGGCGCCTCGATCGCGCGGCGCACGATCTCGATACCGTGTTTCTGGTCCTCATTCTCGGCCTGCACGCCGTCCAGTGCCTTGGCGGCGCGCAGAAGCGCCACGCCGCCACCTGGCAACACGCCTTCCTCAACCGCAGCGCGCGTCGCATGCATGGCATCGTCGACGCGGTCCTTGCGCTCCTTGACCTCGACCTCGGTCGAGCCGCCGACGCGGATGACGGCGACGCCGCCGGCGAGCTTGGCCAGCCGCTCCTGCAGCTTTTCCTTGTCGTAGTCGGAGGTCGTCTCCTCGATCTGCGCCTTGATCTGGCTGACGCGACCCTGGATCTCGCTCTTCGAGCCGGCGCCGTCGACGATGGTCGTGTTCTCCTTCTCGATCACCACCTTCTTGGCGCGGCCCAACATGTTGAGCGTGACATTCTCAAGCTTGATGCCAAGATCTTCCGAGATCGCGGTGCCGCCGGTGAGGATGGCAATATCCTCCAGCATCGCCTTGCGGCGGTCGCCGAAGCCCGGCGCCTTGACGGCGGCGACCTTGAGGCCACCGCGCAGCTTGTTGACGACCAGCGTCGCCAACGCTTCGCCCTCGACATCCTCGGCGATGATCAGCAGCGGTTTGGACGACTGCACGACAGCTTCCAGCACCGGAAGCAGCGCCTGCAGATTGGACAGCTTCTTCTCGTGGATCAGAACATAGGGCTCTTCCAGTTCGACGCGCATCTTGTCCTGGTTGGTGATGAAATACGGGCTGAGGTAACCACGGTCGAACTGCATGCCCTCAACGACTTCCAGCTCGGTCTCGGCGGTCTTGGCTTCCTCGACGGTGATGACGCCCTCGTTGCCGACCTTCTGCATCGCTTCCGCAAGGAAGCGGCCGATCTCGGCGTCGCCATTGGCCGAGATGGTGCCAACCTGGGCGATCTCGTCATTCTTGGTCACCTTGCGGGCATTGGCCTTCAGCTCAGCCACGACGGCTTCTACTGCCTTGTCAATGCCGCGTTTCAGGTCCATCGGGTTCATCCCCGACGCGACCGCCTTGGCGCCTTCGCGGACGATCGCCTGCGCAAGAACGGTCGCGGTGGTGGTGCCGTCGCCGGCAAGATCGCTGGTCTTCGAGGCGACTTCGCGGACCATCTGCGCGCCCATGTTCTCGAACTTGTCCTCAAGCTCGATTTCCTTGGCGACGGTGACGCCGTCCTTGGTGATGCGCGGGGCGCCGAACGACTTGTCGATGACGACGTTGCGGCCCTTGGGGCCGAGTGTCACCTTTACCGCGTCGGCGAGGATGTTGACGCCGCGCAGCATCTTCTCGCGCGCGTCGGAATGGAATTTCACTTCCTTGGCAGCCATTGGATCACTCCTTCAATAGGCAGTTTCATCGAATTGCGGTTGGACCAGCGCCTCGGTCAGGCGGCCTTCTTGACCGCCGTGGCCTGCTCGATCACGCCCATCACGTCGCTTTCCTTCATGATCAGCAGGTCCTCGCCGTTGAGCTTGATCTCAGTGCCGGACCATTTGCCAAACAGGATGCGATCGCCGATCTTGACGTCGAGAGGCGTGAGCTTGCCGCTCTCGTCGCGGGCGCCTGGGCCTACGGCAATCACCTCGCCCTCCTGCGGCTTCTCCTTGGCGGTGTCGGGGATGATGATGCCGCCGGCCGTCTTCTCCTCGGCTTCGATGCGGCGGACCAGGATACGATCATGCAATGGACGGAACGTCATATCGTTCTCCTTCGGGACAAACAGATTTTTGAGGTTCCTCCACGCCGGACCGGCAATATCGGGCCGGCGTGGGGCACCGCGACCCTTTTTCAGGCATCGCGCGTATATCGAGCTAGTTTTGCATTTTTCGGGTTTCAAGGGGTCGCTGGAAAAATTTTGGCACTCTGTATTCAAGAGTGCTAGGGACATGAATTCATGAAGCTATTTTCGCTAAGGGCGCGCGACTTTCAGGTCTTGAAATTCGATCCGAACTCCACGAAATTTTGTGCGATTGGAGTCCCAAGAAGACAACGATGCCAAGGAGATTGTTAGGAAACGGAGACTGTCGATGGAACGAACCTCGTCGAAAAACATCCCCTCGATCGCCCCTGAAACCTCTGATCCTTCGCTTGACCGCCTGCTGTTCCCGGCGCTGCACTTTAGTCACCCCGATGAGGTGGTGGGCGACCGCACACTCGACATTCAGGAAAAGCGCGCCATTCTTGCCTCATGGGCATCGGATGCTTGCGCCGTCGAATCCATGCCTGCGCTGCGAAAACCACCGGGTGCTGCGAGCCCGGTGACGTTTGACGCGATCATGGATGCACTTCGCCGACTGGACGATCGTAGGTCCGAGGCAGGTTGTGACTTCAAGCAACGGCGGGCCCGAGAACGCCCGCAAAGACTTGATGCCTGAACGCGCGCGATAGGAGAAACGCATGGTCAGCAGGGAGTTCCGGCTGCAGGTGGAGGGCTACGGTCTCACCACCGCGGAGATCCACTACCACCTTCCCGATCATCCAAGCCTTCTGCAGCTCTACGTTTGGCAGGAATACGATCTCGCACCGGAATTCCCGACCCTCAAGGGGTTTCTGGATTACTGGGAGCGCGAACTCGAAGGCGCGCTGCATTCCGTGCGCGTCGCCCATCACCGCCTTATCCGGCCTTCCGAATGGCAGGCCGTCGACGGCATCCTCACAATTCAATAGCCAGGCCGAGGCCGCGTCCACCCCTTCTCCGTCATCAGGCTATTGGCCAAGACGGTTGCACCAAAGCCTCTTTGTTGATGCCGATAGCGGTGCACAGCCACAACGCTTCCACTGGATTTGAGGAAACAGACGAACGAGCCTAGCAGAGGTCGCGGCGCCATCTGGACTTCGCGCGACGGGTTCTCCTAGAAGGGAGGCTCGATCTCCGCCCAGCGTCGGTGGTCAGTGCGTCCGCTTTCCCGGGAACTGTGACCGCGCCATTTGGTGGTTGAATGCTGCAGCTTCCTCGGCAGTATCGAACGCCCTTGCAGTCACCGTACCATCATCTGACAGAATGACCGCAAGAAACGGGAATCCGTACGCTGGCGGGTTGTACACAACGTAAGCAGGCTTCGCGCTTTTCATATCCCGATTGTACTGGCCCAATGCGACTTGGCACAAGCGGCAATGGGACACACTCCTTTGTAGTTGCCCGCGTCCGATCATAAAGCTGCTGGCGGCTCGCCATCCCCCTTGAACTGAAAAGAGGTGTTTCCAATCTTTTTCCCAGGTGCCGAGCACGGCTTGCCGGACGTCGAGGCGAACAGAAGCGGATAGATCGCATGGGAACGATTTTCCTTGGAAATCCCGTTTCCGTCCTTGTTTGCCGTGGCGTTCGCCAAGCTCGCAGGCATGGGTTTGCCGGGAACTGACATCGTCGCCCACACGGCGAGGCAGGATCAGTTGCCGCTCACGGTTGAAGGGAGGTCACTAATGGAAAGTGCGACGTTCAAACAGCCGGTTTTCGTAAGAGACGACGGCTATGGTGTCCAAAAGATCGGCTGTGTCATGGATGCGATAGAGTTTCTGGAAGAATGGCCGGTTGAAAGACGCGGCCTTCTCCACGCAGCGGCGTCTGATGCATGCTGCTCCGCGTACGATGGTGGGAAGTCTGTCGAGGCAGCGAACAAGGCCTTTAGGACTTGGGCACGCAGGGTCGGTGTCATCGAGGACGTGCCCGTAGCGCCGCCGTGGATGACAGGGCCGAAGATCAGCAAGGTAGACCAACTTTTAGAAGGTGAGGGCTAAATTCACTGCGGCGGTAATCTACCGCGGCAGCATCAGAGCGGTGCGTCAACGGGAGCGGGAAGCCGAACCCATATTGTTGCCTGTTCATATAGATGCCTTCAGCACAGACAAACTACCAAGCGGATCGCGCGATTAAGCGCGTCTGCCTGAATGGCAAGCCGCCGGCGCCTCTTCAAGTTTCGTCCGGGTCCCCTTGGGCCGGATGCGCCAGGTCGCCTTCGTCGTCGGGCTCGATCAGGTCGATTAGCGCTGCCACCCGTGTGCCCGGCAGCGGTCGCCCTTGGCTCATCAGCGCCTCGTCACCAGAGGCCCAGGCCCAAGCCTCTCTCAATTCCTCGAGCGAGGCGCCGGACGCGATGATCTCCGCAATCGTCACGTTGTCCACGGGTCCGAGGACCGAGACGACGTCTTGGCGTGTCAAGGTCATCCTTTTCCTCCGTTCGAAATGCTAGCGAAGCAGATGGGTATTCGATGGAGCAGTTGCCACCAGCCATTCGAAGGCGGTCGCAAAACTGCCTTGGCGGACCCTCTTGACGCCGCGGAAGTCAATTCCCAATTCATTCTCGTCGGCCGCCACGTAAGGGGCCGATGTGTCAGGGAGCGCCCATGCTTCTTGGCGTTCCCTCGTATCTATGTTGCTCCAAGGAGGATGTAGTTATGAGAACGAACCTGGACTTTTCCCCCTTCTATCGGTCGAGCATCGGCTTTGACCGCATCTTCAACCTGCTCGAAAACGCCAGCCCACCACAGAACGCGGACAACTGGCCGCCCTACGATATCGCCAAGCTCGGCGAAGACACCTACCGCATTGTCCTTGCGGTCGCCGGTTTCGCTGAAGACGAGCTTACGATCACGCAGGAGCCAAATATGCTCGTGATCGAGGGCGCCAGGACAGAGGACGACGATGTTCAGTACCTCCATCATGGTTTGGCGTTGAGGCCGTTCACGCGCCGCTTCGAACTGGCCGATCATGTGACCATTGTCGGGGCAAAGCTCGAAAACGGTCTGCTGATCATCGACCTCAAGAAAGAAATTCCCGAGGAGATGAAGCCGCGCCGCATCGCGATCAATGTCGAGACCGACAAGAAGGCGGCGTCCAAGCGCATTGAAAGCGCGGCGGCCTGATCTTTGGCGGTCGGCCTGCAGCAGACACCCCGTCCTGTCGTGGGTGGGGTCCGGGTGCGACCTATAGAACGAGAAGGAGAAGGACAAATGAGCGTACGTGACTTGATTCCCTGGAGCCGTGGCGGCAGCCAGGCACCGAGTATTTATCGCGGTGACGACATGGATCCGTTCCTGTCGCTGCACCGCAATGTCAACCGGCTATTCGACGAAGTGTTCCGCGGTTTTGACACGCCTTCGGTTCCTGGCCGCGTGCCTCCTCTCAATGGCACTTGGCCAAGCGTGGAGTTCTCGGAAACCGATAAGGAAATCCGGGTGACGGCCGAAATCCCTGGCCTCGATGAAAACGACGTCGAGGTCATGCTGGATGATGGTGTTTTGACGCTTCGCGGCGAGAAGAAAGCAGAAACCGAGGACAAGGACCGCCAGTTCAGCGAGCGCTATTATGGGCGCTTTGAGCGGCGCTTCAGCCTCGGTCGGGAGGTTGAGGACGACCAGGTGGCGGCGACGTTCAAGAACGGTGTGCTCACCGTGACACTGCCGAAGACCAAAAAGGCGCAGGCAAACGCCAAGCGGATTGCAATCAACGGCAACAAATGACGGTCGAGAAAAGGCCGGGGCTCGATGAGCCCCGGTCCTCGCAGATAGCGAGGAACATCGAATGCCGGAGCTACTCACAGGAGCCAAACAATCGAGCCGGATCACCTCAAGGTCCTGGCAGGGCGAGGAACTCCAACTGTTTGATGGTGGTCTCAACACCCCGGCTTCGGCCCACCAATCGGCACGGATCTTTCGGCCTAGCCGTTCGGTCATGACTTCGGCGCGTGTTACGCGCCGGCCCTGGCGCCTTGAGTTCGAACGCCGAACTCCGACCGTCATCGATCATCTGATGGGCTATTGCGGCGGCGGCGACATGCTTACCCAAGTGCAGTTGGATTTTCCCAGCCGAAATTCGGCCATCGCCTTCGCTGAGCGGCACGGGCTGGATTATGTCGTACAAACTGTTCAGCCCCAGCGGCCTCGACGAAACGTTCGAACCGTTTCCGCAAAGCGGCTGCTCATCCCAGTCCCCTGCAACAGCCCAGGCGGGAGGTGAAGCACGGCAATCATAGCAGTCTTAGGGAGGCAAAAATGACAAGTCTGGCTTTTCTGGTCCCGGTCCCGGTTAGGACCAACGGTGTGATCAACGACATAACCACAGTCCGAGAGGCGCTCGTATTTTTAAACCAATGGCCGAAACCGCGGCGAGGACCGGTGTATGGTTGCGCTGTGAGGAGCTGCAACGCCGCGATCGCCGGTCAGATGACCACCGATCAGGCGCGGAAGGCATTTGTCGGGTTTGCCAGGATTGCCCGTATCCTGGCTGATTCCGATTTCCCGCTGCCGAACGAGGCCAACCCTGCAGAAAGGTCCCCAAAAGACCGCCGCTTCTCCTAAAGCAGCAGAAAGCCGGCATCGATACACTGGTTCTCCACGGGATTTCGGCTGACAATCTGTCGTTCACCTAGTTCGGGCCGCGGGCCGATGACCTGCGAATGGATATCGTAGGCGGCCCGGCCGGCGACGCGTTGCAGCTTTATTAGCAAGATGTCATTGGCCGTGTCGAAAAGCTAATATACGAGCGAAGACGAGGCCCTCGGTCTGTTGCGGACTGCGCCGCTCATTCGACATCGACATTGGCCAGCGGCCACGCGGGGCCATCGCCGGTCGCCTCCTCCTGCCGGCCAAGCTCCCGCAGCACCTGGCTCACCGAAACCCGCCAGGCAAGCCATTCGAGACGATCATGGGCGATCTGTTCAATGTACTGACCGTAAAGCTGCGGATACGCGGTCCTCAGCCAAAATCGATGCTCCGGACAAAGCGCCATCGCAGCAAACACCTTGTCGCGCCACGCGTTCCTGTCTCGGGCTCGAAAAGATCGGGCTGAATTCGCACGTTCTTCGGATCTCTCCAGGAGAAAGGCTCCAGAAGGGTATCGCAGCTCCACTTCACTTCCTGATTTTGTGTCACGGTACCCGCGCAAGGTCTTGGAGGGGCCGGCGATGTGCTCGAAATTTCATCCGGTCATCCTCACGGTGGCGCCATTGGCTTTAAGCGCCGCCATCAGCATCGGCCCGACGGAGAACTGCCCTGCCCTCGCCTTTTCGGTCAGCACCCGCAGATAACCGCCGGCCGAGTTGATATGCTGCGCCCTCTGCAGGATGCAGGCAATCACGATCGCGGCGACCTCCTGGCCCATCACATGGCAAGCCTCCTCATAGGCCGAGGGCGACACGCCAAGGTAGCCTCGCACCTGGGCCGCGGTGATCATCAAATCGCGCCAGTTTGCGATCCCGTCGGCTGCATAGTCGGCAATCTCGGGGCAGGCTTTCAGCACAAGTCCGATCGGATAGCCTTTCGGCTTCTCGTCGACTGCCCGTCTTGGTGCGACCGTCGCCCCGCTTTTCTCTAAAGCAGGTTCAAATTCAAAATTAGAGTCGGTGTTTGAATCAGATTGCTGCCGCTCAGTTTGGGACTCATTGCCGCTCGGATTCGTGAAATTCATGAAGCTTTCCAGCATGCTGTCCACTTCGTCATGGAGCACGGTCAGCTCAGCAACGATCCCTTCTAGCTCTGGCAGCCCTGCCCGCCTCGGAATCGCCTCCACGATGGCTCTGAACCGCGTCCAGATAGCTCCCCAGTCGCCAGGCGCGCTCTCGTCGATCGCGGCCTCGACTAGCTTGTGGATGTCACGGCGATGGAGCGTGATCCGCTCCCGCATCAATTTCAGCGCCCGGCTGTCGGCGCGAACCTGCTCGGCCGCGCGCTGGAACTCCTCAGCTCGCGTCAGCAGCGGCGCCAGTGAGAAGCCGAACGCTTCCATGACAGTCCCGCCCTGCCCCTTGCGAGCGAACCTTTTGCCGTTCGGACTGTCACGGCGGATGATCAGACCGCAAGTCACCAGTTCAGCCAGATTTCGGCGCAGCGTGGAATCAGCCATGCCGTGCGCCCGCATTGACAGCTGGGCGTTCGAGGGGAAGACCATCAGGCCGTTTTCCTCACTGATCTGATCGTCCGGATAGAATGACAACAGCCCGCTCAGCACGGCCAAAGCGCGGTCTCCCACGCCGATGATCGACTTGCCCTCGCAAAGCCAGCGATAGACCTGCCATTTCTCCACGACGGACCCTTGCGGGATCTCTCGTGCCGCCGCGTTCGCCTGCACCAGCGCAAGCGTCATTGGCCGCCGCCCAAAGGGCGTCGTTGCGGTATGCGTCCCCATTTCTCTTCCACCTATTGCTAGGCAAAAGAAATCAGCTCGCCAAATCGGCGCCTGGACTCTTGACAGTGATTCGTGGATTTGCGATTCTCAGACTGCTTAGATCATGAGAGAGGCTTCCACGACGGCGACGTCTGGGGGCCTTTTTCTTTTGCGGGTTGAGTGCTCCTTAGTCCGTTATCTTTTGACGGAACTCGTCATAGAGCGCTTGCAAGCGCTCCCGAACGAAGTTGGCGAATTCCGGTTCGATACGATTATCGAAGGCGAAGGTCGTCTTGGATTCGCTGTCGCTGATGCTGACCAGGCGAGAACCGTTGGGTGCTGTCCATAGCGTCCGGTCGGGCTTTTTTGCCGGAATCTTGACCATGTCGTAAACTGACTGGAAGCGCTCGTCGCTGAAGAGTGCCGCGAATTCGGGATCCTGAATTGCCTTCATTGCGCTGGCGCGCTTGGCCCCATCCTCGAGCAGATCGGCGAGCTCGGCCCATCTTTGGCGACCGAACGATTCAGCGGTGCCGATGGCCTCGATGATCTCCGCCGGCAGGCGCGCGACCAGCGCAATCATCTTTGACAGCGCTGCCTTGTCGACCCCAAGCGAGGCCATGATGATGTCGCGCGAGAAACCCTTGGCTTCCAGCTTTGCTGCGAAATAGCACCGTTCGATGTAGGAAAGGTCGCTGCGACTGTTGTTTTCCTGGCCTTGGCTGACGACGAGCTGCTCGTCGGTCAGTTCCCTGACGACCGCGCGCACCATCCGGCCGAGTTGCCGGACTGCAGCCAATCGGCGGTGTCCGTAGGCGACTTGGTAGCGAGCGCTGTCATCTGGATGCGGCCGCACCAGGATGGGCACCTGCTGTCCGTGCTCGCGTATCTGATCGACGAGGGCCGCTCGTCTTTCGTCGGTGACGCCCAGGCGATCGACCACGATAGACTGATCGATAAGGCTTGGATCGAGTTCAACAACCGCCTGCCCTTCCGACAATTTGCGCTCGATTTCCTCTGCCCGCTGGGCCCGCGAGTTTATGTTCTCCAGCGATTGCGAGATGGCGCCCACCGGCCTGCCCGGCTTCAATGGTCGATCAAGGCCCATAAGGGGCCGTACGAGCGAGGTCCTGGTGGCGTCAGGCGGTGCCTGCTCGCCGGCACCCTCGGACAGTTCTAAAAGGTTCTTGCGGGCCATGATTATTTCCGCCCCCAGGTTTTGCGGATCAGCTCCTCGATTTCGCCGTTGACAAGCGTCAGGCTCTCAAGCGCCCGGTCATAAGTCCCGCGCGTGAATTGTCCGCGTTCAACCTCATAAAGGGTCTGCTTGGTCAGTCCCGCATCGGAGATCGCGGTCGACTTGAGCATTGAATTTTCGAGAACCCGGTTGCCGAAGATCGAGCGCATGAACCCGGCCATCTGGCTTTGCGGGCCGTCGTTCGGCTCGAACCGGGTGACCAGGTAGCGCATCCAGTCATAGTCTGTGTTGCCGCCGGCGTTCTCGACGACGGTTAGCAGGTCTGAGGTCATCAGCAGAAACTGGGACATCGACATCACGTCGAGCATTTGCGGATGCACGGTGATGATGACGGCCGTGGCCGCGCACAAGGCAGACAGCGTCAGGAAGCCCAGTTGCGGCGGGCAATCAATGACCACGACATCGTATGCGGCCTCGATTTCGGCCAGACATTCGCCGAGCCTGGCAAAGAACATGGTACCCGGCTGGCGGTTGGCCAGCACCTTCGGCGTCTCGTGCTCAAATTCCATGAGCTCCAGGTTGCCCGGGACGAGATGCAGGTTGGGTGTATAGGTCGAGCGGACGATTTCCAGGATGCTTCTGCATTCCGAATCGTAGCGGATCGCGCCGTAGATGGTCTCGTTGGGCCCGACATCGAGTTCGGGCTGATGGCCGAACATGGCTGACAGGCTGGCCTGAGGATCAAGGTCGATGGCAAGCACCCGGTAACCGCGCAAGGACAGGAACTGGGCAAGGTGAGCCGCGGTGGTGGTCTTGGCGCTGCCTCCTTTGAAATTCATCACCGAGAGAATCTGGAGTTTCTCCTCTCCCCTTCGGTGACGTATGTATTTCCCCGGCGCCTTTGAGTTTGCCTCGTCGAGCACTTGGCGGAGCCGGTCGATGTCCCCTACGGAATACATCCGCCTTCCGTTCGCCTGTGGCTGCGGCCCGTGGCCTTCGGAGACGATCTGGCGCAGGTAGCCTTCATGAATGCCAATGAAATCGGCGGCCTCGCCAGGCGTGAACAAGCGAATGCCCTTCTGCGCGGTCGGTGGGAAGGTCCTCGCCTGGTGCGCCTGCAACTGCCTCGATAGTTCGGTGGCGTCCGCGGCGATGAGTTCGCGAAGGCTTTCACCCGCCGGCTTGCCGTGGCTGACCTTGTCCAACACGACTCTCTCCTGATCTGCGCATTTTAGCGAATGAGAAACGTAAATGCGCTGATCAAGATGAACTGATTCTGGACGGCCGACAAACGCTTTTTGGTTAACAGAAGGTTAACACGGCTGATCGGTGGACGAGTCTGCGGGGACTTGGAAAGGCCAAAGAATCAACGCCCGACATTACTATGTCTGCAAGGCAACTGCACGGTAGAACCGAGACACATAGCTTTTCGCAGCATCAGTCGAGGCACGCTCTTGCTGGCGGATAGCCGCGCTACAGCGGGCGCGGACACCGTGAGAGTTGGGGTGCAGTGCGTCTCGATCGGTTGTACCTGAGCAACCTGGTTTGAAGGTCGACGCTGGAGCCATTAGCGTGAGCGACACGTTCTCTGCTCACGACGTGGGTTAAGTAGGTTGCCGACAATTCGCGCGCTACGGCAGGGCCGGCCCATGGCCTGGGCGGCACTAATGCATCGGTGGCTTGGAGCCGGAACGATCCCCGTTTTCGCGATGGCGTTTGGTGGACTTGACCCAACGCACAATGTGAGTTCGCGGATTGTGGGGCGATCGAGAATTCCGCCGTATAGATCAATCACACCTGCGGGACTGACATGCGAGAGGCCCTGCTCAAGTCAAAGCCTGAGTTGTACGTGTGCAACTCATCTGGATGATGCCAAGTCCAGCCACCTCGACTTGCGCGGCCCGTGACAACTGCGCCCGCCGATTTAGCCGCGCGGGACATTGTCGGCGCGGGTGAACCGCGGAAAGCTGCAATGGTCAGCACGGCCATTGAGCAGAATGGAATACGACCTCGCTGTAGTTGTTGACCCAATGCGACGCCAGCTAGACCACTGACTCCAGTTGTCCGTGTACAACTCAATAGGCGCACTCGTTGGCCAGTCGCGGCGAGCTGCTCATCGAAGTCGCCCTGCAGCAATTCCCGCCCGGGTCCCGATCAGTGGGCCTTGCCACGATCGCTCTTGGCGATTGCCGGCAGTGCCGCAAGGCATCTGCTTAGACCGCTGCCAATGTCGCGGCCGACTTGCCCAACGGCTCGGCACCTTGGTCGGTACGGACGGCGGATCCCGCGCAAGATTGGGCCCGTGCAGCTGCTTTGCCAAGTCGCAGCACTTGGAGACAATTGCGCACCAGTCCTGATGACAGCGTATACCAGGGGGTCGACATCACGGCCTCGCTTGAACAGTTGTCTATGTGCAACTTCATCAAGCGCGCCTCGGGAAATGGACTTTGTCTCAGGCCGTCCTCCAGCCGCGCCCGCGGCTTCGCCGCAGTTGTACATGCGCAACTCCCTGTCGGCGCTGGCTGGATGTCTCTCGCGCCGATGCAGCGACGAGCGGCCCGGCAACGCCCATCGGCAGTGATCTACCAATCGTACACCGGGGCAGGCGGCAGGCTTCCAGAGCATCTCCGCTGGGTCGCCGCTGCAAAAGTCTCGGGCGAACCTCCCAAGGGCAGCACAGTTGTACGTGGACAACTTCGTAACGACTACAGTTTGCGCAGCCGCAACGTCATGTCACACTTTGGCGGTTCTTCCAAGTCGCCGCTCCCGCCCAGCTGCAGGGTCCCGGGACACTTTCTGGAAGCCATGTCAACCGTTAACCTTAACAAGGCGTAAACTGACGCGGGCCTACGGACTTCCAAAACAACGATTCGCGAGGGGTAGGGGAGGGCCGGTGGATCGAGGACCGGTGTGCTGCCCGACTTCTTCATTGGTGCCTATGCGGCTGTAGCTCAGCTGCCGCTTTTGACGCGCGATGTAAGGCGCTACCGGACGTACTTTCCGTCATTGAAACTGATTGCGCCGACCATGTGAGCCGCCACAGCGGAGGGGAGGGCCTTCTACCAGCGCCTAAAGCCCGGAGGCTTTTGTGAGGTTGACACGGAAACGGTCGCGGCGGCGCTGGTACTTGCGGGTCATCTCGGCGCTGGTATGGCCAAGTTGCTTCTGCACATAGCGCTCGTCGACTTCGGCCGAGGAGGCGAGGCCCGCGCGCAACGAATGGCCGGCAAACAGCTTTTCGCGTTCGCCTTCCGGCAGGTCGCCGCGTACGCCTGCCGCCAGCGCAGTGCGCTTGACCAGGCGCGCGACCTCCTGGTCGTTGAGCCGATCGGCGCCGACCGCCTTGCCCTGGCCGGTGACGCGCCGGAACAGCGGTCCGTGTGCGATGCGCGCGAGCTTGAGCCAGATCTGCACCGCGGCAACCGGGCAGGTGGTATCGGACGAGCCGCGCCCGACTTCGACCTCCCGCCAGCCGGTCTTGCCGCGAAGGGAAACGAGCATGCCCTTGTCGAGGATCTCGATCCAGCCGCCGCCGTCCTCGGTCTGGTCGCGGCCGATGTCCAAAGCCACGATCTCGGAGCGGCGCAGACCGCCGGCAAAACCGAGGAGCAGCATGGCGCGGTCGCGCAGGCCGCGTAAGCTTCCGCGGTCGAGCGTCTCCAGCATGGCGATCAGATCCTCTGGCAGGATCGCCTCTTTCTGCCGGGGCGGGGCGGCGTGCTTGTTGCGGATGCCGGCCATCACCGTGGCGATGTGGCGATCCTTGCGGTCCAGCGGTTGACCGCGCTGGGCGTAGTTCCACGTCAGCGAGGACAGCCGGCGTTCGATCGTCGACACGGAGTTCGTCGTCTTATCGCCAGTCGCCGTGCCGGATGCGCAAGCGGTGATGTAGAGCCCGACGACCTGCGGATCGGGCGGAAACATCTCGATGCCCTGGCGCCGGCACCAGCTGGCGAAATGCTTCCAGTCAGCGGCATAGGCGCGCCGCGTGTTGGCGGAGCTCGCCGCCTCGACATAGTCGCGAGCGCGGCCGGCAAGCGCCTCGAGATGCGCCGCCAGGCGAGGAGCAGCCGCCGCCGGAAGGGGAGGGGAAGGGGATGCCGCTGGCTCCTCTTCCGTACGCCCCATCGCCATAACCATATCGACAATGTCGGGAAGATCGCCCTCGTCAGGACTCATGATAATGTCTCAAGCCTGTGCGCATTCAATGCGTACGTTATTGCAATCGCGATCCGGCAGATGTATCTATGCTGTCCAAGCAATCTGGGAATCGAAGCCATGGCACGGGCAGCCCTTGATGATACTGATCGGATGAACATCCGGGTGAAGCCGGAGGTGAAGGCGCGCCTGTTGCGCGCCGCAGCGCTTCGCCATACCGATCTCACCAGCTTCGTCACCCAGTCCGCGCTGCGCGCAGCCGAAACCGTAATCGCCGAAGCTGACACCATAAAGGTATCAGAGCGGGATTTTGGCCGCATCCTAGAGCTTCTGGACAATCCTCCGAAGCCGAACGCCAAGTTGCGTGCGGCGGCGGCCGCGCTTCCGAAGACCCGGTGAGCCTTCCGCCCTGGCATGAGCAGGCGATCGCCCGGTCGCACGACCGGAAAGCCTTTGACTGTGGCGATGTCGAGATGAATGCCTTCTTGCAGCGCTTCGCGCGGCAAGGGCACGAGCAGAACGCGGTAAAGACGTTCTGTGCGGTACCCGACGATGCACCGGAAAAAATCCTTGGCTTCTACAGTCTGGCTCCGGCCTCGGTCGAACATCACGCGGTTCCTCCCACGATGACGAAGGGTCTGGCGCGACACGATGTGCCGGGCTTTCTGCTGGCGCGGCTTGCTGTCGACAAATCGGTGGCGGGCAGGGGGCTTGGTGGCCAGCTTCTGCTCGCAGCCGCGCTGCGCTGCATCCGCGTTACTGAGGAAGTCGGCGGTGTGCTGATGATCATCGACGCCAAAAGTAGTCGGGCCGCGAGCTGGTACGCGAGCTACGGCGCCGAGCCGCTGAACGATCGTCCAATGACGCTTGTCCTTCCGCTCAAGACTTTTGCCGAATCCTTGAAAGCCAGCGGGCACCTCTGAGGGTACGCCGTCGGCCGACGCGCAGGCGATCGAAACGTCGTCTTGCGGCCCCGTGCTGTGGCACGCTCCGCAGGGTCGCTCGGCGTGATTTTTGGGCTTCTGATCGCTGAAAACGGCCATTTCTCATATAAGAGCAAAACGAACGATAAGGCAACATTATCGTTCGTATTCTGCGGGCGACAGGTGCGGCGGTTATGTGCGAATCCCATTGCTAAAAGCGCCGTCATGAATCATCGTGTTTTCGATGATTCTGCGTCCCAAGCCCTCTCGACGCCACCACGCCTCGCTTGCCGGTGCTCCTTCGACCGCGCCGATGGCGACGGTGCCGGCCTGGCTGCGCCGGGCCATCCCGGATGCGCAAAGCCTTGCGGGCAAAGATGTTGAAGACGTCGCGCTCACTGCCGGCGCCGCCATCGGCGCGCTCGATGCGGTGGTCCGCCGGCAGGAGCGGTGGGCCGGCGCCTGGCGGCGACGCCTGGCGCTTTCGGCGGCTGCGGTCACGGCGAAGCAGGCAGGGCGCGTCGAGGATGAAGGGGCGCTGCGCGACGCCGTGCTGCTCACACGCCCGGGCGATTTTTTGTCCGTCGGCCCCGCCGGATCGATGCTGCTTGCCTGGCGCCGGCTGGTCGGCACGCCTGCCGAGAAACTGCTGACGGAGGCGAGCATCGGCGCGGTGCTGGATGACCTCGGTCTCCGCCGCGACGACGACGCAGTCGGCGAACTGGCAGATGATCTTCGACAGCTTTCCGCGAACATCGGAATGGTCGGCATGCTGACCGACGCGTTCACGGCCGCCGAAAGGTATGGCTTCGCACGAGCCTTCGGATGTTGGCTCGCCGACGCCCTGCTTGCGCAGCGGCTGGGTTGGGCCCACGCGGTGCCTCTGCTGGGCGCCGAGGTAGCCTTGGGGACAAGCGTCCGCCCGCGTCGATCGGCAGCCAGCTCCGTGGCGACAAGCATTGGGATAGATCCTGAGCGTGGGAAAGATCTGCTTGCCGCGCAGGCGCGCGCCGCGTTGCGCGCCATTGATCTTTCCGCCGAGCTCGAGCGCCGCGCGGACCGGTTGCTTGGCGTCGCGCCGAAACTTAGGGCCAAGGCAGCGGACCTCGTCGTCGGCAAGCTGCTGTCCGACGACGCGATCGTCGCTTCGGAACAGATCGCGGGTATGAGCGACCGTGGGTTACGCCGCCTGTTCGACCGTCTGGTCGAACTCGGCGCCGTCCGTGAGCTATCCGGCCGTCCGACCTTCCGCATCTACGGGCTTTGAGAGCGATGGTAGACGCGGTACGCAGTGGAAGAGGCAAAGGGCGTTCTGACAATGATCGACCAAATGATCATTTGTTCGACCGCGAATTGGATCATCTGCCGCCGGAAGCTCGGTGGCGCGAATGGATGCATCGAATCGAGGCGACCATCTTTGCAGCCAGCGAACCGGTGACACGTGAGGTGCTTGCGCGGGTCGTCGGTAAGAGCTGCAGCATTGATCTTCTCATCGACGATATCCGCGAGGAACTCCGCGGCCGGCCCTATGACCTGGTCGCCGTCGCCGGCGGCTGGAAGCACCTGACCCGACCCGCCTATGCCGACGCCATCCGCAGTGCATTTGGCACGGCCGTCGGCGGGAGCGGGCGTGCCAAAGACCTGACGCAGTCACAGGTGCTGGTGCTGATGTGCATCGCCTATTTTCAGCCGATCACGCGCGGCGAACTGTCGTCGTTCTTCGGCAAGGAGATCAGCCGCGATTTCATTGGGCATCTGCGCGGCGCCGGCTTCATCTCCTCCGGGCCGCGCAGCCCCACGCCCGGTGCGCCCTACACCTACGTGACGACAAACGAATTCCTGCTGGAGTTCGGGCTCGACACGCTGCGCGACCTGCCGGATTTCGAGGCTTTGGAGGACGCCGGCCTGCTGTCGAAGGAAAAGCTGTTGGCCGGTGCCATAGTGCCTGCCTTTTCATCCAACCATCAAACCGCTGATCTCGAGGTCGAGGATTAGCCACTTGCTGACGTAGCAGCGGCTGGCTGTTGCGTACGCTTGCGGCTAAGGCGAATTGCTACAGCAATGAGTCGCCAACGGCTCTTGGTGTGCAGGCAAATTTCGGAAATGGAAGTGACCTTCTGCTGAGATCTTTGTGTCTCAAGCATGGTGGTCCCCTCTGCTCTCACTGGCGGTTGCTGTGGGGCCGCCGCGGGAACTCGAAGCTGCCTCGCTTAGTGGACTTCGTCTTTTCGATGCCGATGATCTCGGCCAATATGGACCAGCAGGAACTTGGGGTCTCGCGGCAGCGCGCTCAATTTCGGCGGCGCCTTCAGCCCGCGCGAGATGACTGGCGAGGAGAGTTTCCAGGCCTGTGGAATTATGTAGCTTGCTTCGCTTGGACCGATTCGTGCAACACTGGCATAGGGTACTGCCAAGGGAAACCTTGTTCGCTACACTCGACAAATATTTCATGGGCTGGAACCCCGAGGAGGACGCGCTGCGCTTCGCGGCCGACCTTGTGAACGATCCGAACATGCCACATGATACCGGCGAGGTAGCCGAGCGCTATGGCTGGGCGCCACGCCGCATCAATCCCGCGCTTGCCCACCTCGTCGCACGAAAGCTCATCGTCGATTACAAAGTGACCGCCTCAGAATATGTCGCCATCCGCGTCGTAAAGACGGATGAGACCCGCCGCTTTGTTAAAAGCCGCAGCTAAGAGAAAGGATGTCAGGGTCCGGCGAGCCAGCCCCGTAGGGGCGTTGCCGTATTCGTCTTGTGGTCCCATACCATCCAAAGTGGGTTGGGCCGATCCTTGATCTCACCCCAGACGATGCGGGGATACAGGCCGAGATATTCCCAGGAGGCCCAAGTCATGTCGTTCGGATCGTCCGCGGACGGGAAAAGGGCGATTTTCGGAATACCCTTGTACCCATCTGCGACCCCGAGTTCCCAGGGCACCCACCGGCTCTCTTTGCTGTTCTTGCTGGCGAGAAGAACGAACCGCTTGGTCTGTCGAATGCGGGTCTTCAGCAATGAAGCTGTTTTCTCTGTGGTGTAAGGCGGCATCTCCGGGTCAACTTTGTCAGTGTAGACCTTTGCGCCATGGTTCTCGAGCACGATCGTGGCACCCACCACCAAGTCATCGTCCTTAGTCGAGTGCGACAGGAACGTAGCACCCTCTAGAGGCCGCTCTGATGCGCTTTTGCGGATGGTTTGCTGCTCGTTCAGAGTCTTCTGCGCGGCGAACGAGCGTAACTCCCTCTGGGTAACGAAAACCGGCATCTTCCCCCACCTTTTCCGTACCGGTTTCGCGGTTCGTTTCAGGATCGCCTGATGAACGTTGAAGCGTCAATTCTGCCGCAAGCCGACGAACATAACTCTTGCCCTCTAGACGTATCGACGGTGCCAACATGTCCGCAATGAGGAAACACTGAGCAACAACAGCTTGCCCTGTCAGACCTACAATCGGCCTATGCGTGCTTTGAGCTCGTCCCGATATGTGGCGCGCTTCGCTTCGAGCTGCTGCATGTCGATCAGGAGATGCGTCGGCGCAATCGGGAATGGAGCAGCAGCCATGACCAGCGCCTTCAGGGCGCCCTCAAGGTTTCGGAGCAACTGGACGATTTCCGCATCGGTAAACAGCTTCAAGTCGGGGTTGCGGCGGGGCGCGGCGAACCGCGCCGCCGCCTCCGCGATCCCCGACGCGACAATCCGCCAGACTTGCTGCCGGTCATCGTGGGACGCGACCGGCTTCGACCCGGGCGGCAGCGCCTGGAACGCCTTGAGCGGCGTCTCCCGCCAGGGGCAGTCTTCAAGGATCACCGGCAGGATAGCAGCGGTCCCGGCTCCTTGCGCCGCCTGCGCGTATGCCAGCTCTTTCTGCGTGGCACCGGAGGCGAGAAACGCCTTGCTGACCATGAAGACGACGACAGGCGAGGCGAGGATATCGTCGAAGATGCGCTCGAAATAGTCCTCGCCCAGCGGGATTTGGAGGTCGAAGCGAAGCTCGACCGTCGAATCGTCGAGCGCGGCGACGGCTGAGACGAGAAGGTCGAGCGACGCTTCATCGGCGCGCGCGTAGGAGACGAAGACCGGCACGGATCGCGGTACGCTTGGCATGGGAACGTCCTAATCTGTGGTAGGGGTCTCGGCGAGGGTCGGATCAAGGCGCCGCCACGCGAGCGGCGCCGTGAGGGCGGTTCTCGCCGCAGCGTCCGCCGCACCATCATCCGGTACGGTGATCGTCACTGAAGCGATGTCCCGCGCGCGGTCGTGCAGGCGCTGGGTGTCGCCGATCTCGCCGCATCGCTGGCCTGCGGTTAGCACGCTCTGCATCGGGCCGGCGCAAGTGTAGACGATCGCCTTGAGGAGCGCGGTCCGGCGGGCCTCGTCGCCGATGAAAGCGGAGACGGCCCCCGCGTCCGGCGGGCCCGCGACCTCGGCGAGGAATATCTGCTCCCAGAGCGGACTCTCTTCCCTCCAGGCGCCGCCGGGATAGGCGGGGACCTGACCGGCGAGAGAGTCGCGCAGCACCGGATCGAGGCCACCAAACTTCAGGACTTCGGTGGACCGGTCACCGATGGTGGCCCGCGCCACTAGATCGCTGCCGCTCGACGCCAGGACCACGTTGGAGGGCGTGCCCTTTAGATCGGGGGCGAGGACGGACCAGCTTCCGTCCCTCGCGAGCGCTGCGACCGGCATCGTCGCGCCGGCCAGCCGCTCGAGGCCCGCCTCGTAGTCGCCTTCGTCGAAGAGCAGGCGCAGCACGATCACCTGCTGGTCTTGCGAAAGCTGCACGGCGGAGAGTGCGCCTCCGAACTGCTTCAACTGTGCCGCCAACGCATCCTGGAGTTTCGCCAGAATTGCTGCGAACTTCTGAGCGTCGACCGGTGAAACACTTTCCTCGGGCATGTACGCATGAAAGCTGTCCGACAGAAATTGCCAAGTCATAAAGTCGTACGTTGTGACAATGTCGTCGGGGCGTTGCAGAGCGCGCAGTAGCATCCCCCGATCGACGCTTCCATCTGGACCATAGGCCAGGAACGCGCGATCTACCGCATCGCGCAGCAGCATCACGGATCGCGCCCGATCCGCGTACAGGACAAAATGGCCGAGGCTCGTCACGACGGGCAGGCCAGCATCCGGATCTTGCGCGGATCGAGGGGGACTCGATTCCGATAGAAGCGCACCGGTCGCGCCCTTGTCCTCGTCGCGGGCGCGCTGGAGGATCGCTTCGACGGTCTCGCGGTATCCACGTCCCAGAAAACGCGCCAGATCGCGATCGGTATCCAGCAGCCCGCCTTTCATTTGCCTCCAGGCATCATTCTTACCGTCCAGCAGCGCAATGCCGCGGACAAGGACATAGGCCGTCGCGACCCGCATCCGGGGGCTGATCCCGGGGACGTCGGCCGCGGCGATGATCGGATCGCGAAGTTCATCCAACTGGGCAGCTGCTTCAGTCTGCGTACTGGGCGGCGCCTGGAGAGCCTTGTCCACTCCAGGTGCGTATTGCTGCTCGATCTCCTTGCCGAAGGTGCGCAACCCTTGCGACCGGAGCGTATCGAACAGCGTGAGACGCGCCGGCAGCCGGCCGAGTTGGTGATCAACGAAGGCGGAGGCGGCGCGGCGCGGCTCTCGTGCGATCGCGTCCGCGAAGCGGGCGGGGTCCGTTGCCAGGGTTTGCGCGGGGTCGGCGGCCGCCGGTTCGGACGGCCGGAGCTTGCGCATCTCCCACGGCGTGATAGCTGCGATCACGCCGATCTTCGGATCGATGACCAGCCGGGTCCTGCGCAGGTCGATGGCGAGAAGTGGCCGCACCGTCACGACATCGTTCTCGACCGAGGCGTCGAACACCACGCTCTCGCCGGCGAGCGCTGCGCGGCCGTTCCCTTGCGCGGCCATGGCCTCGGTCAGCGCCTGCCATGCGGCGGGCCGCTCCTCGGTCCGCCAGAGATCGAACGCCTCTTGCGCGTCGGGAATCGGAAGCGCCCAGTCGCGCAGCATAGAATCAAGCAGCGCAGCATGGGTTAGGGTATCGATCTCGATCTTGGAGGCGGCAGTGCGGTAGGCTTCCATCTGCGCGAGAACGTCCTCCGCCTCCGCTTTGAAGCCGGCGTATTGCTGCTGCAGGAACGGTACGTTCTCGTCGCAGTAGGTCCCCCGGGTGATGGTCTCGTCGGTGGCCGGCCTGCAGATGTCCTTGTCGCATATCTCGCTCGTACCCGAGAGCAGTTCCGAACGCTGTTCTGCGGGCAGCGACCGGCAGTCCCGAGCTTGGCCCTCGATCCTGTCAACGAGCCGCGTCGCATGTTCGAGCCGGCGCTGGGCGCTCTTGACGATCGCGTTTTCGAGCGCTGAGCGATTGGCTGCGGCCGCCCTGCGAAACGCCTCCGTCGTGAACCGCGCGCCGTCGACCTGGAGGACTACGGGCTCGCCGGAGCCGAGATGCAGCATCGGCATGTAGAGGACGGCGTCCGGCGTCTCGGCGGGCAGCAGGTCGTCGAAGCGAATGATGGCGCCGTCGCCCGGCTTCGTCGCGGCATCGTGCAGGCGCTTCTCGACCGCGCCAACGAGAGAGAAGGGGAGCCCGTCGTGAATGCGGAGCAATCCCGACCTATCCGCAATCTCCCTGGCCTCCCGCAGGAAGGCGTCCGCCGTGTCGGGTTGCAGCCGTTCGGCGAGATAGGCTTTCACGGCATCCTTCTCGGCGAGGGCGTCGAGCCTTTCCTTCTGCGCCCGCCCCTCTTCCGTGCCCGCTTGCCCGAGCGTGGTCATGAAGTCGAAGACCTGCTTCTCCCTGATATAGGCCTCGACGTCGGGATCGGCTTGGTCGCCCGTCGATCCCAAGGCTGGAATGGAGACCTGGCCGGCGCCCGCGAGCAGGAACCCGCTTCTGCCGAACCGGCCGCCGAGCAGGGCCTTGGTGAAGGCCGCGCTCGTATGCGAGCAGGTTATGCTGTCCGCGTGACCGGCGATCGCGAGCCGGCGCGCCTGGCCAGTGTCGTCCCTGTAGACGAAGAGGTTGATCGTGCTCCCGTAAGCGCTCGTCGCGGGCTCGGCAAGCATCTCTTGCAACGAGGCCGCTTGGCTGCGGATGTGGAAGCTCGGCGGGGAGAATTTGACCTCGACATCCACGTCCGCCGTGGCCGTCCCGCCGCGGTCGTCGGACACCGTGTAGGTGAAAGCATCGCTACCGGAGAAGCGCTCGGCGGGGGTGTAGACGATGCTACCGTCCGGTCCGACCTCGGCAGTGCCGTGCTGGGGTTCGCCGACCGCCGTCACCTTGATCGGATCGCCGTCCGGGTCGGCGTCGTTGGCCAGCGCGGCGACGGCCGCTCGGGTGGACTCACTCGTTTCAAGCGTGTCGCGAGCTGCCTCCGGCAGTCGGTTTCGAAGCGCGAGATAGGCGCCGCCGCAGCCGACGGCAAGCAGTATGGCGATGACGGGAGCAGCACGGCGCATGGGAAACCTCAGGGACCGTTGGGGGACAGGAGGGATTGAATGAAGGGCTTCGCGCAGGCGGCCGCGACCGCGCTGCGGCAGAGGAAGGCCGGCGAGGGCAGGCCCGGGTCGGCGATCAGCGCGAAGTCGTCGAACGAGGCGAGCAGGCCGCGCCCGACCGCCGTCCGCAGCACCGCCACGGCGACCGCGAAATCCGCCGTTCGCCGCAGTTCTGGCGAGACGCGCCGGAGGTCAGCGTCCTTTGCCGCGAACCACTGCGAGACAGCGGGGAGAAGGAACGGCTCGCCGACCGTCTCCTCGCCGCCGGAATCCGCGAGCCAGCCATAGACCGCATAGTCAAACTTCGGCGCGATGCGGATCGTCTGGCCGAACTCCACATCCACCTGGTCGATCGTCAGGAGGCTCTTGAAGCGGTCCGACAGCGGCGCGTGCTGTGCGCGGGCGTCGCGCAGCCGGCGATGCAGGTCGACGGCATCGATGCCGCGGAAGACAAGTTGCTGCTCCTGAAGTGTGCGGTCGAGATGGAGGACCGAGAAGATGAGCTCGTCCGTGCCGAGGATCTCGCGCGCCACCGCGGTGTCGGCGAGCGCGGGATTGATCCGCACGATGCTGAG
This sequence comes from Mesorhizobium sp. 131-2-1, assembly GCF_016756535.1. Classification (NCBI taxonomy): domain Bacteria; kingdom Pseudomonadati; phylum Pseudomonadota; class Alphaproteobacteria; order Hyphomicrobiales; family Phyllobacteriaceae; genus Mesorhizobium; species Mesorhizobium sp. 131-2-1. Next base: position 27,159 of record NZ_AP023248.1, on the reverse strand, counting down.
CAGCGCCTGCGCGTCCACCAGCTCGGCCGTTTCCGATCGGTTGAGCACAGGCGGCAGACCGGGGAACGCGCCGGCCCGGATCAGGAAGCTGAAGGTTTCGTTATCCGCGATCGCGCCGATATCGGCCGCCACGACCCGTCCGTCGAGCACGAAGCCCAGTGCCGCGCGTGCCGTGAGCGGGTCGACCGCGGGGTCAATGCTGCGCCAGCTTCCCGCCACTTTCGCCTCGAAGCGCGAGTTTGCGGCATGGTAGCGGACGGCTTCTATTCGCTCTGCTAGGATGCGGGGCAGGGTGGCGTCGATGACAACGCCGCCCGGAGCGAGCGTCGGCGCGCGCCGGAATCCCTCGGCAGTGTTGGGAGCTGCCGGCCCGAACCTCGCTTCAAAGCGCAGCTCTTCCGGTGCTCTCGCAAGGTCGATCGGAGCGGAGGTTCCGAGAGAGATCGTCTCGGCTGGCGCAAGGGTGGCCGCTCGGGCCATATCGACCGCCGCGTCGGAGGCTAATTGGGAAGGAGCGGCGGGCGCTGCCGTGCCCGCGATCCGGTCAAGGCGTGCGAAAACCTCGTCCGGGACGGTTGCGGAAAGCGTTTTGGTCTCGGAGCGCAGCGCGGAGGCGGCCGCTTCGATGTCGCGGCGCCCTACGATCAACTGTGTCTCGTCGATGACGGCGGCGCTGCCGCGGCCGTAGACATAGGACCGGCGCTGGGTTTCGGCTAGGCCAGTAAGGGTATGCTCGAAGGTATCGCCAGTCTCGGCTACAACCTGGCGGGCGCGGAGCGTGATCGCCTCTGCGATCGCTGGCTGGTCGGCCGGGACTGCGACGTCGCCTGCTTGGCGGAGTTCCACCAGAGTTCGCCTTCCCAGGGCATTTTCTAGGCCGCTCCCGCGAGGCGGCGGCTCGCCGGCGGCGATTTCGGCGGCGCGACGCATCGCCGTGGCGCCGCGCGGACCGGAAGAGAGGTCCGGCGCAGGCGGGCCGCGGATGCTGATCTCGCTCGTGAGGATGGCGAGCCGCTGCTCGATGATGGCGAGTTCCGCGACGCGGCGCCACTGCGCGATATGCGGCAGAGCCGTGCTTTGCATCAGCGCCTTCTTGTAAGTTTCGAGTGTGGCCTTGTGGCGTAGGAGATCGGCGGTCTCGAGGGCTCGCAGGGCCGTCTGCCAGCCCGGCTCGGCGATGCGGGTCTTTGCCGCTAGGTACTCCGCCCCCACCTGCCAGCGGGCGGCCGCTTCGGCGCGCTCGACGAGGTTTCCGCGCGTCATCGCGTCGACCTCGTCGCGCACCCCTTCCTCTACCATCCCGACGGCGCGGCCGCCGCCGGTGGGCGGCTTCGGCTCCGGAGGGAGGGGAGTTTCGGGCGACGGCGGCGGCGCGCCGCCGCCGTCCGGACCCGGACCGCGCCGCGCACGCTGCAGCAGGGACACCGCGACGACGGCCGGTTTCTCGCGAATCCCGCGGCGGACGAGTCCGAGATGGGGATCGTCGGGGGCCCAGACCAGGCGACGCTCGACCTCGAAGGCGAGGATCGCCTCGGCCCGGCGGGGCGACTTCGCCCGTTCGAGGACAAGGCGGGCCTCCCCAGCGTCGAGAGCCTCGGGCCGGCTGCCGATTTTCACGAGCGTCCAAGCGCCACCCGCCCGGCGGAGCCGTTCTGCGCCGATCTCGGCAAGCGTCTCGCGCAGTTCGTCAACCCTCAGCCGTGCGCGCTGCTCGATGGCGCTTTCGGGAAGCGCGGCGGACTGCATCAAGTGCTCGCGTAGCGCCCTTGCCATCTTCGCTTCGGCGCCTTGCAGCTCCACGTCCGAGAGGACGGTGTAGCGAGTCGTCGGCATACCGTCGTGGCGGCCATAGACCTGCTCGTAGGCAGCGGCCTGCTCCTCCAAGTGGCGGACGGCGGCGGCGTGTATGGCGAGATCCACCTCGCCGCTGAGCGGGCGCTGGTTCAGCATCAGGCTCTTCAGATCGGACCGGAGGCTGTCGAGGAAGGGATCATCAAGGCTTTGCTGGGTCGCGGAGCCGGGCGGGCGGACCGACGGTCTGGCGCCGGCCGTGGGAACCCAGCTGAGGCGCTCCAGGTGGTCAAGCTGGAGCGCGCGGAGCTTCAGCCGCAGCGCGTCGGCGCAAGCTGGATCCCCATTTGGATTCTCAAAGGTTGATTGGTTTCCGCACGACACTTCTTCCGAGACTGCTGGGCTCGTCAGTGCCCCCGCAAGGCCGATGGTCATCAAGGAAAGAAAGATCCATTGTATCATGAAATCACTTTATGATATTTGGTATTGCGATTCAGCATCAGCGGAGTTGCCAACGAGTCCCCGATCGGGGCCGCCGCCAAGATAGTCGTGCTTGAACCTTCTGGCCTGTGATGAAAGTCTTAATTGGATCACCAGGGAATGGCTCTTGAGAGCAGATAATTGCGTCAATTCAGCCATTGTACGCCTAGTCATTTGCCCCTCCCCTGGTTGAACTTATCGCTCAATTGATCATATTATTTACAGAGGCAAGAAAATATCCTTAAAGTAATCTACTTTTTTGAACTAGTCGACGCACGATTTTAGAAAATCGCTAAATAGAGCGAAGATTAACCCGGGCTCGATCATTGTGCCGACAAAGTCGGCAGAAAGGGCCGCCAACAAGTCCGACGGGTCAGATCACGATTGCCGTTTTGGCGTAGCGGTCTCCTGGCATTCGGAAACACGTAAACGGCGGCTGTCACGCGCCGGTCGAGGTACGACTGTCGACAAGCGATTGCCACTGCGATTGGGAGTCGTCTCAGAGTACGGCTGTGGCCCGCCACGTCGCGATAGCCTCAGCGATGGCATACGCGGTCGGTTCGCCACGATCATCGTCGGCGATGGCCGCTAGGTAAGGACGGACCTCGGCCGGAATGCGATGGGCGAGGGCGGAGACCTGATCCATGGCGAGTGCATAGCTAGCCTGTTGCTTGCCGCGCGGAACTGCTTTGTTCCGTGCCAGCAGCCCTAATGCGATAGCGACGTCGCGGCTGGCGCCCCCGAACGCACCAAGCACCACGAGAGGCCGGCCGACCGTTAGTGTCAAGATCGCCTCCTCGGCAATTCCTGGCATTGCGCCTTCGTAAAGGTCGTCAGGGCGGTCGAGCACGCCCATTTTGCCTCCAAGCACCACTCGCGCGTCGGCTTCCGCAGATACGGCTGCTCTTGCCTTCGTGTAGGCATCCGTCGGCTGGGCGCGCTCGTGCCCATCGAGCCAGACGGTCCATTCATCGTGCGAGCCAACCCGTTTACGATCTAAGCCCTTGTTGCCCAGCAGCAGCACGTCGCCCGAGGCACGGACCGGCACCAGACCCGCTGCAAGGCTAATGGAGGTCCGCGTAATACCGCCATTCTCGCGAAGCGCTGCGTGCAAGGCCACGAAACTGGTGCGCCGCGCGATTGGCTCTGGGATGATATGGACGAATGGTGCCTTCTCTCGTCCGCCGGCATACGCACCGGCGAGATGGCGAAAAATTTTGAAGGTGGACTGATTGGGATCCAGGTTGCCTGCATACAAGATGTCGCAGCCCGCGCGGACGAGGACCGTGCATATCGTGAGCAGCACGCGATCAATCTCGCGCGACGGAAACCCAAGCCTTGCTCGGTCGGGAGCATCGCTCACTGAGAGCGCGACCTTCAAGCCTGCCAAGTCGCCCATGTCAGCGCTCCAAGAGTAACGAACCGAGAGCCTGGCGCGATAACGTCCAGTGCCTTGCGCAGCAGGTCGGCCTCAATATCACCGAGAGGCGGGTCGGGGTAAATGATCATGTCAGGCACTGGCCGGTCCACTATGTCGAACAGCTCTGGCGGTCGCGGCAGCACCAGGGCGTCAGCCACACTTTTGCTCAGGAGGTTTCGCGCCTGCGCCTCGAAAAGATCACATCTCAACCCCTCGGAGAGCGCCTCGACCAAGAGAGGTTCGATCCAGGCGTCGCTGCCCGGGTCAGGTTTGAGTCTTACGCGGGGTAGATTAGCTCCGTATGGGAAGGTACGGCTGATTCGAACGCCGCCCACGTCAGCGAGGACGATCGGTCGGCGCTCGCGCTTGGCTGTGGTTAGCTCGAACACACACCACGGCCGCGAATCGTAGACGTCAGAAACGATCGCTATCAGCGTGCCGTGCCCGATCTCAATCTTGAAGCGCTGCTCGAAGTCTTCGCCGGGATTCAATTCCATGGCGTCATAGAACGTGTGGAGTGGCACGTCGTGACCCGAGGAGTTTACGAAATCGACGATGGCACGGGCGGTCCTGTCGCCATCCGCCTTGGCATGGCTGACGAAAAGGGGTTCGTCCTCGTGCCTGCCGAAAGACTGCCGCAGATGCTCACGGATGCGGTGGAGTGCATGGAGCAGAAGCCGCTTGTCTCGCGCGTTCGGATCGGCAAGCGCCATCCACTTCTTCCGATAAGCGTATTGAGTGTGTCGGGCCCGGTCCGAACGTAGTGCTGGCTCGCCCGTTGGACTCCCGAAGGGGATGTAGACGTCGGTCGTTCCTCTCGCTTCCATGGAGGCACGGGTAGCTTGGACCCAGCCGTCCCACTGTGCGGCATCCTCATGCATCAAGTCGTCATGCAGTAGAATAACTGCGTTATGTACCGCGCGATCCAAATCCAACGGCTTGGGAAGAGGAGAAGACCCGTCCCACGGCTCGCTCGCGAATCGCACCGGAACACGGTATGCAACGCCGTCCCGTTCCATTCCGATTCCGTCAAAATGCTTCGAGATCATCTCTGCGATGCGGGCGCCTTCGTCCGAGCCAGACGCCCAGACCACTTGGATGCGTAGGATATCGGTCAAACGTGACTCGAGGTTCTCGGCGCGATGAGCACCCGATGGAAAGCCAGGGCTGGTCACAGATTTCGCACCATGCGCTGGCGTGTGTTGGCTATAGTCGACCTAGGCCTTTCGAGCGCCGTCTCGACTGCGCGCTGAACCGCACCCGCGTCGTTAGCGATGTCATTCCATTGGACCCACGGCGCATAGGCACTGTCAATGTTGTCTTGAAGCCGCTGGGGCTTAGCCGTGCCCCCGTTCGCAGCCAGCAGAAGCGTCGGTAGCCTAACACCCACAAGTCCCATCTGCTGATCAAGCGAGGCATAGATTTCCCAGTCCACGAACTTGCGCCGCCAGGTGTCGGCGCCACAAAGGACAATGGTGCACGAACTGCCATGGAGATGGTGTTCCCGAATGCGACGCATGATGTAGCCGGGATCGTTGCTGTCCACCTTCCGCTCGAGAGAGTTGTCGGTGATTAGCCGCAGGGAATCGTGAAACATGCGCGAGAAGGCGTCGTAATAGGCTTGGTCTCCCCGATGGTGATAACTAACGAAAACCTCGCGGCGCACGTCGCGCCGCCATCCGCCATAATCCGTGGCCATGCGCACCGCCCCCTCAGCATTTCCTACAAGCACGGATGCTCCGCTGCTTCGGGCTTGTCAACTTCTGCAAGGTTGATCCGACACGTAGGGAAATCAGGCTAGCGAGAATTTCGGGCTTCCGGCATAGTCGAAAGGCTGTCGTGTTCTATTTGAGTTCGCCCGCCGCCCTTTGCGAGCGCAATGCGGGCGTGTCGAGCATACTCAAGAGCTACTTCGTGTCGGAATCCTCAGTCTACAGTCTGCTCAAGGTCCATGACCTGATCACCAACCCGGCCTTCGTCGTCATCAAGGCCACCGACGAGTTTTAAGACAAGACGATAGCGCCGACCAGCTCTGGCAGTCCGATCTTAACGGTTTCGCATGGATTGCAATCGATGCTACAACATTGCCAACTGCTGGGGCGATTTTGAGAGGATGGGAAGTCCATAGAGCCCCTCAATCCCGGAAATAAAGTCGCTTTGGCCACCATAACTCGGATGCCGGACCTGCATCGCATCGATCCCGAGATCCGCCAACGCGAATTGGGCGTCCCGCCCGACCGCTACGACCACGCGTGGTACAAGCCTCTCAAGCAGCCAGGCCAAAAGCGGACGACAGGCACTGCGTTCAGCTCGAGTGTGGCAGCGGTTCGATTGAGGGTCGCCGGGTTCGTGCGGATGCAAAGGAAAGACGTTCCATAGGAAGACCGGGCGCTGAATACGATTCAGGGTTTGCCAGATCACGGTCGCCGTTCGCTCGGAGATAGCAGGACCCCTGGTGGCGCGGGCAAGGGGCAGGTTGCCGTAGAGGGTGGAATGATCATTTAGATGCGCTTCGTCCGTTAGCGCGAGACCAGTGCGACGACCGCCGCGATAACCGAGGTCCCGAGCGATCCAAATAGAGTCCACTTTCGACTCAATTGCCGCGTCGAGGACGAGTTTCAGGTTTGTGCGCCGGATGGCGGGGGCGTCGTCTCGATCGAAATCCCCACAAGCATCAGCGTACGGATTGAATGCGTCTTTAAATGAAAGGTCGGCCAGTGTCTCAACGAACTGGGCGGTGTTCATCGCGGTAGTTCCCCTATCGATAACGAACGCTTCTCTATATCAAGCTTGACGCGACCGCGACGGTTTTCTCGAAGGAAGCGAAACGCATGGTTCCCCTGAAGAATCGCGTCCTCCCACAGCCACAGCGGAGAAGAGTGAACCTCATATCCGCGAGCGAACTGTCTGACGTTCTTGAGCAAGCTAAGGCTGAGATCTCCGGGGTTCTGGTCAGCGAAAAAGTCGAAATCCTTGGCTATTCCGAAAACATAGGTGGCCACTCCTTCCTCAATGAGGGTCGCGCGTGCGCCGTCCTCGCCCTCATCGACCCGCGATTTGCTTTTCCGCTTTCTTTTCAAGAGAGCTCGCGTGACCGGTGACCAGCCGAGCACAGCGGCGTAGGCATAGTGAAAGACATCGTGGAACCGATAGTCGTCGGGTTGCATGATGTTGTCGGTCAGCCGATCGCCGATGAATAGGCCACGGCAGCTCTGCAGTACGTAGCGCTTGTCATTGCTGGCATCCCGCTCGTAAATGTCGATTTCGAGCGCCCGCGGTAGTTGCTCATCCGCTGGAAACTCAGCGTCGAACAGCGGGGGATAAGTGCGTTCGCGCGGCCAACGATCCTCGGCCTTTTTAAGGTTGGCGCGAGCGGCGGCCTCGAGAAGTACCTCCGATTCATTGGCGGCCTGAACGAGGTGCCGCAGTACTGTCGCCAAGCGAGCCTGCAGGAGAGGTTTGTCGCCATGGGATCCATCGACGGCTGCCGCCAGCTCGCCAGTCGCGGCGGCCAAGCGCAGAAGCGTTTTTTCGAACTGAGCGCTTGGCGTGTTCAGCGGTAGGGCATGTTGGGGTTGCAGCACGGCAAACGGCAGATCTGTTTCCACTCCGGCATCGTCCAAGGTTGCCAGCCTTATATCCGCGTGATCGGCGATTATGGCGAGATACCATAGGCTATCGCCCAGTTCCTCGAGGACGGTCTGCTCATACCCGATGATCGCCGCCTTATCACGCTGCCGCTTCTTCACCTCGCTCAGAAGGCTACCAACTTCGCCGACAAGGCCAAGGACGGGGAGGTCGAACCCGTTCCCCTTCCCCTTTGTCCGGTCACTTCGGGATGCCAGGCTTTGATACTCATTCAATCCGAGATGGTCGTTCGACATCGAATTCATCGTTCTCTTAAGCTCAACCACTCAAATGGCGATCCCTGCAGGCCCCTAGGCCCGATCGAGTCGAGCCAAGCGACGAGCTTCTCCTCCAAGGCGTTATCATTGAATTTCGACCGGCCAATGCCTGCCTTACAGATATGTCTGCCGTATTTGTCCTGAAGGTCGGCTGGAAATTCGGGACCTTCACCGCCAAAATAAACGAAATCATCACTCAGAAGCACGCGGTCGACCTGAGTGTCGTTCGCCACATGCTTTGGGTTTGGGCTGCCGTCCGACTTGCTATGAAAGGAGTCACGCTGCGACCAACCATGCGCCGTTGGAAAATATATGTTGTCCCCGGCGTTCTGCTTGCGGCTACCATTACGGATCGGCTTCTTTGATTTAAAGCGCGGATCGGCGTCATACTCCTCGAATGTCAACGTCTCCGTGATCCTCATCGCGTGGACAATATGGCCACCACGGCGAACAGCCCGATCTGCGCTACCGCATCCGACAACCCAGTCTCCAATCTCCGCATGCTTCCGGATGGGATGCTTGCACGTAGCCAGAGAGCAAAGCCCATAAAATGGATTTGGAGCGAACCCGCTGTCGAACCTAACAATGTACGAGTAAATGCTCATCCCCGTGCCCCGCAGGGGTGTCGGACGATCGGAAGGATCGGAGCGGCATCGCCGTTTGGCATTTCTGTTTTGTCCTGGTCCTCAACAATCGCCTCAACTATGGAATTACCGTGCCAGCCGACCATCGCGTCGTGATAATCCTTGAGGGCATCCGGTAATTCGCAACCTTGTTCTCCCTCACCCCAAACGCCAACGATCCGCTTGCCCAACTTTGCCGCATACTCAATTTCCCAATTCACCCATTCACTGTGACGGGTATCGGCCGTGACGTAGACGATCAAGGTGCTGGCCCACTGGATCTGCGGCGCGAGGACAGAGGACTTGATATATTCTGGGCTTTTCGCTTTGTTTGGATTGCTCGAGTTTATCGAGGAATCTCGGATGGATAGGTTATGATTGGCGAGGATTTCTTTCAGCTTTGCCAAGCCATGATCATCTTCATGGATGTGGCTGATAAAGACGTTCTTTATGAAATTGGCCATTTCGCTACTCACATTGCCGCAGGGTAACCAGACAAGAAATCAATGCCCGGGATCTCTGTACGCGCGTTTTTGCATTCGTTTATCCGGGTTGCGGCTGCGGACCTCTGCAATCTCACCTTCTACGAATGCAATCGAGTCGGCGACCCTGCCACTATTGCTTATTGTACAAACTTTGTAACGTCCGCTCTCATGACCGGCGAGCCGAGCATAACTTAAGCGAAGCTGTTGCCAATAAACTGGGTCTTCCTTACGATTGATTGGGCTGTCACGATCAATGAGAAACGCGATCGCCGGCTTGATTTCCCCCCAAACGGTCTGTTCGGCCGCAACAAGGTCCATCAGGGCTTTATGCTCGCCGCCGCCGGCGCTTCCGTAAACGACAGTCGACCACCAAAACCGGTCGAGGACCACATTTTTTCCTTCTGCCAACCACGGTCTAATGCGGGTCTCGATAACATCAATATGCGCCGCTACGTGGAGGGCTTGACGCGCGAGTTCCGACATCGCACCGATGCCAAAGTCTTCAGGGCTGTGATGGATGCGGTAGATGGTGTGACCAAGCGTTCCTTCCTCACGGCCAGGAAAGCTCAAAAATTCGAAACGGTCGCTCGACAACTTATCTTTGAGTGCCTGTACGATCGTCGTTTTTCCAACGCCATCCGGCCCTTCGAATATAAACAGATTTCCCGCCATGAGGCTCCCCAAGCAGTCGCGCCGAAGTTCAACCAGTGATATACATTCCGTCAAGTATTCGGAGAAGTGAAATGTCGGGAAGGCGCCACGTTTTTATTAGTCACCATCATGCCGATGACGAACACGTCACGAAACTAACCGAGTCGCTTGCCCGCAAGGGATACGAGATCAGGAATAGCTCGATCAGGGCGAAGCCAGCGAACCAGGAGAGGCTGGATAAGGGTCTGGTCAGCGACAATGCGATCAGGCGCCTTCTGAGGATGAAAATGTCCTGGGCGTCGACCGTCATCGTCCTGATCGGAAAAGAAACCCATGCGCGCCCTTGGGTGAACTGGGAGATTCGGAAAGCGCACGAACTCGGAAAGCGTATCATTGGCGTATTTACCCGCGGGGGAACGGAGGCGGATATACCGCCGGCCTTCGAGGACTATGGTAGCGATCTCGTAAACTGGAATCCGGACGCGATCATCGACGCGGTGGAGGGCGCTGACCCAGATTTCCGTGACGCCGACGGATCTTCGCGTACCCCTGTCCACACGTCCTCCACTTCGCGATGCTGATCCATGGCGGTCTACATGTATGTTGTGGCGCGCGACTTCGGTTTCGCCCCAAATCCTTTTCATGGCGTCTGCACGCTCGCGACCTGTAAGCCAGTTGTGAGACGCAAGGCAAAAATTGGTGACTGGGTAATCGGGATGGGCGGCGCGAAACTCGATGCGGTGGGACGCTGCATTTTTGCGATGCAGGTCACCGGAGCCATGTCATTCAATGAATACTGGGCAGACCCGAGGTTTCGGGACAAACGACCTGTCCGCAACGGCAGTCGAGTAATGATGCTCGGCGACAATATATACCACCAAGAGGACGGCGACTGGAGGCAACTTGACTCACATCATAGCCGGCCGAACGGATCACCAGATCTTCACAATATTGGCACGGACACTGGAGCCGACCGGGTTCTGATATCGGAGAAATTCTTCTATTTCGGTAGGTCCGCGCCCGAGGTTCCTAAAGCAATCCTTGAGGAGATTCGATACACTAACCTGAGGGGACATCGAGTCTATCTGAACCATGAGTGTGAGGGGCTCCTCAACTGGCTTACAACTAGCCAATCCGCTTACCTGAACCGGGTCGTCGATGATCCCTTTCAATTCAAGCAAAGCGCGGCCCGTTATTCGGTCAGTGACGACAAGATTTTCGAATAGGCGCTGCCGAGACAAGGCAGTTGCGGGCGATGGCACGAGGCATCCACGCTACGCAGCCCGCGGGACTGCAGCTTTTAATTGGCTTTGTGGCCGATGATGATCGGGCAGGTGAAAATGACGAGCGACACGATTCGATCAAAACTGGCGGAGCTATCTGCTACCGATATTTTCGGGGCGAATTTTCTGTCCGTTTTCGGCGACAGCAGTTGGAATAGTGACACCGCCAACCAAACGGCCGCTCATCAGTTTCGCGTAGAGCTAATTTCCCGTATCGCCACGGCCCGCCTCGCGTATGGCAGTGGAACCGAGAAACGCGCGCTTGAAAGCGTGGCCGAGCTGTTTGGCAAAGCGCGAGCGATCACGGCAAACAATGTCGGATGTGGCACTTTCGAAATCCTCGTTTGGCATACCCTGAACGTGGAGGTTAGGCCGTTCACAGCGAAATGGCATCCGTTAAGCCAAAGCGGCGTGCTAGACGCACTCGACTCCAGCGATGCGTTTCGCGCCGAACTATACCAGATTCAGAACAGCCTGCGTGTACTCGAGCGCGCGCTTGCACTGCTCACGGGAACGACCGCGTCCTACGATCCAAGCCGATCCGCGATTCTTGGGGCGGACGAACCTCCCCAAAGGGAAGCTGAATGGCGACCAGCCGGTGGCCATGAAACCTATGGCGATCATGAGAGAACGGCGATCCAGCGCCGGAGGGACCGATATGGGGTGTCTCATGGAGACTGGGCAGCTGGAATCGCACTGTCCGGGGGCGGAATACGGAGTGCCACCTTCTCGCTTGGGGTCCTCGCCGCGCTTTCACGCAAGAACCTCTTGCCACAGTTCGATTATCTATCGACGGTATCCGGCGGCGGTTACACAGGGTGCTTCCTTACTTCACTGCTCGGTACTTCCAACCCAGCCGAAGGGTTTGGGCTGCTATCCGATCAAGAGCCTTTCAAACGGACGGAACGAGAATCCGACCATTTGGCACGCGTCAGACAACGGGCAAGCTTCCTTTCCGCGGGTTTCATCGAGCGATTGCTCCTAGTAATGCGCTCAATGTACGGCGTGTTCGTGAACGCAGTCCTTGCACTCAGTGTGATAGCCTTTATCGCGGCCGTCGAATTAGTTGGCCGAACGGGCCTACAGCTTTTCGGTGTGCCGACATGGCTGGGATGGGTATGTCCGATCGTGGCCTTGGTCCTTCTGAGCAACGTCGCCCGGCAAGAACGGCTGCAACTGAACGAACTGACAGTCTGGCATCTAAGTCTTGGATTCCTATTTTGTTTTCCGCTGATTTGGATCGCCTTCGGAGCCTTCCACGTCGGCATCACGCGTCTTACCGGAAATTTCGCGCTCGTTGCTGAAATAGGTCCATTGTTTGCGATGCTTCTCTTGAACGCGACTGCCATCGCTGTCCTGGGATCAATATTCGCGGTGTTCGCGCGGGCGCGATCAATGGTCATTCCCGTAGTTACCGGTGCCTTTCTCCTGCTTGCCGAGCACGCCTTCTACGTAACATTTGAGGGTCAAGACCTTACAACAACACTTCTCGTTCTCGCAATCATGGCCGTTGCCATTGGCCTTCTTTGGTGCTTTGTCGATGTGAATGAAACCTCGCTTTATCGATACTATCGCTCGAAGCTGGCGACCGCGTTCATACATACAGGCGGGACCAATGTTTCGCCCAAGTTGAGCGAGTTCGAGCCGGATCTATCCTTTTATCCGATCATTAATTGCGCGCTCAATGCGCCAGGATCCGACGACCCCAAAATGCGAGGCCGTCTTTCCGACGTGTTTACATTCACGCCACTGATGACCGGCAGTAATCTCGTGGGGTATCAAGAGACCAAAGCCTGGGAGGACCTAAATCCCAAGCTTGACCTCGCGGCGGCCATGGCTCTGTCGGGTGCGGCCGTCTCTCCTCAGATGGGGCTGCGGACCACGAAGCAGGGGAGCTTCTGGCTGACACTTTTCAACATGCGCCTCAATGCCTGGCTGAGAAAGCCCGGGATAGCGGGCAACGACAAGGCGGCGGCGACTTGGGGGCGCTGGCGGCGGGATCCCGGCATCCAGTATCTGTTCCGCGAGTTCATGGCGACGGCCAGTGAGCGACTCCCCTACGTCAACATCTCCGATGGCGGCCATATCGAGAACCTGGGTGTTTACGAGCTATTGCGTCGACGTTGCCGATACATTGTCGCGGTCGACGGTGAGGCCGACCCCAAAATGACATTCCATGCACTCACCAACCTTCAGCGGCTTGCCTATATCGACATGGGGATCATGATCGACGCCGAACTTGACGAGATTCGACTTCTCGATACCGGGTTCAGTCGCTCACACTTCCGGTTCTGCCGAATTCGCTACCCTACCGGAGACGCCATCGAGCCTTGGGAAATCGGCTATCTGCTTTACGTGAAACTCTCGCTTACAGGGAACGAGGGGGAGTTTCTGAGGAGATATCGCTTAGACGAGCCGTCGTTTCCGCACCACTCGACCGTCGACCAATTCTTTTCTGAAACTCAATTCGAGGCATATCGATTATTGGGAGAGCACATCGGCGACAAGCTATTCATGAGAGCCATCATTGGGGACCTCGCGACCAACTCAATTGGAGTGGAGGAGTGGATGCAGAAGTACGCCGAAAACTTCGGCGAGATCCCACCGAGCTAAAAGTATCCAAGTCATAGTCGCGGTATTTCTGGACATACTTGTGCTAGACATCGTTCATTCTGGATGGATCCGACATGCCGACAATTGCCGAAGACCGTGCCCGAAGCCGCGCAAGACGCGTGACGACTTATAAGTCCGCGCCGACGATCCTGAACGAGGCAACACGCGATTTCAATTCTTCTAAGACCGGCAACGCGCAAGCGTTCAGGAAGACAGCTTAGGACGGCGCGCCCGATGGCTCGGAGGACGTTCTTCTTATTCCATCATGACGAAGACAAGTGGCGCGCAAGGAACGTGCGCAACAGCTGGGTTGTCCGTCCGCAAGATCAGATTGATCGTGGCTTCTTCGACAGTAGCGTGTTCGAGGCCGCCAAGAACGAGAGCCCCACCGCGCTCAAGAATTTCTTACGTAATAGCTTGGACAACACGTCCGTGACCTGCGTACTTTCTGGAAGGCTCACGTGGCAGAGACGATGGGTCCGATACGAGATTGTTCGTAGCATTCTGAAGGGGAATGGGCTGCTTACGGTTGACGTTGATGGCGTCAAGAACGTCGCGGGCGAGGCCGGCCTCAAGGGTGCGGATCCATTGGCGCAGGTGGGGCTCTACAAAACGTCGAGTGGCATTTTCGTCGCCGAATGGAAGAGCGGCAAATGGGTAAAGTATGACGACTATACCCTGGCGGTCTCGGCGGGCGACCTCTGGTTCAAACCGCCGACCAGTGACACGGTTGTCGAAATCTCTAATCATTATATTCGTTACGACTTCACGAAGCAAAACGGTCGCCAAAACATAGGTGGTTGGATCGAAACGGCGGCGGGTTTGGCTGGCCGGTCAGTTCCATTGTAGATTTCGTAGCCTGCTTCACATCGGTAGGTCCTGACGATAATGGCCCGGCTGTAGCTAAACTTCGCGTAGGGCGACGTGCGACCTGATGTCATCATTGCCGGCGCAAAGCGGCTACGGCATGTTCATGTTTTGTGCGTTTCCGGTCGCATAAAAGGCAGTGTGAAACCGGCAGAAGGTCAACAGGCCGCGATACGATCCCAGGGGTTCAAGTGCATCTCACCGCGCAAGCCGTATATCCATGGGCCGCGGCCCGACCGATATCTGTCAGCTTGCGATGGCGCTGCGCAGCATCATGAGTTCGCCGATGTTTTCGAGGGTGACGTAGCCGACCAAGCTGCCCTTGCTATCCACCACGGCGACGGCAGGTGCAGCTCCCTTCTTCAGGTGCTCGAGCGCCTTCGTGAGCTTCTCATGGCCGCCAACTACCGGGATATTTGCGGCCATTGCCTCGATCACAGGAGTCTGACCGCCGCGCTGCTGCAAGCCGGCGACGAGCCCCGCACGCGTCAGCACGCCGCGCAGCCCGCCGCCACCGTCGACGATCGGGAACTCGTGTTGCGTCGTGCGCAACAGGGCCCGCGCCGCCTCGTCGAGGGTCGCGGTCGCCGGCAGGCTTTCGAACCGGCTGATCATGACGTCGCGGACGTTAACGGCACGCGCGGCTGCCTCAAGCCCCATCGCCTGCGTTTCCGCAGTGGCGGCGAGGTAGACGAAGATCGCAACGAAAATGAGCAGCACGTTGCCGGCGACGAGACCGATGAAGCCGAAGGCGAAGGCGGCGAACTGACCAACGGTCCCTGCAATCTCCGTCGCGCGCTCGCGGTCGTAGCGCGTGGCGAGCAAGGCGCGCAGCACGCGTCCGCCATCCATCGGAAAGGCCGGAATGAGGTTGAACAGGACCAGCCAGATGTTGACAGCGGCGAGGCGAGCCACGAACGCGACACGCGGGTTATCCATCGACGTCAGCGCGTCGATACCGACTGTGGTCCCGAGCGCGACGACGAGGAAAGAGGCAATGACGACATTGACCAGCGGGCCGGCGAGCGCCACGACGATCTCTTCCGACGGCTTCTCGGGTAGGCGCTCCAGCTCCGCGACGCCGCCGATCGGCAAGAGCGTGATCTTTGGAGTTCGGATGCCGTAGCGACTAGCGGCAGCGGCATGGCCGAGCTCATGCAATACCACGCAGGCGAACACAGCGCCGATGAAGCCGACGCCCTCGATCGCAGCCGACGTTCCACCCTCCTGGAAATAGGCGATGCCGATCCAGGCGAGCAGCAGGAGGAAGGTCAGGTGGATGCGGATCTCGGTGTCGCCGACACGGAGGATCGGGTAGGACCACTGCATGATGTCTCTCCGTGGGGGTGGGGAAGCAGGCCGCGCCCACCGAGCATGCCCCCGTTCGCAGTCGCGTCAAGTGCCTTGTCATTCGTTCGAGCGTGTCGCTCCGGCCGGCTGTCAAAGCAGGGGATTTCGGCCAGCGCGCGTCATTTCCCGCCATAGGCAGCGGCCGGTGGCCGCGCGCAGATCCACCGCGGCCGTTTGGCGGCAAAACCGATCATCTCCCGCAGCATCGGCGTCCGGGATTTCTCGGGCAGCTTGCGCAGGTTCATCATGTCATCGGTGGTCCATTCGATATGGGGTGGCGTCAACAACCTAACCCATCGGACATCCCTGATGCGCAGCACAAGAGCGTCGTGCAAGAGGAGGGTTGCAGGCTTGCGGCGATGCGGCGATGGCCGAACTGAGACGGGCGATCCGGCAGCGTTAGCAGGCGGACGCCAATTACCGAGGCGCGCGACGCAACGGCCAAGTCAGCGTGCCACGACCGGGACGAACATGTCGATGGAAGCCGTCGGCTTCGACAGCGCCGCCCAGCGCAAGCGAGAGTTCGCCGCCGACATGGCGCTCCAGTCCCACGCCTTGCGCATGGCCGCCGTCAGCGCATACGAGCAGGTCGTCGGCGAGGCCTGGAAGCCCTTCGAGCGCGCGACCGAGAATCCCGGCAAGACGGTCGATCGCAAGGCGGCCGTTCAAGGCGTACAAACGGTGTCTCCGGTCGCCTCGACACGCTCATCGAGGCAGCATTCGTTGTGAAGCAATGGCTTCGTGCGTAGCGTCTTCACACTGTTGCGCTGCGCCGAAAACCGGCTAAGAGGTTTCATCTATTGTTGCTGCGAAACGGAGTTACTGAATGCCGGAAGAGATTGAGAACAGCCGAAGCCAGTTGATCGAGCTCACCGCGGACATTGTGTCTGCCTACGTCAGCAAAAACCCAGTGCCGGTTGCCTCTCTTCCAGAGCTAATCGAAAGCGTGAATTCGTCGCTGTCGAAAATCGGACAACCGGCCGAGCCCGAGAAGCCAACCCAGGCGCCCGCGGTCAATCCGAAGCGGTCGGTGTTCCCCGACTACATCATCTGCCTCGAGGACGGGAAGAAGTTCAAATCGCTGAAGCGCCATCTTGGCGTGCGCTACGGTCTGACGCCCAACGAGTACCGCGAGAAATGGGGGCTGAAGCCGGAATATCCGATGGTGGCGCCGAACTACGCGGCTCAACGGTCCGCACTGGCAAAATCCAGCGGGCTCGGCAGGAAGCCCGCGGCAAGGCCGGCGAAGAAGCGGAAGGCGAAGGCCTAATTCTGGCGTTCTGAGTCGCAACAGCGTCCTCAACTTAGGCTCGACCATGTGGTTGTCGTTGAAGGCTGACGGTTCGGACGAACAAGCGTGGCTCAAGCTGTTCGAGCCGCCATTCGACCCCCATGTCGAACTCCTGCCGCATGAGTCCGGTGACCAAGTTCTCATCCTCAAAGCCGTAGAAATGAGGTGAAGTTCGACGGCTATCGGACGCAGATCGTCGTCGATCGTGCTGATGTTCGTATCTTCACCAGGCGCGGCCTCGATTGGACTTCGAAGTACCGCGATTTGGCCGACGCCGCCCAAGGCCTGAATGTGCAGAGCGCCATCATCGACGGCGAGGTGATCGTCACAAATGAGGCCGGGTTGTCTGACTTCAAGTCGCTGCTGAGGCTATCAGGCTGTCCAACTTGCAGCAGCGCGGCCTTGTCCCCTGGTCAGACGTACCGGTGCTCCTTGTTCTGGGCCGCTACACACAGGGGCAAACTTCTTCTCCCTCCGAGCTTTTGCCATTTCTCGCCAAAGACATGCCGCGCTTCACTCATTGGAGCGTCTGCGCTTTCGGTCGCAACGAAGTTGCCTGCGTCACCGCCGCCGCGTTGCTCGGCGGCCATGTCCGAGTCGGCTTCGAAAACAACCTCGTTTTGCCGAACGGCAGCGTCGCCGCATCCAACGCTGAACTGGTAGCGGCGACACCGCGCGGATATTGGCGGATTGCGGGGTTGGTATCGTCTCTGCTGCCGAACTGGCAGCGAGATGGGCGGGCGCAATCCGCTGAGCGGAACGAATAACCTGTCGTCGACGCGCTATACAGTTGCCCGCGGTCGGCGGCATCGTGCCCAATGCAGCATCATTTGGCGCGGGTATGCGACCGAAATCCTGCCGCTTGGTCCGACCGCGACGTTTCTCAGGTCTGGCCAACCGACCACGCCAACGTGCCACAACTTCACATAATTGCGACTGGCTTGGAATAGATTCCGGTCAGGCACGGTATATGGGGCATCAGGGCGAACTTTGTCCGCACTCCGCATTTTGGAGAATTTCCGGGTGCCTAGGCCCAACACCGCAGATGCTGAAGTACACGAGTCGAATGCAGGCGTGCGAGGATCTGCGCCGGCCGATTTTTGCTCGCGATCGGAAGCTCTGCGGGGCAGACCCAATAACCCCCTTCCCTGTCCCCCAACTGGGGGGCCACCCCTGCAGCAAAGTCTCACCAGCTCAAACGATCGGGTCGCTTTCCGATCATCATCGAAAGGAAGAAGCTATGACGGACAATCAAACACTGTCGCAACGCTTCGACGAATACCAACCTTCCAAGACGCTCTGGTTCTGGTCAGTGGTAGGCGCCGCGGTATTGACGATGATCGTCGGCTTTACGGCCGGCGGTTGGACCACAGCAGGAACAGCATCGGAAATGGCCAAGACCTCCGCCATCAAGGCGAGGGCTGAACTCGTCGCCAATCTTTGTGTCGAAAAGTTCATCACAGCGTCCGACGCGAGCCAGAACCTGGCCAAGTTGAAGGAAACGTCTTCCTACCAGCGAGATAGTTTCATCAGCGACGGCGGGTGGGTCAAACTGGCAGGCATGGAGAAGGATGCTCCGGGCGCAGCAGATCTGTGCGCGGACAAATTGGCGGCGATGGACGCAATACCCGCGCCCAAACTTTCTCAGAACCAGACCAACGGTTGATAGCCCAATACTAGAGTTTCGCCCGGCGGCGCGAGCGTTTGCCGGGCAACCATCGCTATGGAGGCGAGGCCATGTACGTGGCGTGGTTTTCAAGGCCGGTGCCAGTGGTCACCGGCATATCTGGCGAAATCACAAACCTTTCCAACGCCAATCAAGCCGTCGACTTACTCACCAAGCACTGGCGCAGTGCGAGAAGTCCGAAGCATCTGGCTGCGCTGCAGGCCTGCCGCCAAGCCATGAATGGCGGTATTTCGGCTGACGTCGCCAGGGACGCATTTGTCCACGCGGCCCGAGAAGCGCACATGCTCGTAGAATAAGAAGACTGGTGATCGAACTTGCATCACATGTATCTCGTCGAAGTGCAGAGACGCCTGACCGGAAGCGAACCCGGCCATGCGGTGACGAAAAGCATTCCAGGACAAACTCGTGGCTGTGACGAAGTCCTCTCTTCACCAGGGAAAGCTTTACGGCCCCAACTTCCCATCGAGTAACCCCCCAACGCGCCCGAAACGGAAACAATGGCCCGCGCAGCATTGTCATGACCTACGATGGTGGCAGATCGATGCCATTCGGAAGTGAATGGATGACCATGAAATCCAGAGCGGCTTTCGGTTTCTTAACAGTCCGAACGAAGGTCAGACATCGCTCGTATGTCGCGCTCATTCGTTCCGTTCTTACAATTGCATTGCTTGCAGCATCAGCAACGACGACGGGGCTGCGAGCACAGGCCAGTGCCCTGCCTCTGCCTCGCTTCGTCTCGCTAAAAGCTGCGTCCGCCAATCTGCGGGTCGGGCCTGGTGTCGGTTACGACATTGAATGGGTCTTCAAACGGTCGGGCATCCCGCTGGAGATCTACCAGGAATATGACAATTGGCGCCGGGTAAGGGATTGGGAGGGAACCAGCGGATGGATCTACGGTCCGCTCTTGTCAGGGCGCCGGACCGGCATCGTCGCTCCCTGGACCAAAGACAACGCTGCGCTGCGCAAGAAACCGACAATCGATAGCCCAATCACTGCCTGGCTCCAACCTCGCGTTCGAGTCAAACTGATACGGTGCGACGGGCAATGGTGCGCAGTGGCGCTAGGCTCGATATCTGGCTTCGTCAGACAAATCGGCTTGTGGGGCGTTTATCCCGGCGAAGTACTGTAACAAACGGTGCCATGATTCGACCAGGTCATCCAAGGAACCAATAAGCGATCGGTCAAAGAACCTTCAGCACCGATCTAATCCGATGAACAACCTGCTGGTCGTCGTAGGGCTTGGCGATGAACGGCCGCCGTTCGTTGATAACGGCCTCGGCTTCAATGGCAACCGCGTAAGCCGAGGTGAAAATCAAAGGAAAACCCGGCTTGTTCAGTCGCAGCCAATGAGACAGGCCCAAGCCGTCGATGTCACCGGGCAACTGCACTTCGGAAAAAACAAGTTCCACCTGGGCCTCGTCGCTCTGCATGATCTGAATAGCCTCCGCCGCGCTACTGGCCTCAACAACGCGGAAGCCGCAGGTTCGCAGGTAGTCGGCGATGTTCAACCGGATGACAGGATCATCTTCAACAACCAAGACCGTTCGATTGGCGTCCAGTTGATCTGGCATTGGGGGCCTCCCCTCTAGTTCCCAAGCAGCTCGCCGACGCGCTGTTGCGCATCGCAATCGTTGGACAGGCATTGTCCGATCACAACAAGGTGCTGCGGGGCTGCTCGATTGCCCTGCCTCGGCGTGATATACATCACGACATGACATAATTGAAGGGCTTAAGAGAGTGTCAAAAACAGAAGGTGCCCCGGCTTCGGGAAGCGGTGCGGCCAGTGCTAGGGTGCCACCCGGAAACCGGCCTCTTAACAGGGGTTTAGCGGGCAACAGAAAGGTCGCCACCGCAAGCCGGTTGGACGAAGATGCCTACAGGGGGCTGGCGGGGTTTCGTTTTGCCTTACGCCGGTTTCTCGCCTTTAGCGAAGTAGCAGCATCATCGGCGGGCATCACATCGCAGCAATACCAGGCCTTGTTGGCGGTCAGGGTCCATCCAGATCAAGCCATGATGATCAAGGATCTCGCTCATCAACTGTTGCTGCAGCCGAATGGGGCGGTGCAGCTGGTGGACAGACTTGTCGAAGCTGGCCTGGCGCTGCGCAGACCGTCCCCGACGGATCGTCGCAGCGTGCTCGTCGCCATGACGGCCGACGGTGTCGAACTGCTCGAGAGTCTTGCCGCTGATCACCTTCGGGAAATGCTCAAACACGAGCCTCTTCTGGCGGAATCTCTCCGGGGGCTGAGAAGTTTGGGATGATCCTATGGAAGCCGACAGCCACAACCGCGGCGGCGACTGGTTGGAGCCATACACCCCGATCAATGTTCTCAAACCCGTGGCCGCCAATGTCTGGATCGTTGACGGGCCGAAAATCAGCTTTGGACTGGGTTGCCTAAAAATACCGTTCACCACGCGCATGACAGTTGTGCGGCTGCGCAACGGTGAGCTGGTCCTCCATTCGCCAGTCGCCCAAACATCCGCGCTTCAATCGGCTGTAGAGATCTTGGGGCCCATCCGTTACCTCGTTTCGCCAAATTCCCTTCACTATTGGTGGATTCCAGACTGGAAAGCTCACTTGCCCGGGGCGGTGGTTCTGGCAGTGCGGGGTGTGCAAGACCGTGCCAAGCGCACAATAGTCGTCGATAGCCTGCTGGTGGGGCACAGGTCGCCCTGGCCCGATGAAATCGACGTCTTGACTGTCCGCAGCGACATTATCACCGAGGCAGTGTTGTTTCATCGTGCCACACGAACCCTGGTTCTCACCGACCTAATCGAGAATTTCGAGCCGAAGCGAATCCGCAGTCGATTCTTCAGGCTGCTTCTGAGCATTAGCGGCGTCACGGACCCAGACGGCAAGGCTCCAATCGACATGCAGCTGAGTTTCCTGCGACGCCGAAAAGCATTGCGACTGGCAGTTCAGCGGATGATCGCCTGGAATCCGGAACGTGTAATCATTTCACACGGGCGCTGGTACGAGGTGAATGGGGCCGAGGAACTCAAGCGGGCTTTCTGCTGGGTCTTGTGATACTGCTGCGGGAATTCCAGGCACAGGATGCAAAACATTTGCGTACGGCACATCTTTTCTTGAACCGGCCGCCCAAAACCGTTGTGCGGCATCATCCCGCGTTGAGCGAAAGGGCTCAGGGCGATTACGATGCCGGCCATGGATAAGTTGCATCTTCTGATTTGGCTAATGCTAGCGGCGTTGATCGCGATCGGTATCTACCTTTTGTTCTTTGCGCCGCCTACTCACCAAGATCTGAACGTTTTGGCTGACATGATCCTCGCCTAGGTCGTCAGAATCTGAGCGCCGCCAGGATGCGTACGATATCACCAACAATAGCCTTCAAATCATTGCACTTTGACCAAGCCTTGCCGTTCGCCTGTTTCAAAGTCGACAGAGCCAAAACGCTCCAGTGCCCAAATCTCGGACATTCCTGAAGCCTGCTTCGAATGTGCATCCCGCACAGGTCACGGAGATCGTCCTTCGCCCTTCTAGCGAAGACGAGCGCCGGTCCGATCCGATCGGCCAGCTACGGGGACCGGCAGGCCGGCGCTCGATGGCGCAGGAATTGGGTAGCTACGCCGCTGCCAAATTAACACATGGGAATATTGCAGCCCAGTCCTTGCGACTTGGGGCAAGATGAGCCCAGCGGCCGCGGCAAGCGGGAGTTTCCACGACGTCAACCTCTAACGCCACCAAGCGCCGTTGGCTGAACAGTGGCGAGCTCCGATGAGATGTCCAATCCGGCGGCAGTCCAAAAAATCGGATTGGGTTGGAATAGTTTCCCGCTGGTCTCAGTATACGGCACATGAAGGCGAACTTTGACGTCACTCCACATCTGGAGGATCTTTGGCGCTATGGTCGGGTGCTCACGCGCAACGACGCAGATGCTGACGACCTGGTGCAGGAGGCGCTTGCGCGCGCCCTCACGCTGGCTCGCAGCTACGACGCTTCGCGCCCGCTTATGCCCTGGTTGATTGCAATCGTCCGGAACACGTTTCTGACCAGCGCTGTCCGCGCGGATGTGGAGAGGCGTTGGATTGCGGCGTATGCGGAGGTGTCCGATCCTCTATTGCTGCCCTCGCAGGAGCACAGCGCCGAGCTCTCCAATGTAAGGAAGGCGCTCGCGGAATTGCCGACCGAGCAGGCTGAAGTTCTCCATTTGGTCGGCGTCCTTGGTTTCACGTATTACGACGCCGCCGCCGTCATCGGCGTACCGCACGGAACCGTCATGTCACGCCTGAGCCGCGCGCGGGCCGCCCTGAAACGCAATATGGAAAAATCGAGCGACGGCGAACCCGCCGCGTTGAAAGTAGTGGGAGGCCGTGATGTGGCCAAGTGATCGCATTTCTGAAGATGAGATCAATCGCTTCCTCGACGGTGAACTGGCCCCGGCCCAGAGATCTGACCTCCAGGCACGTCTTGCCCTGGAGCCGGAACTGGCGGCGGAGGTGTTCGCGCAAGCGCAGCGCATGGAGGCTTTGCGCGTCGCTCAACCCCAGCGGCTTTTCCCGCCCCGTGCCAGTCTGGACAGCGCAAAACGATTGGAAGGTGCGTTTCGACAGCGGAAGATATTCGCCGTGCTCAAATTGCAAGCGGCAGCCGCCCTGCTCGTTCTGTTGGGTTGGTCCGCCAACTCACTGACACTGCCTATTCGCCAGGGAGGTCAAACCACGGATGAGAATTTCATTCTGGCCGCGCGTGATGCCTTGCGTGTCGCGCAGCTGAACGCCGGCCCGGAAAAGGGCAGTGAACCGAAGCAGGACAAGATCGAAAGACTGGTCGGCGCCATCAACATCAGCCTGCCGACCCTTCCGGCGGTGTGGGAGGTCAAAGATGTTCAGGTCCAGCCCTGGAACGGAAAGCAGAGCCTTGTGGTGACGGCCGACACACCGAGCGTCGGCCGGATCACGCTGGTGGCGGTCCCGATGAGCGGCGAAGACGCCGTACCTCCGACCCCCGCCACCGATGGCCGGGTACCGACCGTGTACTGGCAATCGGGTGGCACGGCCTACGCTCTGATGGGCCCTGCCGCGCCGGACCGGCTCGAGAAGGAAGCCAAGGAAATCGAAGTCGCTACGAGGAGGAACGCTGCACCCAAGATAAGGGGTTGATGAGCACGTTGGCGACAATGACGAACCAGAGGAAGGTGAAGCTGAATGTCTGCGGAACAGATCCAGAAACATTTCGTCCGGTTTCTCGGTGTAGATGTGGGAGTGTCTTTTAAAGATCCTGCGGATCCCCGTGAGGTCGTCCTATATCGGCCGGACAGACTTTCGGAGACATTCGTGACGTGGGCGTTCGAAGAGCTGGAAAAGACTGCACCAAACATCGCAGGCAAGATTGACCGACTCCTTGTCTCATATGAGAGCCCTCTCGGCCGCACGCAGCGTGGTGTAAACATTTCCGCAAATGACAGGCCGCGTCAGCCACTGGAGGCAGAGCCACTTTCCAAAGCAGAAGCCTCGGGAACGACAGCATGATACGACTACCGTCTTCGGCCAAGAAGTCCATGCGCTACTACCCGTCAACTTGCCCGGTTTGCACAGGAACGGCGCTCGAAGCCTATACCACGCCTCGCAAAGTCGAGTTCCAATGCTCTCGCTGCGGCGGATACGAAATCACCTTCGCTGCGAGGTCGGCAATGAGAGGCATGTCGCAGGACCACCGCGAGACGTGGCTTGCGCAAGCCAGGCAACAAGCGCCAAGCAGGTTGCAAATTGCCCTACTGGCTTGCACGAATGAAGATCTGACCGGCGGCGCATAATTGCATTTTGGGAGACCCGCACCGGGCTAGGCTTCATGAGAACGTCAATGACAACAGAAACGGATCAATGCCACGGTCTTGAGAGGGCGCGTGAGAATGGTCCTGCTCGAGGAAGTGCACCCGCGGGCGCTTCCTCACGGCCCGGCATTGCCGGCGGGGTTAGTGCCGGGCCGATCAACCTTCTTCGAAACGACTGCGGGCATTTGTTTAGGATTCAGAGCGACACGCTCGCAGGGACAACAGGCTGCCAGGTACATAGGTCGCCTTTTGAACCCGAGAAAGGAGCACTCGGGTGACTGATGGGTCTTCCGGGGACGAAATTCAACATGCCAGCGATGGCGAAAGGCTTGCCGATTTTCGCGCGGCGACAATGCTACGCGAAGCCCGCCACATGTCGTTCGACGCGGCGACCGAAAATGCGCTAGTGGCAATGGCCACTGAGATGAACATTAGCCGCTTGGATCTCATTCGGATGGCATTGAGTGATTGGCTGAGAGATCGCAACAACGCCTGCACGGACCGCAAGTGAGTGGTGCTTCCTGCATTGAAAGACCGTACGAGTAGAACCCTCGGAATGAAAAGGGATTGGCCGAAAGTCATCTTTTGGATAATGCTGGCCACATTCGTCGCGATCGGCGTCTACTTCTGGTTTTTTCAGCTTCCGAAGCCTGTGTGGCGCGGCCAAATGGACATATCCGCTTCACTGACTTGGGCTTCCCACCCTTGTATTGTGACTCACGGCACAGGCGCATTCAGCTAGACAATCTTGTATGGCTTCGTGAAGGGTTGGCGTCTGCCTGAACGAACCGTGCATGAGAACCAAGCTCAGCCTCCGGCAGAGCTCAAGCTCGCGGATCTTGCGATGGCTCATCGCCTATCTTTTTTGCAGACCAAGCAAATGATCGAGCGAAATCCGGCCGGGTCCCCACGCCATGATGCCAAGGGCCATCGCCGCCCAGGTGATGTGCAGTGGCCAGCCGTCCGGCACGGTGAGTTCTATGACCAGCGTCATCGCGAGCAGCCCGAATGCCGCCAGCCGTGTCGCAAGGCCGAGAACAAGGAGAATCGGCAACAGGATTTCCGCCGACCCCGACGCAAACGCCACGAGCCCAGGTGCCGGAAAATCGTAAGGCCCGCCCGGCAGATGCAGCTTGAACTCCGAACTGAAAAGCAGCACCGCGACATCGTTCAGCTGCAGGAAACCGTCCCATTTGTTGATGCCTGACCGCCAGAATGGAACGGCGAGTGCGCAGCGCAGCACAAGCTGCGTCAGCGACGGCGTGGCAATCGTGCGCAAGGTGGCGTTCACCCTCCCGATGAGGGCGGTGACACCTCGCCGTCCGGCGTCGGCGGCAGCGTTCCGCCCTTGGTTCGTCATGATCACTCTCCCTGGTGTGCAGCTGTGAAGGCACCTGCCTGCAGCGCGCCGGCAATGCTCGCGGAGAGGTCGAATTCGAGACTTTCCGCAAATGCTGCCGCCGCCGCCGCGCCGAGCGCCTCACCCGAGATCAGATGCGCGATAAACACTGCGCCACCGGGCGGCAGGTGGCGAACAAAGACCTCGAGGCCGGGCCGCGTGACCAACGCATCTTCAGGATCGACCGCCTCGATCCGCCCGACGGGAGCGTCTCTCCGGTTTGCTGCGATGATGGTGACTGCCGGGAAACGGGAGCGCACGATTCGCGTTGCCGGGTGCGGCTCAAAGACGGTATCGGCCAATCGTTCGGGCGGGATCGATGCCAGTGTTGCGGAAGCCAACGGCTCCGCGTCGGTAGCATGATAGGCGTCGAGCCAGGCCCGCTCGATCCGTGCGACGTCGGCGAGCCACGGCATCGGCTGTGCGTATTCGTAGCGCCCGATGAAATCGGGAAAGTCGCGGCCGTATTCGAATAGAAGTGGCGAGGTAGGCGGAGTCTCGCGGATATGGAAGCGAGCCATAGCGCGAAAGAAGTCCGGGCCAGTGATGCGCAGCGTCGCTGGAAAGTTGGCGGCCAGCGCATCGATCAGGCTGACCGTGACGTTGTTGCGATAGACGGCATATCGCTTGACCGCAACCTTCCCGTTCGGCCCCGAAACGGCGTCGGGCGGAGCACGGTCAGGATCGAGCAGGCCGGCGGTGAATGCCGCGGCATACTCAAACCTGCGGCCGAGATAGCCCGACTGGAGCTCATCCTGCGGCATGGGCTTTTTCGAGCATTTGGCTGGCATGGCGGTCGAGGATCGCCTGGGCGGCGTCGGCCTCCGCCTTGAGTACTGGCCAGTCGGGAATACTGCTGTCCCATTCGATGAGCGTCGGGAGCGGCCCGCAACTGCCGATGATAATATCGAAGAGCTTCCAGACCGCGTCGGCGACCGGGCCGTCATGGCTGTCAATGAGCAGCAGATCGCCCTCGTCGTCCTCTTGCTCGGCGTGGCCGGCCAGGTGGATTTCGCCGACATGTTCGAGCGGGAAATCCGCGAGGTAGGAAAGGGCTGAATAGCGGTGATTGGTGGCCGAAACGAAAACGTTGTTGACGTCGAGTAGCAGGCCGCAGCCGGTACGCCGCACCAGCGCGCGGATGAAATCCGTCTCGCTCATCGTTGATTCCGGGAAAAGGACGTAGCTCGAGGGGTTCTCGAGCAGGATCGGGCGGCCGATCGCCCCTTGCACTTCGTCGATGTGATCCGCCACGCGTGAAACCGTTGCCGGTGTGTAGGGCAGGGGAAGCAGGTCGTTGTAGTAGGTGCTGTCGTGGGTCGACCAAGCTAGATGCTCGGAAACGAGCGCCGGCTCATAGCGCTCGACGAGCGCCTTGAAACGACCGAGGTGCACTTTGTCGAGCAGCTGCGGTCCGCCGATCGACATGCACACCCCGTGCAGTGAAACAGGATAGTCGCGACGAATCTTGGTCAGCGCGTCGTGCGGCGGGCCGCCGGCGCCCATATAGTTTTCGGCATGG
>NZ_AP023247.1:1605000-1607500 GCF_016756535.1 Mesorhizobium sp. 131-2-1 | reverse complement strand
TGAGTCGACATCGAGGTGCCAAACAACCCCGTCGATATGGACTCTTGGGGGTCATCAGCCTGTTATCCCCGGCGTACCTTTTATCCGTTGAGCGATGGCCCTTCCACGCGGGACCACCGGATCACTATGACCGACTTTCGTCTCTGCTCGACTTGTCAGTCTCGCAGTCAGGCAGGCTTATGCCATTGCACTCAGCGAACGATTTCCGACCGTTCTGAGCCCACCATCGCGCGCCTCCGTTACTCTTTAGGAGGCGACCGCCCCAGTCAAACTACCCACCATACATTGTCCCGGACCCGGATAACGGGCCGCGGTTAGACATCCATAGAGATAAGGGTGGTATTTCAAGGGTGGCTCCACCAAGGCTGGCGCCCTGGCTTCAAAGCCTACCACCTATCCTACACATGCCACTACGAATGCCAATGTAAAGCTATAGTAAAGGTGCACGGGGTCTTTCCGTCTAACCGCAGGAACCCCGCATCTTCACGGGGAATTCAATTTCACTGAGTCTATGCTGGAGACAGCGGGGAAGTCGTTACGCCATTCGTGCAGGTCGGAACTTACCCGACAAGGAATTTCGCTACCTTAGGACCGTTATAGTTACGGCCGCCGTTTACTGGGGCTTCGATTCAGAGCTTGCACCCCTCCTCTTAACCTTCCAGCACCGGGCAGGCGTCAGACCCTATACGTCGCCTTGCGGCTTCGCAGAGCCCTGTGTTTTTGATAAACAGTCGCTACCCCCTGGTCTGTGCCACCCTCCTCTGCTTGCGCAGAAAAGGGTCACGCTTCTTCCGAAGTTACGCGTGCAATTTGCCGAGTTCCTTCAGCATAGTTCTCTCAAGCGCCTTGGTATACTCTACCAGACCACCAGTGTCGGTTTCGGGTACGGTCTATAAGGAGGAGCTATTTCCTGGAACCGCTCCGCCGCCCAACCAATCCGATAAGGTTGAACAACTTGTGCGATCCGTCACTACCTCCAGGCCCACGAATATTAACGTGGTTCCCATCGACTACGCGTTTCCGCCTCGTCTTAGGGGCCGGCTAACCCTGCTCAGATTAACTTTAAGCAGGAACCCTTGGTCTTTCGGCGGGGGAGTCTCTCACTCCCCTTACGTTACTCATGTCAGCATTCGCACTTCTGATACCTCCACCGCCCCTCACGGGTACGGCTTCATCAGCTTACAGAACGCTCCGCTACCGCTCGCATTACTGCGAACCCTAAGCTTCGGTGTATGGCTTTAGCCCCGTTACATTTTCGGCGCAAAGACCCTTATTTAGACCAGTGAGCTGTTACGCTTTCTTTAAATGATGGCTGCTTCTAAGCCAACATCCTGGTTGTTTTGGGATCCTCACATCCTTTCCCACTTAGCCATAACTTGGGGACCTTAGCTGTAGGTCAGGGTTGTTTCCCTTTTCACGACGGACGTTAGCACCCGCCGTGTGTCTGCCGACTAGTACTCCCAGGTATTCGGAGTTTGGTTAGGTTTGGTAATCCGGTGAGGACCCCTAGCCCATCCAGTGCTCTACCCCCTGGGGTATTCGGTCGACGCTCTACCTAAATAGATTTCGCGGAGAACCAGCTATTTCCGAGTTTGATTGGCCTTTCACCCCTAGCCACAAGTCATCCCGAACTATTGCAACAGTTATGGGTTCGGTCCTCCAGTAAGTGTTACCTTACCTTCAACCTGCTCATGGCTAGATCACTCGGTTTCGGGTCTAATGCGACGAACTGAACGCCCTGTTCAGACTCGCTTTCGCTGCGCCTACACCTATCGGTTTAAGCTTGCTCGTCACACTAAGTCGCTGACCCATTATACAAAAGGTACGTGGTCACCCTTGCGGGCTCCCACTGTTTGTAGGCAATCGGTTTCAGGTACTCTTTCACTCCCCTTGTCGGGGTGCTTTTCACCTTTCCCTCACGGTACTAGTTCGCTATCGGTCATGCACGAGTACTTAGGCTTGGAAGGTGGTCCTCCCAATTTCAGACAGGATTTCACGTGTCCCGCCTTACTCGAGGACGATTGATCGCATTACGCGTACGGGGCTGTCACCCGCTATGGCCCAACTTTCCAGAAGGTTCCGCTTGTCTCTCAATCGCCACTGGCCTGGTCCGGGTTCGCTCGCCACTACTTCCGGAGTCTCGGTTGATGTCCTTTCCTACGGGTACTTAGATGTTTCAGTTCCCCGCGTTCGCCACTTTATCCCTATGTATTCAGGATAAGTTACCTATTATCGATACTTGGAAACCACAGTAGCAGATCGCTCTGCTGCTCTGATTTTCCAAGTACCTTAGGTGGGTTTCCCCATTCGGAAATCTACGGATCAAAGGGTATTCGCACCTCCCCGTAGCTTATCGCAGCGTATCACGTCCTTCATCGCCTGTGCATGCCAAGGCATCCACCAATTGCCCTTAAGACACTTGATCGTTCTCATTGCCAATACCCATCGCGCGATTTCGAAGAAATCGTCGCTTCAGCCACTCCCTTACGGGATTAGCGTC
>NZ_AP023247.1:1500000-1602500 GCF_016756535.1 Mesorhizobium sp. 131-2-1 | reverse complement strand
TCAAAGAACAGACATCGCAGACGCGCTGTCGTGGCCCCTTTCGCTTTTGGCTCGGGGCCTGTCGAGTGTCGCTCACGCGGCTCTCTTGAATATCTCGGAGGGCAGATTTAGAAGCGAACTTCTTCGTCGCCAGCGGCGAGCCGCCCTCGTTGGTGAGGCGTATATAGTCGCCACCACTTCATACTGTCAACAGCCCATTCGAAGTTTTTGAACTTTTTGCGACAGAAGTTTCGGACCCTGCTTGTCGATAGCCGGCTGCCCCAACGGAACGGGGACAACACGGGAGGCGGCCACCAAGGAGCCCTATTGCCGCCGCATTGCGGTTCGACACCGGCACCAAGGAAGGACGCGCCCACGCGCCGCCGCGCGAGGCCTCCGTAAGAGACTGTGGGAAGACCACTTATAAGAGACGCGCGGTTGGGGATTTCGGCCTAGGCTTGGCGTTTCGTTGACTTAAACCGCCGTGACAGGCAAATGTCATGCGCACAACAAAAGCGACAAGCCGTTCCGCCCGGGGAAGAAGCAGCCTTTCTGGATGCCAGATACGGAAGATGTCATAGCCGAACTCGGCAACGAGCCGCCGCTGATCGCGGACGGCCGGAGCGGCCCGCCCGATCGGCGTGAAGTGTCGGCGCGCTGGCTGTCGGGCACTTTCCTCACCGGCGTGACCTCGAGCGTTTTGATGGGCGTGGCGCTGTTTGCCGCGCTCGACGGGCGCCAGCAATTGGCGACGCCGCCCGAGATCGCCGAGCTCGCCCATGTCGAGAATGGCGGCGATTCCGGCGAGATGGCCAAGACGACAAGGCTGGTGGCGCTGCGCCAGATCGCCAAGGCCAAGGACCGCCGGCGCATGGAAGTGTCGATGGTCACCAAGGTCGGTGACCGCGACGTCATCCACACCATGCCTTTCGTGCAGATCAAGATGGCGCTGGCCGCCGGCCACACCACCAATCGCCCCTACCCGCCATTCGACCCCATGCAGGTTTTCGGCGACGACGGCGACGACAATGCCGGCCAGCCGGCCGCCGCGCCAGCAGCCGCCGGCCAGATCTACGGCGCCAAGGTCGAAAGCGAGATGTCGCTGAAGACGGTCGACTTTCCGATCGATACGGCGTCCTTCGATGAGAAGAGCGACCTCTCCGCCGACGAGGTGGAAAAGGTGGTGCGCGAGGCCGGCACCGAACTCAGCGACGGCGCCATCCAGGTCGCCTCGCTGCACTATGTCGACCCGCAGCGATTCGGCGATGCCTTCGCCGAAAGCATGGCCGGCTCCTATGACGTGAAGATCGTGCCTGAGAATGTCTCGGTCTCGCCGCGCGCCGTGATCGACGATCAGGCGCCGGCTTTCGCAGAGGAAATCATCCCCTTCACCAAGGATACGGACATCGCCGAGGCCTTCGCCGATTCGGGCTATACCGGCCAGGACGCCACCGGCATGGCGGAAGCGATCGGCAAACTGCTCAACGCGCCGGCGCTAAAGGCGGGAACCGTGCTGCGCGTCGGACTCGAAGTGCGTGGCGATGCCGCCAAGGTGGTGCGCACCAGCGTCTATGACCGCACCCAGCACATCGTCACCATCGCGCTCGACGACCACGGCCAGTATGTGCCGGCGCAGGAGCCCGAGCCCAATCCCGAACTGCTGACCGCATTCGATGATTCGCCACCGGTGGTGGTACGCGGCAATCTGCCCAATATCTATGACGGCATCTACCGCGCCGCCTATTCCTACGGCATGTCGAAGAAGATGACCCAACAGCTGGTCAAGCTCTTGGCTTCCGATGTCGATTTCCAGTCACGGCTCAGCCCTTCGGACCGCCTCGACGTCCTGTTTTCGCAGCCGGACGGCGACGACCAGGCCTCCGACGAATCGGAGCTGCTCTATGTCTCGGCGACCTTCGGCGGACAGCTGCGCAATTTCTACCGCTTCCAGATGCAGGACGGCAGCACCGACTATTTCGACGAGAATGGCAGCAGCGCCAAGCAGTTCCTGTTGCGCAACCCGCTGCCCAACGGCCGTTTCACGTCGGGCTTCGGCGCGCGCCGCCACCCGATCCTTGGCTATGTGCGCATGCACACCGGCACCGACTGGGCCGCTCCGATCGGCACGCCGATCATCGCCGCCGGCAACGGCGTCATCGAGAAGGCCGGCTGGGCCGGCGGCTACGGCAAGCAGATCATCATCCGCCACGCCAACGGCTACGAAACGTCCTACAATCACCAGAGCGCCTTCGCCAAAGGCATGGAGCCCGGCGTTCATGTCCGCCAGGGCCAGGTCATCGGCTATCTCGGCCAGACCGGTCTCTCGACCGGCCCGCATCTCCATTACGAGTTGATCGTCAACGGCACCAAGGTCGATTCGATGCGCGTGCGCCTGCCGGTCGGCAAGGTACTGAAGGGCGACGACCTCGTGGCCTTCAAGCGCGAGCGCGAGCGCATCGACGACCTGCTCAAGCAGGAAGACAACAATTCGCTCAAGGTCGCCAGCGCCAAGGTCGAGGGATAATTCTTCGGCAGGGTCGACCCATGTCGCGCATGACGCGACGCGCTTTAGGCCCGCGACAAATCAGTTTCGCGAAGAATCAGCCCGTGAACCATCCGTGGCGCGCGGCCACGGCAGCGCCTGGCCGGAAACAGTCATCCAGGCGACAACCGACGAAAGCAGGCAAAACAGCGCGGTGACCGCTGCGATCGTTGCGAAAGCCGCATCGCCGGCGGCGACCCTTGTGGCATCGAGTTCAGGCGCCAGGCCGGCCGATGCCGTTTCGCCAAAACCGGGAATGCCGGGCCTGACGCTGGTGTCCAGCACCGTCGAATAGACCCAGGCCGCCAACGAGCCCATCGAGGCCACCGCGATCAGGCCGCCAATGCGCGAGACCGCGTTGTTTATCCCCGAGGCGGCGCCCGTATCCTTGTCCTCGACCGCCGTCATGATGGCTGTCGACAACGGCGACACGACCAACGCCATGCCGAGCCCCATCAGCGCCATCAGCGGAAATGTCCCGGTCCAGAAATTGTGGATGCCGGCATGGGTGAGCAGCGCCAGCCCGGCAAAGGCGAACGCGACGACCAGGCTGCCGGCGGCGATCGGGAATCTCGGCCCGATCCTGTCTGACCACTGGCCGACCGGCCCCGACAGCAGCGCGATCGAGGCCGACAGCGGCAGGAAGATGAAGCCGACCTCGGCAGTGCTCAGCCCC
This sequence comes from Mesorhizobium sp. 131-2-1, assembly GCF_016756535.1. NCBI lineage: Bacteria > Pseudomonadati > Pseudomonadota > Alphaproteobacteria > Hyphomicrobiales > Phyllobacteriaceae > Mesorhizobium > Mesorhizobium sp. 131-2-1. The sequence goes on along the minus strand of NZ_AP023247.1, from coordinate 1,599,303 downwards.
CAGCCGGCGATCAGCAGCATCGGCAGGTAGAACAGATTGGCCGACAGCCCGAAATAGAGGAAGAAGGTCGAAAGGTTGGCGCCGGCGAAGGCGCATATCCGGAACAGCGACAGGTCGATCATCGGCTCGCGCTGCCGGCGCTCGAAGACGATGAACACGACAAGCAATACCAGCCCGGCGGCGATGCTCGGCCCGGACATGTGTCCGCCACCCTCGGCGTTCATCGCCGTCAGGCCGTACGCGAGCAGCCCGAATGCCAATGTCGCAAGCGCCGCGCCGCCGAGATCGAGGCTTCGCTTTTCGGTCGCCGCATCGGCCGGCACCTTGGTCAGCAGCAGATAGATCGACAGCAGGCCGAGCGGCAGGTTTACGGCGAAGATCGCCCGCCAGATGCCGTTGCCGAAGATGGACAGCACGAAGCCGCCGAGCACCGGGCCGAGCGCAGTTGTCAGCGCCGAGGCAGCGGCCCATATGCCGATCGCCCGGCCGCGCTCCTTCTTCGGATAGGCCTTGGCAATGATGGCGAGACTGCCCGGCACCATGATGGCGGCGCCAATGCCCTGGATGGCGCGGAACGCGATCAGCACGCCGGCGTTGGGCGAAAGCGCGCAGGCGAGCGAGGCGGCTATGAACAGGGCGATGCCCACCACGAAAGCGCGCCTCAGGCCGAATCGGTCGCCGGCGGCGCCGCCCGCCAGGATCAGCGCCGAAAGCGTCAGCGCATAGGCGTTGGAGATCCATTGCACCTCGGCCAGGCTGGCGCCGAGATCGGCTCGAAGCGCCGGCATGGCTATGGCCAGGATCGAACCGTCGATGAAGCCGAGCGCCGATGCCAGGATCGCCGCGATCAGCACGAACCGGCGCTGCGCTTGCGGACAGAATGTGCCGTTCGTAATCGCGCCCGTCAGGGGAACAGCGGCGGCTTCGCCAGGAGATTTCATGCTGCCTGCTTAGACCTCCGGTTATACCGCAACAACCAGCCAGAGGCTTGCGGTTGTTAAAACCAGACCGGCCTGACCGGATGGGCAGGACCAATCCGACTTATGCGCGCCGCCAAAGGTGTGCAGCGGTTTTGGGAAACGACATGCATGAAAGCAAAGCTTCAAAGCGCGTCGGCTGAATCCGCCTCAGCGCAACCCGCATTAAGTGCAAACGGCCGTCGCCGTGCTAGGTTTCAGAAATATTCAAGAGAGTGTGTGAGCGAGAGAGGGGAAGAGCATGAAGCGGCCACTCGAACCGTCGGCGGAGGCGCGCGGACGCGTCGTCGGCGTCACTGATGGCGTCTTCGCCATCGCGCTTACTCTGATCGTGCTCGAGATCAGAGTGCCGTCGCACGAAGCGGTCCATTCCGAAGGCGAACTGCTCGCTGCGATCGCAGCTCTCGCGCCGCGCTTCCTCACCTATGCGCTGAGCTTCCTCACGCTGACCATCTTCTGGTTCGGCCAGCAGGCGCAGCATGGGCTGATCGCCAAATCAGACCGGCGGCTGGCGACGCTGAACCTGTGCTTTCTCGCCTTCATCGCACTCTTGCCGTTCTCGACCGACCTTCTGGCCGACTTCCTCAAATTCAGGATCGCGGTGGTGGTCTATTGGCTGAACCTTCTGATGCTCGGCGTCACGCTGCTCGCCAGCTGGTGGTACGCGGAAAAGAACGGCTTCCTGGCCGAGGGCGTCGATGCGGAAACAAAGCGCACGGTCTACCTGCGAATCGTCAAGGCGCAGGTCCTGTGGGCGGTCGGCACGGCGCTGTGCCTGATCAGCCCGTTGCTCAGCATCGCCTTCATCCTGTTGGTGCAGCTCATCTATGCTGCCGCGCCGCGCGGCTCATTGCTGCGTAAACTCATCGGTTGAGGTCCCGCCGACATCCACGATTGTTGGTCCGCCAACGAACTCCACGGTGACCCCGGGCGATACGATCTTGGCGAGCTCGCGCGCGTCCCAATTGGTCAGGCGCACGCAGCCATGGCTCTCGGTCTTGCCGATCTTGGAGGGATCGGGCGTTCCGTGGATGCCATAGGTCGGCTTGTCCAGCGCGATCCAGACCGAGCCGACCGGGCCGTTCGGCCCTGGCGGGATGGTCAGGATCTTGTCATTCTGGCCTTGCTTGAAATTAATGCTCGGGTTGTAGGTGTAGTTCGGATCGAGCGCGATGCGCGATACGGTGTGGATGCCGGACGGCGAGGGCGTGTCGGCCGAGCCGATGGTGGCCGGATAGGCGGCAACCAGCTTCCCTCCCGCGTCATAGGCGAAGACTTCCTTCTTGCCCTTGTCGGCGACGATGCGGGCAACCGGCGTTGATACCAGCTTGCCGAAATTGGCGACCTTGATGATCGTGCCCGGCCGATTGAAATCGAGGCCCTGGTTGACCGACTTCAGATAGTTCTCGTCCATATGGAAACGCTCGGCCAGCGCTTCGGTCACCGAGGTGTAGCCCATGCGGTCGAGCTGGGCCTTCTGCCTGTAGTCTTCCGGGATCGAGGCGACATAGGGGCCGGCGACGTCCTCGGGTGTGATCGTGTAGGACGCAAACGCATCGCCACCAGACTGCTCCAGCGCCGCCTGGATGCCGACGGTATCGGTCGAGCGCAGATTGCTGCCGGTGATTTCATTGTAGGCGGCCAGCGCCTTGTCGACATTGGAACCGAAGCGCCCGTCGATCACGCCCGGCGAAGCGCCGGCGCGGTCGAGCAGCACCTGCAGTGCCGCCACATCCTTGCGCGCGCCGAGCGAGAGGGACGGATCGACAGTGGCCTTGCCGCCAGTGTCCGGCGGCAGGGAGGCCTGCGTCCCCGGATTGGCCTGCAGCACTTCCGGCTGGTCCGGCTGCGCCGGGTCGATCGATGCCTCGTCCAGCGGCTGGCGCTTGACGGTGTTCGACTTCGGCGCATCCGGGTAGGTGGCGGTGTTCCCTTCATCGTCCGGCGCCGGCGGATAGGCGTCGGCGGAATTGTCGTTGTAGGGATCGTATTCGTCGACCGGCGGCGGGATGACCCGGCCTTCCTCCTGCAGTTGCTTGCGGCGGAAGCGGGCCATGTCCTCGGGATCGTCGAGATAATAGCGGTCGTCATCCTCGACCGGCGCGCGCCCAAGCTCCTGCATGCGCAATTGCCGGCGGAGCGCGCGGCGATCGAGCCTGGTGTTCGGCGGCTGGATGGCGATGACCTTGCCGGTGTCGGCATCAACGATGACGCGGTTTCCCCTGGCGTCGTAGTAGATGTCGAGGTTGCCGTCCTGGGCAACAAGGATGCCGCCAGGAGCGTTGCTGTGGACATCTCTTTGCGAACCATCGCCACTCGGCGCCGCGAACGCGCCGGAAGACACCAATCCGGCGACAAGAGCCGAAAGGCAGACGATCGTGCGCAACATTGTGGCCAATTCTCCGGTCCGTAATTGCCGCCGCGCGGCATGTGCCTTTGTGGCGAGCCCTTCGCCAGCAAACCATTTACAGAGCTTAAGGTTCCAACATGAACCGGGCATGAAGATGGCGGATTTCAGACGGCTACAGGCCCAGTTCGTTGCGTGTCTGTTTCGTCAGCTTGCGGACGACGAGGCGATGGCTTTCGCCGAGATAGTCCTTCAACGCCGCATCATCCATGCTCTGGCTTGTCTGGCGCTGGATCCATTTCATGCCGCGCGAGGCAAGATACGGCGCGGGCCTGCAGCCCGGCTGCTCCTTCAGCACGTCGTAAGCGATGTCGGAACATTTGAAGGTGACGAAAAGCTGCTTGGCCCCATTCCAGCCGCCGATGGCGAACACCTTGCCGCCGACCTTCCAGACATGGGCGCCGCCCCACTGGACGACATGCGTCGTCCGGGGCAGCGAGGCGCAGAAGCTGTTGTAGTCGTCGAGCGTCATGGGTGTCCCCGTCTCAAGGAAAAGCGGCGAAGCCCATTCAGGCTTCGCCGCTCCGGGTAGGGAAGACGGTTCAGGCCGCCGCCTCGGTTGCCACGACCGTCGGCTTCGAGCGGAAGTTCAGCCGGTCGGATCCGGCGGTGACCTTGACGGTCGAGCCGTCGAGGATCTCGCCGAGCAGGATCTTTTCCGCCAGCGGATCCTGCAACTCCTTCTGCATCACCCGCTTCAGCGGCCGCGCGCCATACGCCGGATCGTAGCCCTTGGCCGCCAGCCAGTCGGTCGCCTCCTGATCCAGCGATAGGGTGATCTTGCGGTCGACAAGCAGGTTCTCCAGCCGCTTCAGCTGGATCTCGACGATGCGGCCCATATCCTGACGGCGCAGCCGGTGGAACAGGATCACCTCGTCGATGCGGTTGAGGAATTCCGGCCGGAACGAGGCTCTCACCACGCCCATCACCTCATCGCGCACGGCGTCGACGTCCTGGTCCTCGCCGAGATTGACCAGATATTCGGCGCCGAGGTTGGACGTCATGATGATCAGCGTGTTGCGGAAGTCGACCGTGCGGCCCTGGCCGTCCGTCAGGCGGCCGTCGTCGAGCACCTGCAGGAGCACGTTGAAGACATCCGGATGCGCCTTCTCGATCTCGTCGAACAGCACGACCTGATAAGGTCGGCGCCGCACCGCTTCGGTCAGCGCGCCACCTTCCTCGTAGCCGACATAGCCGGGAGGCGCGCCGATCAGGCGGGCCACCGAGTGCTTCTCCATGAACTCCGACATGTCGATGCGCACCATGGCGCCCTCGTCGTCGAACAGGAAATTGGCCAGCGCCTTGGTCAATTCGGTCTTGCCGACGCCAGTCGGGCCGAGGAACATGAACGAGCCGATCGGCCGGTTCGGATCCTGCAACCCGGCGCGGGCACGCCGAACGGCCTTGGAGACCGCCTGCACCGCCTCGCCCTGACCGACGACGCGCTTGCCGATCTCGTCTTCCATACGCAAGAGCTTGTCGCGCTCGCCTTCCAGCATCTTGTCGACCGGAATGCCGGTCCAACGCGAGACGATATGGGCGACGTGGTCGGGCGTAACCACCTCTTCCACCATGCCAGCCTTGCCATCCTGGGCTTCGGCTTCCTTGAGTTTCTTTTCCAGCTCCGGGATCTTGCCATAGGCAAGCTCGCCGGCGCGCTGGAATTCACCCTTGCGTTGGGCAATGGCCAGTTCGTTGCGCGCCTCGTCGAGCTGCTTCTTCAGGTCGGCGGCGAGCCCGAGCTTCTGCTTCTCCGACTGCCACTTCGCGGTGATCTCGGTCGATTCCTCTTCCAGGCCAGCAAGCTCCTTCTCCAGCCGCGCAAGCCGGTCCCTCGACGCCTCGTCCTTCTCGACCTTGAGTGCCTCGCACTCGATCTTCAGCTGCATGATGCGACGGTCGATCTCGTCCAACGCCTCGGGTTTGGAATCCACCTGCATCCTCAGCCGCGACGCGGCCTCGTCGACAAGGTCGATCGCCTTGTCTGGCAGGAAGCGGTCGGCGATGTAGCGGTTGGACAGCGTCGCCGCCGCGACAAGCGCCGAATCGGAGATGCGCACCTTGTGATGCTGTTCGTACTTCTCCTTCAGCCCACGCAGGATCGAGACGGTGTCCTCCACCGTCGGCTCGTTGACGAACACCGGCTGGAAGCGACGGGCAAGGGCCGCGTCCTTCTCGACATGCTTGCGGTACTCGTCGAGCGTGGTCGCGCCGACGCAGTGCAGTTCGCCGCGCGCCAGCGCCGGCTTCAGAAGGTTCGAGGCATCCATGGCGCCATCGGCCTTGCCGGCGCCGACCAGCGTGTGCATCTCGTCGATGAACAGGATGATGCCGCCGGCCGCGGCGGTCACTTCGTTGAGCACGGCCTTCAGCCGCTCCTCGAACTCGCCGCGATATTTGGCGCCGGCGATCAACGCACCCATGTCGAGCGCCATCAGTTGCTTGTCCTTCAGCGATTCCGGTACGTCGCCATTGACGATGCGCAGCGCCAGGCCCTCGGCGATCGCAGTCTTGCCGACGCCCGGCTCACCGATCAGCACGGGGTTGTTCTTGGTGCGGCGCGACAGCACCTGGATGGTGCGGCGGATCTCGTCGTCGCGGCCGATGACCGGATCGAGCTTGCCGGCGCGGGCGTCGGCCGTGAGATCGCGCGCGTATTTCTTCAGCGCGTCATAGCCCTGCTCGGCGCTCGCCGAATCGGCGGTGCGGCCCTTGCGGACATCGTTGATGACCTGGTTCAGCGCCTGCGCGGTCACGCCGGCCTTGGACAGGATATCGGCGGTCTTGGCCGACTTCTCCATGGCCAGCGCCTGCAGCAGGCGTTCGACGGTGACGAAGCTGTCGCCGGCCTTCTTGGCCAGTTCCTCGGCGGTCGAGAACACCTTGGCCAAGGGCTGCGCCAGGTAGAGCTGGCCATTGCCGCCTTCCACCTTGGGCATGGCCTCGAGCGCGGCCTCGACGCCCAGCTTGACGTCGCGGACATTGCCGCCGGCGCGCTCGATCAGCGATGCCGCCAGGCCCTCGTCGTCATCGACGAGCACCTTCAGCATATGTTCGGGGGTGAATTGCTGGTGATTGCGCGAGAGCGCCATGGTCTGGGCGGACTGGATGAAACCGCGCACGCGCTCGGAATATTTTTCAAGATTCATATCTGTCTCCTTCCATCACCGGCCCGCTTTGCGGCACCGGATCAGATTGCGGTGACGGACCCGCCCATTCGAGCCGGATCCTGTTCACGCGAGATATGGTGCGTAGCTCCCAGCCTCTCAAGACGCCTTGATATCGGTCAAAGGATAATATTCCAGGCATGCGCAAACGAAAACGGCGGAGATTTCTCTCCGCCGTTGATGGACCTGAAGACAGGACTTGATCAGTTGTTGACGTCGGCGATGACCGGGTCGTTGGCGGCGCCTTCGGCCGGCGCAAGATTGTCTTCCGACGGCGCGGCATTGGCTTCGGCAGGCGCCGCGTTCACCTCTCCGGCGCCCGCATTGCCGCTGCCGGCTTCGGCCTGGCTATCCGTCTGCTCGGCATTGGCATCGTCGGCATTGCCGCGCGAGCGGCGCGGACGGCGCGGACGGCGCGAGCCGCCACTATCGCCGGCTGCTTCGTTGCGCTCTGCCTGGGCCGCGAGGGCCGCCGGCGAAAAACTGTCGAACAGCGGCGGCTGCTCGGCCACCAAGGCCGGCTCCGCCTGGGTGGCGGCTTCCGGCTGCGCCGGCGCCTCGTTGCGGCGGTTCTGCTCGAAACGCTGGCCTCCATGCTCGCCGCGCTGGCCGTAATCGCCGCGCGGGCCGTTCTGGCCGTAGCCGCCATTCTGGCGGCGGTCGCGGTGGCGCCCGCCATTGTCGCGGCCATGGCCATTGTCACGGCCGTTTCCATTGTCCTGATTGAAGGCCAGCTCGCCCTCGATCACCGGCTGCGGGCCTGCACCTTGGTTGGCCGCCGCTGCCGGCGCCTCGCCGGCATTGCTGTTGCCGACATTGTCGAACTCGTCGCGATCTTCGTCCGCATCATCATCGAAATCGTCGCGATTCTGCTGGACGTTCTGGATCGGCATCTGCGCCTGCGCGGCGGCAATGATGCGATTGTAGTGTTCGGCGTGCTGGAGATAGTTTTCCGCCATAACCCGATCGCCGGAGCTTTGCGCGTCACGAGCGAGTGTGGCGTATTTTTCGGCGATCTGCTGAGCCGATCCGCGAATCTTCACATCCGGGCCGTTGCTCTCATAGTTGCGCGTCAGGGGATTGGGGCCCTTGCGGTTGTTGTTGTTGTTGCCACCGCCGCCGCCATTGTTATTGCGACCGCGCATGCGCCTGTTCTGCTGTTGTGGCCTCATTCGACTCTCTTCAGTGTGAAATTTTTGAAAACTCTTCACGAACGGAGGCGCTCATGCAGCCAGCCGCTTCGTTTCTTCACCGGCGTTCGCCCGCATCGATTGCGTTGGCGCCACGTGCCATCCTGTTCCGGTTACATCACTTGCCAGACGATTCCCGCACGAAGCATTGGCGTCGATTGCGCAAGAAGGCAGCTATTTCCAAGGAAAACCGAATCGCTAAGAGCACTGCCTGCTTCGTCTCATCCGGTTACTTTGACCCTAGCTGCATTCCCGGGCATTGCCAAGCTCTTTTTCGCACTGCATCAGGGCTTTGCGCGTTCGAACACCAGAACCCTGTCGTTACCACCGAGGTCGCGAAACGCATCGGCCAGCCGATAGCCGGCTGCGTTGAAGATGTCCGTCACCTCGGTCTGCTGCGTGTGACCGATCTCGACCACGATCCTGCCTTGGGCTTCCAGAAAGCCCGCCGCTTCAGCGGCTATGATCCTGTAGGGGCCTAGACCGTCCGCGCCGCCGTCAAGCGCCAGATGCGGATCGAAATCGCGGACCTCGTCCTGCAGATTTCCTATGTCTTGCCGAGATATATAGGGAGGGTTTGCGGCAATTACATGGTACCGGCCGGAAACTTTTGCAAACCAGTCGGATTCAAGCGTTTCGAACCGGTCGGCGAGCCCAAGGTCACGGGCATTGCGCTTGGCTGTGGCGAGCGCTCCCGCGGCGATGTCGACACCGGTCGCGACAGCCCCGGGAACGGCGCTGAGCAGCGCCAGCGCGATGGCGCCCGTACCGGTGCCGAGATCCAGGATACGGCATTCGCCTTGCCGCTCTGCCGTTGCCATGGCGAAGGGCAGGATCGCCTCGACCAGCGTCTCGGTGTCGGGGCGCGGCTCCAGCGTCTCCGGCGAGAGCCATAGCCTGAGCCCGTAGAACTCGCGAAACCCGAGGATGCGGTGCACCGGCTCGCCTGCGACGCGCCGTCGCAGGGCCGCATCGATGGCTGCGATCGCCTCCGCCGGCACGGTTTGTGCCGGCTCGGCGATGGCCTGGGTGCGGGTCGTTCCGGAAAAATGCTCGACGAGCAGCCTGGCATCCAGTGCCGGATCGGCCACGCCGGCGGCGGCCAGACGTTGCCGCGCCTCGCGCAGCAGCGGCCCGAGCGTGCCGGGCAAAATGTCAGCCATCGACGCCCATGTCGGCGAGCAGCTTCGACTGGTGATCGGCGATCAGCGCGTCGACGACCTCGTCGAGCTCGCCCATCATCACCCGGTCGAGCTTGTAGAGCGTGAGGTTGATGCGATGGTCGGTGAGGCGCCCTTGCGGGAAGTTATAGGTACGGATGCGCTCCGAGCGATCGCCGGAGCCGACCTGCGACTTTCGCGATTCCGAGCGCTCCTCATCCGCCCTGCCGCGCTCGAGATCGTAGAGCCGCGCCCGCAGGATCTGCATGGCGCGGGCCCGGTTCTGATGCTGTGACTTTTCCGCCTGCACCACCATGATGCCGGTCGGCAAATGGGTGATGCGCACCGCCGAATCGGTGGTGTTGACGTGCTGGCCGCCGGAACCCGACGCGCGCATCGTGTCGATGCGGATGTCTTCGGCCCGGATCTCGATGTCGACTTCTTCCGCTTCCGGCAGCACGGCGACGGTCGCCGCCGAGGTATGGATGCGCCCGCCTGCCTCGGTCGCCGGCACGCGCTGCACCCTATGCACGCCGGACTCGAACTTCAGGTGCGCGAACACGCCCTTGCCCGACACCGAGGCTATGATTTCCTTGTAGCCGCCGACCTCGCCGTCGCTGGCCGAGACAACCTCGAAGCGCCAACCGCGCGAGGCGGCGTAGCGCTCGTACATGCGAAACAGGTCGCCGGCAAACAGCGCCGCCTCGTCGCCGCCGGTGCCGGCGCGGATTTCCAGGATGGCGTTCTTGTCATCGGCGGCATCCTTGGGCAGGAGCAGGATCTGGATGTCTTTCCGCAGCGTCTCGATGCGGTCCTCGACTTGCGGAAGGTCGGCCTCGGCGAGCGCCCGCATCTCGGAATCGGTGCCCTTGTCGGCGAGCATCGCCTCGAGGTCGGCCTGTTCCTGCTCGGCGGCACGCAGCGCCCGGATCTTGGCCACCATCTCCTGGATGTCGGCGTATTCCGAGGCCATCCGGACATAGGCGTCCGCCGCCGGCCCGGCCGACATCTGCGCTTCGAGCATCTCGAAACGCTTCACGACTTGATCCATGCGATCGCGTGGCAGGTTGATCATGGCTGGTGGCTATAGCGGAATCGAGCGGTCGTCGGCAAAGGCCTGCAGCAGCGCCCGCATCGGCAGCCCCTGCGCCGGCGCCATCAGATTGTCGGCGAAGAAGGCCTCCAATTCGTCCAGCGGCAATTCGGTCAGCATCGCCTTGACCGGACCGATAGAGGCCGGCGACATCGAAATCGAGCGGAAGCCGAGGCCGATCAGCGCCATCGCGGATATGGGTTTTCCGGCCAGTTCACCGCACAGCGTCACCGGCGTGTGGTTGCGCACGCCAGCGTCGGCGATCGTCTTCAGAACCCGCAGGAACGGCGTCGACAGCGTGTCGAAGCGGTCGGACAACTGCGTGTTGCCGCGATCGACTGCCATGACGAACTGGAACAGGTCGTTCGAGCCGACCGAGACGAAGTCGACTGCCTTCATCAGCTCGTCGAGCTGGAAGAGAAGCGATGGCACTTCGAGCATCGCCCCGAGCTTCAGGCTGGTCGGCAGATGATGGGCAAAGCGCGACAGATGCCTGACCTCGCGGTCGATGATCTCGCGCGCCTGCGCGATTTCGCCGAGTTCCGTCACCATCGGCAGCATCAGCTTCAATTCACGGCCGCCGCAGGCCTTGAGCAAGGCGCGGATCTGCGTCCTGAGCAGGCCTGGACGGTCGAGGGTGAGCCGGATCGCCCGCCAGCCGAGCGCCGGGTTCTCCTCCTGCAACGCCCCCTTGAAGTAGGGCAGAACCTTGTCGCCGCCGATGTCGATGGTGCGGAAGGTCACCGGCTTGCCACGCGCCGCTTCGAGCACGTCGCGGTAGAGCCGCTCCTGCGCCTCGGCGCGCGGAAAGGTCGAGGCGACCATGAACTGCAGCTCGGTGCGGAACAGGCCGATGCCGGCCGCGCCCGACTCGGCAAGCTGCGGCAGATCGACGGCAAGCCCGGCATTCATCAGCAGGTCGACTGCAACACCGTCCTTGGTCACTGACGGCTTCTTGCGCAGCTCGCGATAGACCTCCTGCCGACGCGCCCGGAAGCGCACTTTCTCGGCATAGGCGGCTTCGAGGTCGGGCTGCGGCCTGAGATGGATCACGCCCTCTTCGCCGTCGACGATGATGGCATCGCCGTTTTCCGCCATGGAGACGGCGCCCTTCATCTGTCCGGCGACGGGAATGCCCATGGCGCGCGCCACGATGACGACGTGGCTGGTCGCGGCCCCGTCCTCCAGCACGACGCCGCGCAGCTTGTCGCGGGGGTAGTCGAGCAGCTCGGCGGCGCCCATCGAGCGGGCGACGAGGATGGCATCCTTCGGCAGCGACGCCGCGACATCCTCCGGCCCGCGCCCCATCAACTGGCGCAGCAGGCGGTTGGCAAGGTCGTCGAAATCGCTCATCCGCTCGCGCAGATAGGGATCGGTCATGTGCAGCATGCGGGCGCGCATGTCGCTCTGCACCTTCTCCACCGCCGCTTCCGCCGTCAGGCCGTTGCGGATCGCCTCTTCCAGCCGGCGCACCCAGCCGCTGTCATTGGCGAACATGCGGTAGGCTTCGAGCACCTCGCGGTGCTCGCCCTCGAAGGCGACCTCGCGGCGCTCCAGCATGTCGTCGATCGAGAGCCTCAGCGAGCCGAGCGAGGCCTGCAGCCGGCGGACTTCCTCCTCGCTGTCCTCGTTGAACAGATTGGTGACGACGATACGCGGCTCGTGCAGCACGACATGGCCGAGCCCGACGCCTTCGTTGAAGGAGAGGCCGGTGAAGCTGACGGGGCGGCGCAGGTCGAGCTCGAGCCCTGGCCTGGTGAGGCGCGCGAGATCGCCGGTGGCGATCATCTCGGCGATGACCATCGCCGTCGTTTCCAGCGCCTCGACCTCGTCGTCGCGGTAGTGGCGCATGGTCTTGTTCTGCACCACCAGCACGCCCAGCGTGCGCCCTGCCCTCAGCACCGGCACGCCGAGGAAGGAGTTGTAGATCTCTTCCCCGGTCTCCGGCAGGTAGGCGAAGGCCGGATGCTCCTGCGCGTTGGAGAGGTTCAACGGCCGCGCGCTGGCGGCGATAGTGCCGACGAGGCCTTGCCCGAGCCGCAATTGCGCCAGGTGGACGGCGTTCGGGTTGAGACCCTCGGTGGCGTAGAGCTCGAGCACCGAATCGGCGCGCAGCACATAGAGCGAGCAGACCTCGGCGACCATGTTGGAGGCGATGTCGCGCACGATCCGGTCGAGCCGCTCCTGCGGCTCCAGCGGCTCTTGCATGAGCTCGCGGAGCCGTTTCAGCAGAACGCGCGGGCCACTGGCCGTATCACGCATCGCGGCTTCTTCTCCAATAGAGTTCTTGCCGGCGCAGTTTCGACCGCGCCCGGCACGCACGCAACAACTGATTCAGTCTTGCTATTGCTTATCCAGACCGTAGACGGAATGCAAAGTGCGAACCGCCAGTTCGGTATACGGACCGTCGATCAGTATCGAAATCTTGATCTCGGAGGTGGTGATGGCGCGGATATTGATCGACTTGTCGGCCAGCGCCTTGAAGGCGGTGGCGGCCACACCCGCGTGGCTGCGCATGCCGATGCCGATGACCGAGACCTTGGACATGCCGGCTTCCGACTGCACCACGTCATAGCCGACATCTGCCTTCAGGCGCTCCAGCACCGCAAGCGCCTTGTCGACGTCTCCGGAAGGCACGGTGAAGGTCATGTCGGTGAACTTGCCGTCCTCGGAGATGTTCTGGACGATCATGTCGACATTGATGTTGGCCTCGGCCAGCGGCCCGAAGATGCCGGCGGCAACGCCGGGGCGATCGCCAACGCGGCGCAGCGAGATCTGCGCCTCGTCCTTGGCGTAGGCAATTCCGGTGACGACCTGCTGTTCCACGATCTCTTCCTCGTCGCAAATAAGCGTTCCGGGCGGATTGAGCAAATCCCCCATTCCGGGCGCGTCGGGATCGTCGAAGGACGACCGCACGAAAGTACGCACCCTGTGCACCATGGCAAGCTCGACCGAGCGCACCTGCAGCACCTTCGCGCCAAGCGAAGCCATTTCGAGCATTTCCTCGAAGGAAATCTTGGCCAGCCGCCGCGCCTTCGGCTCGATGCGCGGATCGGTGGTGTAGACGCCGTCGACATCGGTGTAGATGTCGCAGCGGTCGGCCTTGACCGCCGCTGCGATCGCCACGGCGCTGGTGTCGGAGCCGCCGCGGCCCAGCGTCGCGATGCGGTTGTCCGGGCCGATGCCCTGGAAACCGGCGATGACGGCCACCTGGCCCTCGCCGAAGCGCTTGATCAGGAAGGCGCCGTCGATGTCGAGGATGCGCGCCGCGCCATGCGCGTTGTCGGTCTTGATCGGGATCTGCCAGCCCTGCCATGAACGGGCGTGCACGCCCATGTTCTGCAGCGTGATCGCCAGCAGGCCGGCCGTGACCTGCTCGCCGGAGGCGACGACGGCGTCATATTCGCGCGCGTCGTGCATCGGCGAGGCCTCGCGCGTCCAGCCGACCAGCTCATTGGTCTTGCCGGCCATCGCCGAGACCACCACGGCGACCTCATGGCCGGCGTCGACCTCGCGTTTGACATGGCGCGCCACGTTGCGGATGCGGGCGATGTCGGCGACGGATGTTCCGCCGAATTTCATCACGATGCGCGCCATGGAAGCGAAATGCCTTTGACTGGATGCTGGGCCTGGGGCCGAAAGAACACGCCGGCCTATGCCGGGTGCTGAATGCGCGGCCTCCTTAGCCAAATGATCAGGATTTCGCAAGCGATGGCGCGCAACAACGATTTGGGTGAGATTTCGCGGCTCCTGACGGATTTGGGCGCCACGCCGTGCGATGGATGCCCTGCGACTTCTGACAGCGAGACGAACTGATGACCGAGGCCCTGGAAATCGTCACCTTCCGGCTGAAGCCCGGATCCGAACCGGGTTTTATCGCCGGCAATGGCCTGCTCGGCGACTGGCTGGCGCGCCAGCCCGGTTTCCTCAGCCGCTGCCTGGCCAGGCAGGATGACGGCGTCTGGGTCGATCTGGTGCGCTGGCAGAGCCGCGAGCAGGCACTTGCCGCCGCCGGCCGGATCATGGCCGAGATCGGCGATTGCGACGCCATGCGGGCCATCGATCCCGCCAGCGTCGACATGAAACACCTGGCGATCGCGCTCGCCAGTTGACCTGATCCCGCTGCCGCTGAAGCCTTGGGGCTGGCCGCCGATCCTCAATCCAGCCGCGCCGCGTTTCGCCACAGGCCGGGATAGTCGAGCACGAACCCGGTCGGTGAAACCTCCAGGACTGCATCATAGCCGAACATCGGCGCAGCGTAGGCGTAACGGGTTTCGTCGAGCCGCCGATAGGTCTGTTCGAGGCGCACGAGCCTGATTTCGGGAAAGGCCAGATAGGCAGCCGGCGCGGGCGTCGCCATGCCGACACCGAGGTCGAAGCGGCGGACAGCCAGGAGGTTCGTGGCGGGCGTGAAGCCAAGATCGACATCGACCAGGCCGGCGACCTCATCCTGGGCGGCGCCGTTCAGTGTCCAGCCGCCACCGGCAAGCCGCTCTACTTCATAGCGCAGGGTCTGCGAGCCGAGAAAGCCGTCGACGCGCGCCGAGCGCGTCCGCCAGCCGGCATCGCAATCGATGTCATAGGCAAGGCTGCATGGCTTGCTGTCGTGGGCGAAGAGCGCATGGCCCTTGAGTTTCCAACCGCCGTTCGTCTTGGAAAGCAGGCAGGCATCGTGGCCTTCCAGGTCGAGCCGCCACAAGATCGAAGAGTGGGGTCGCATGACATACTCCTGCTGAAACAACATGCCTCTTCTTTCGTCCACTGGGGTAACGCTGTTGCTGTTGCGGTCAGACCAAGCTGCCACACGCTGACAAAACACCTCTCGCGACAGCCCGGGCGCGCAGGCCCGCCGCACGCTCTTGGCAGCAGTCGAGAAAAGCCGCCTTGACATTCGCGGCCCGGCAACCGACTTCCTAGCGTTCGAGGAGACCCGCCCATGCCAGAACCCCGACGGTCGACGATCGATGCCGGAGAAGTGGAACGCTTCTCCGCGCTTGCCGCCGAATGGTGGAACCCGAACGGCAAGTTCCGCCCGCTGCACAAGTTCAATCCGGTGCGGCTTGCCTATATCCGCGACCAGGTGGCGGCACGCTTTGGTCGCGATCCGCGCGCGGCGCGGCCGTTCGAGGGCCTGCGTTTTCTCGACATCGGCTGCGGCGGCGGGCTGTTGTGCGAGCCGATGGCCAGGCTTGGCGCCGAAGTGGTCGGCGCCGACGCTTCCGCCACCAACATCGAAGTCGCCAAGCTGCACGCTGCCGAGGTCGGCGTCAGCGTCGACTACCGCGCCACGACCGCCGAAGATCTCGCCGACGCCGGCGAGACATTCGACGTTATTCTCAACATGGAAGTGATCGAGCATGTCGCCGACATCGACCTGTTCGTGGCCAAATGCGGCCAGATGGTCAAGCCCGGCGGCATCATGTTCGTCGCCACCATCAACCGCACGCTGAAGGCGCTTGGCCTTGCCATTATCGGCGCCGAATATGTGCTGCGCTGGCTGCCGCGCGGCACCCACCAGTTCGGCAAGCTGGTGCGGCCGGAAGAGCTGGAAAAGGCGCTTGGCGCTGCCGGGCTCTCGATCATCGACCGCACCGGCGTCGTCTACCATCCGCTGGCCGACCGCTGGCAGCGGTCGAAGGACATGGACGTCAACTACATGGTGCTGGCCGAAAAGGGATCGGTCTGACCACTCCTCCTCGGGAGTGTTGAGATTCAGGTCAGACCGGCCTCACCTGAATCAAGCGTCGAGCGGCCGGTAGCCGCCACGCCAGTAGATCAGCGCCTGGCCTGCATCCTGGGTCTTCACCGCCTCGACCGAGCCGATGACGATCGAATGCGTGCCGCGATCAATCATCTCGTCGAGGCTGCAGTCGAAAGCGGCCACAGCGTCGGACAGCAGCGCCGCTCCGGTCTTGAGCGTCGTCCATTCGGCGCCCTCGTAGCGGTCCTTGCCTTTGATGCCGCCGAAGCCCGAGAACCGCTCCGCCACGCGCTGGTGCTGGGGACCGAGCGAATTGACGCCGAAATGGCGGTAGCGCTCGATCAGCGGCCAGGTCGAGGATGAGCGGTTGACGCAGGCGATCACCTTAGGCGGCTCGGCCGAGAGTGAGACCACCGAGATGACCACCAAGCCGGAGCGGTCGTCGCCCACTCCGGCGGTAATCACGCTGACATTGCCGACGATGAGCCGCATGGCGGCGCGGAAATCGGCGACGCTCACCGGACCTTCTGCCGTGGACATTGCCGCCTCCTTCGCTCAGGCCGCCGACTGCATCGCGCGAGGCGCCAACCGGACGCCTCTCTGTTCGAGAATAGGCAGCACCGTGTCGCGGAAATAGGGGAATTCCTCGGCGTAGTCGACGAACGAGAGCGTCGAGCCGCGGAATCCGGCCTGATGCAGTTGGCAGATGCCGTCGGCAACCTGCTCGGGCGTGCCGGTGAGCGGGAAGCCGCCATGGCCGGCCGCCATGCGGTCGCGGATCATCGCCAGGAGGTCATGCGGGAACGACTGCGCATGGGCGAATTGCAGCCGCACCAGATTGTCGACCGCCGCCCAGTCGGCATTGGCGCGGCCGAAATGCTCGAGATAATCGTTGGCTTCCTTCTCGGTCGGCCGGCAAACGACATGGGCAAAGGTCAGCACGTCGACATCCTTGCCGGCGACCTTTGCCTGCTGCTTCAACGCCGCGATCTCGTCTTTCGAACGCGTCAGGTCGATCGCCGGC
Source organism: Mesorhizobium sp. 131-2-1 (assembly GCF_016756535.1). Taxonomy (NCBI): domain Bacteria; kingdom Pseudomonadati; phylum Pseudomonadota; class Alphaproteobacteria; order Hyphomicrobiales; family Phyllobacteriaceae; genus Mesorhizobium; species Mesorhizobium sp. 131-2-1. The sequence continues at coordinate 1,582,584 of NZ_AP023247.1, read as the reverse complement.
GTGAATAGGAAATCGGCGTTGCGGACGGCAAACTTGCGCCCCTCCTCCGAACCAGCCGCGTTCAGGATCGGCAGCCGCGATGACGGCCGCGGATCGCCGAGCACATTCTTCAGCTTGAACCAGGTTCCATCCCAGTCGAAGGCTTCGCTGCGGCTCCACAGCGCTCTCACGATATCGAACCATTCCTGCGCGTAGCCGTAGCGCGTGACGTGATCGTCGGGCAGCGTCAGCCCGAGCGCCTCATATTCGGGCTTGTTCCAGCCGGCGACGATGTTGAGCCCGATGCGGCCCCTGCTGATCTGGTCGATGGTCGCAAGCTGCTTGGCCACGACCACCGGATGGTTCGCCGCCGTATGCGTGGTGGCAAAGACCGTGATGTTGCGGGTGAGCGCGAGCAGCCCGGCCGCCCAGGTGATGGTCTCCAGCACGTTGCCGTGGAAATTGGTTTCCCCGCCATAACCGATCCAGCGCGCGATCGGCAGCATGAAGTCGATGCCGGCCTCATCGAGGAGACGCGCCAGCCGCAGATTGTTGTCCCAGGAACTGACCCAGCGCTCGGGGATCTTGGTGACGGTCATGCCGCCGGAACAGTTGGATGCGAACGTGCCGAGGAAGAAGGGCTGCGCATCGGAAGCGGTCTTGTCGAGCATGCTCATGACGGTGTTCTCCTCATATTTTGATTATAATTTATAATAGAAAGTCTATCATAAATTCGTGTAGACGCAATCGCCCGGATCGGCGCATGCTGGCAGCGAGGGAACAGGCGGATGAATGAGCGGCGCAAACCTTTGGAAACACAGGCCGAATTGCTCGACCGTGGCTGGCATCTCGCCCGCACGCCGCTCGAGATCGACGTCACAGAGGTCGAATACGCGCTGATGCGCTCCTACGAGGCGTTCGGCCACTGGCAGGCCGAGTGCCTCGCCACGGTGATAGAGTTCTCGGCCAGCGGGCCGGAGAACGCGCTGCTGCACATCATCAGGATGAACGATAGGCCAAAGAGCGTCCGCGACCTCGCGCAGATGACCAACCGCGACGACATCCCCAACATCCAGTACAGCCTGCGCAAGCTGCTCAAGGGCGGGCTGATCACGCGCACCGGCAGCGGCCGCGCCGGCGTCACCTACGAGGTGACGCCGCTCGGCCGCCGGGTGACCGAGCGCTATGCCGACATCCGTTCGATCCTGCTCATCGAGGCGGTGACGCGCATTCCTGAAATGGCGGACAAGCTGGAAGATGTAGCGCGCACGCTCGAATTGATGACGGGCATCTACGAACAGGCGGCGCGCGCCGCCGCCACCCACCGCCGCCGGCATCCGCGGCCGGAGCCCGGTGGCGAGGACAGCGACGGCAAGGGCTGAAGCCGCCTCAGGCTGCCTGGCTCCGCATCTTCGCGCTGGTTTGGTTCTGCGCCCTGGTGGTGATGAAGACGCCGATCGTGATGATCACCGCGCCCGCCCAGGTCAGCAGTTGATACTGCTCGCCAAGCAAGATCGTGCCGGCAAACAGCCCGACAGCGGCCGCGACATAGCCGATCTGGCTGAGATAGACCGGGCCGCCTACCGCCTGCAGGCGGAAGAAGAAGGCAAACATCGCCGAGGCCGACGCCACCTGCCCGGCGACCACCAGCGGCACGCCGCTAAGCGGGACAAATGCGCTCTTGCCCAGCAAGGCCACAATGCCGGCAAGGAGCAGCGTGGCGGAGGCCAGATGGCTGCCGACGGCAAGTTCGATCGGACCGGTGCCTTCCGGCCAGTCGACGGTGCGGTAGATGTTGCCGGCGGCGAGGCTGACCGGGATCAGCAGCCCGACCGCGACCCAGAAGAAATCGGCCGGCTGGCCGGCCTCGCCGCGTGTGACCGCCACCATCACTGCGCCGATGAAGCCGACCGCGATGCCGGCGACGCCAAGCAGGTTTGGCCGCCGGACGCCGAGCAGGATCGAGAACACGAGCGTGACGACCGGCGACAGCGTGAACATGATGCCGGTGTAGCCGGCGCCGAGATGCGGGATGGCCGAGAACATCAACAAATTGGGGAAGGCATAGGACACGGCTGCGGTGATGAAGAAATAGCGCAGATTGCGCACCGTAAGCCGGACGCGCTGGCCCTTCAGCAGAAGCGCCAGCAACAGCACGCCGCCGGCGCCGAGCGAGATGACGAAGGCCCACGCCATGGCCGGCACGCCGGCCGCCGTCGCCAGCTTGCCGAAGGGCAGCGTCAGGCCGAGCAGGCCGCCGGTGACGACCAGCAGGCCGGCAGCCGAGTCCCAGAGAAACTTCATCGGATGGTCCCGTCGTTCAATCGCGGCGCTTGGCCGCTATTGCGTTTTGAGATAACATACCGAAAAGATTCTTTATGTCAAGATACTTATCGGTGAGATAGATGGACCGTGCGGCGAAGGCGATAGAGCAATGGAAGCGCGAACGGCCGGACCTGGACGTCTCGCCGATGGCGGTGATCGGACGGTTGAGCGAGGCCGCCTCGCTGATCTCGCGCGAGCGGCTGGCGCCGCTGTTTGCCCGCTTCGGCTTGCAGCAAGGCGAGTTCGACGTGCTGGCGACCCTGCGCCGCTCCGGCAAGCCCTACGCGCTGACGCCGACCGATCTATACGAGGCGACGATGGTGACCTCGGGCGCCATGACCGCCCGGCTCGACCGGCTGGAAAAGGCCGGTTTGACCGAACGCGCGCCGCATCCGAGCGACCGGCGGGGGGTCGTCGTTGCGCTCACCGAAAAGGGGCTGGCCTTGACCGACGAGGCGCTCGCCGCCCATGTCGCCAACGAACATGACATCCTCGCCGGCCTGACGCGCGAGGAGCGCGAGACGCTCGCCAGCCTGCTCGGAAAACTGATCGAAAGCCTGAGCTGACCGCTTGGAGCAAGTCCAGGAAAAGTGTGAAACGGTTTTCCGTCCGGAATTGCGTCAAAACAAATACTTAGGGTGGGTCAGCGATGAGCGCTGAACCGCTCAGTTCCGGTCGTCCGGAAAAGTCGGAATCGGCATGAACTCGACGCCGTCCTCGGCCAGGCTTTTTGCCTCGTCGACCGTCGCCTCGCCATAGATGCCGCGCGGATCGGTCTCGCCGAAATGGATCTTGCGCGCTTCCTCGGCGAACTTGTCGCCGACGTAGTCGGCATTCTCGCGTACCTTTTCGGCGAGCGCCTTCAACTGCGCCATCGCCTGCTTCTGCGCCTCGCCCATGGCGAGCGCGATCTTTTCCTGCTTGCGCCCGGTGGAGACGGCCGGCGCCATCAGCGCCTTGTCGACCTTATGCGAGCCGCAGGTCGGGCAATCGACGAAGCCGCGCTTCTTCTGGGTGTCGAAATCGTCATTGCTGCGGAACCACGCCTCGAATTCGTGTTCGTGCTCGCAGATCAGGGAAAAACGGATCAAGAAGCGGCACCCCTGAGGCGCGGCGCCTCGCCGGCATTGACGGCGAACTCGCGCGCATTCTTGAGGTTGGGGATCTTCCTGCGCGCGGCGAGCGACTGCGCCGGATCGATCTCGGCGACGATCACGCCGGGCTCGTCATGGGCGGCTTCCGCGACGATGCGGCCCCACGGGTCGACGATCAGCGAGTGGCCATAGGTCTCGCGGCCGTCCTCATGCAGGCCCCCTTGCGCGGCCGCGACCACATACGCGCCGTTCTCGATGGCGCGGGCCCTCAGCAGCACGTGCCAGTGCGCTTCGCCGGTCTGCCGGGTGAAGGCGGCGGGCACCGAAAGCACATTGGCGCCGGCCAGCGCCTCGGCGCGGAACAGCTGTGGGAAGCGCAGGTCGTAGCAGACGGCAAAGCCGAGCCTGGCGCCGTCGAGCTCGGCGATGACGGCCTCGGTGCCCGGCTCATAGGCGGCGGATTCGCGCCAGCTCTCGCCATTGTCGAGGTCGACGTCGAACATATGGATCTTGTCGTAGCTGGCGATGGTGGAGCCATCGGGCGCGAACAGCAAGGCGCGGTTGGCAAGCTTGCCGTCGGCGCGCAGGATGGCGGTCGAGCCTATATGCAGGAAGATGCCGAGTTCCTTCGCCAGCTTCCGGGCGGTCCAGACGATGATGTCCTTGTCCTCCGAGGTGAAGGAGGCGGCCCGCGCCTCCTTGTCGCGCACCAGCGCGCCTGTCATCTCGGGGGTCTGCACATAGGTCGCGCCCAGGCCCGCCGCCTCGCGCACCAGGCGTTCCAGGTCGACCGAGTTGCACGCGGGGCTGGTGCCCGAACGCATCTGCACCGCCGCTGCCTTGAAAACACCCATGATCAAACCCTCGAACCGTTGGCGAGCAGCGCATCAAGCCGGCCCTCGGCCTCCAGTTCATGGAGGTCGTCGGAGCCGCCGACATGCGTGTCGCCGATGAAAATCTGCGGAAATGTGGAACGCCCATGCGCCCGGGAAATCATTTCCTGGCGCAGTTCCGGCGAGAAGGAAGCATCGTGCTCGGTGTAGGCGACACCCTTGCGCTCGAGCAGCCGCTTGGCCGCGGTGCAGTAGCCGCACATCATGCGTGTATAGATCGTCACGTCGATCATCAGTCAGCAATCCTGCCTATGCATGCCGCCGGGAAGCGCCTGGCTTCTGGGATAACGGCATGCACAAAAACAACAATTCCAACCTATATAGTCGCGGACTCGTCGGCTCGGAAGTCCCCCGGCAAAACGCGCGCGAAGGTCAGCACGTCGACGGCTCCGGCGCCGCCCCTCTTCAGCGCCTTGGCGACCGCCCTTGCCGTCGCGCCGGTGGTGTAGACGTCGTCGATCAACAGCACCCGGCGCCCGGCGATCTCGATTTCCGCCTCGGCCGGCACACGGAAAGCGGCGCGCACATTGTCCTCGCGCTCCTGCCGCTCCAGCCCGACCTGTTGACGCGTCAGCTTCACGCGCCTGACCGCCGAAGGCGAGAAAGGCAGGCCGCTGAGATGCGACACTGCCCTCGCCAGCTCGGCCGACTGGTTGAATTGCCGCCGGAAGAAGCGCCGCCAGTGCAACGGTACCGGCACGACGAGATCCGCCTCGGCGATCAGCTCGGCCCCGGCGCGCAGCATCCAGCGCGCCATCCACGGCGCCAGATCCGTGCGATCCTGGTACTTCAGGCCTTGCACCATCTGGCGCGCCACGCCGGAGTAGACGACCGCGGCCCGCGCGCGCTCGAAGGGCGGCGGATCGGCGATCGCCTCGGCCGAAAGGAACCCATCGCCCATCTCATGCGTGAATGGCGTGCCCATCACCGCGCACCATGGCCGCTCGAGCAGCCTGAGCTTCGGCCAGCAGGCGCCGCACAGCACGCCGGGCTGCGAGACATGGCGCCGGCAACCGGCACAGACCGGCGGAAACAGGATGCGCGCCGGCAAGGCCATTGCCTTGCGCGCAACGTTCCTGATCGCATCGGTCTTGATCTTCGGCATCGGATCGGCCACGTGCTTGCTTCTCCGCCACTATATCAGAGAGCGGAAAACAGGAACCTGCCCGTGCAGCCTATCATCGACACCTCGCTCTGGCTGGCGCGCAAGCGCCGCGCCCTGGCCAATCCCGTGGGCGGCGCCGATTTCATGATGCGGCGGGCAGCCGATGACCTTGCCGACCGGTTGGGCGCCGTCGGGCGCAGCTTCGGCAGGGCGGCAGCGCTGTTTTGCCAGACGTCGGCGGCGGCCGACGTGCTTGCCGGGAGCGGCAAGGTCGTGGAGATCGCACGCGTCGAAGCGGACCCGGCGTTCCTTGGTGACGGGACAGGCCTTGTCGCGCCGCTGGAAACCGTACCGTTCGAGGCCGGGAGCCTCGATCTCGCGGTCTCGCTCCTGTCGCTGCAGGCTATGAACGACATTCCCGGCATGCTGGCGCAGATCCGCAGGGCACTTCGGCCCGACGGGCTTTTCCTTGGCGCCCTGGCCGGTGCCGGCACGCTTTCGGAATTGCGCGAAAGCCTGCTCGCCGCAGAAACCGAGCTTTACGGGGGTGCCAGCCCGCGCGTCATCCCCTTCACCGATGTCCGCGACGCCGGCGCGCTGCTTCAACGCGCCGGCTTGGCGCTGCCGGTCGCCGATGTCGAGATGGTGACGGTGCGTTACGACACCATGTTCGACTTGCTCGCCGATCTGAGAGCCATGGGCGAAACCAGCGCCCTCGCCGACCGCAACCGGCGGCCAGGCACGCGAAAATTCTTCGCCCGCGCCGCCGAAATCTACGCGGAACGGTTTTCCGACCCCGACGGCCGCGTCAGGGCAAGCTTCTCGATCGTATGGATGTCTGGCTGGGCCCCCGATGCCTCGCAGCAAAAACCGCTAAAGCCCGGCACGGCCAAGGTCTCGCTGAAGACCATTTTGGAAGGGCCGCCAGAGCGCTGAGCAGCGACCCCTTGAAATCAGTGCTGCGCGAAGGCGTTGGCCAGCTTGCTGTTGTTGTCGCTGAACAGCCACATGATCGCATTGCCGACCTGACCGACGCCGGCGACGATGGCAAGCGACAGGACGGTGACGATAAGGCCATATTCAATGGCCGTCGCGCCCGTCTCGTCTTGAATAAACCGTTGCAGCAGATTTTTCATGATCATCGATCCCTCTTGCCAGGAACCTTAGCGTTGACCCGTTAAGAAAGGTTAACGGCAAAAGCTTAACAGGCGGTGAAATAGGTCGGTTCTGGGAAAATCGTTAACCATGTCAGCAGTCGCCGCTGCGCCTGCCGTCGCTGCGGATCACGCAGATCGAGCTGGGCAGGGGCTGCAGCACGCTGCGGCGCAGCGTATAGGTGTCGCGGTGGCCGATCGAGCCGGTGCTCATCGCGTCGACACCGGCAAAGCCATCGCGGGCCGCGCGCGTCTGGCTGTCGAGGAAAGGCGCGGCGATCAAGGCGAGCGCCACCGCTGCGGACCCGAACAGCAGCGTGATGCGCAATATGCCCATGCCCGCATCGGCGGCGCGAAAGCCGCGGTCCGGCCGGATCGACTCCCAGTCATTGTCGAGGCTCATGCAATCGCTCCCCAAGCGTGTAGGCCGAGACCAGCCTCGCCTCAATTTTTCACATCGAGATAAATCATCCATTAACGCTGGCTAAACCAGCGCCGAATTCCCCGACTACAGGAGATCAATGAGGAACTGGATCAACGGCGCATCGGCTGGCGGCATCGGATAGTCGCGCATCTGGCGTGGCCGCACCCATTTCAGGCCCTGCCCCTCCCTTGGCTGCGCAATGCCGCGGAAGCGGCGGCAGACGAAAAGCGGCATCAGCAGGTGAAAATCATCATAGCTGTGGCTGGCGAAGGTCAGCGGCGCGAGGCAAGGGATCTCCGTCTCGATGCCCAGCTCCTCATTGAGTTCCCGGATCAGGCACTGCTCCGGCGTTTCGCCTGGCTCGACCTTGCCGCCCGGGAATTCCCACAGGCCAGCGAGCTGCTTGCCCTCGGGACGCTGGGCGAGCAGCACGCGTCCGTCGGCGTCGACCAGCGCGCAGGCGGCGACGAGGAGCAGGCGCTTGCCGGCTGGCATGACCTCGCTCATGCGCCGGGCGGCCGCCGATAGTGGTAGCGGTAGACTTCCTCGAAGCCCAGCGAACGGTAGAGGCCCAGCGCCGGCGCGTTGTCGGCCTCCACCTGCAGCCAGGCCTCGCGCGCGCCGCGCAGCCGCGCCCATTTCAGCGCCGACAGGATAAGGTTGCGGCCGTGGCCCTGTTTGCGCACCGACTTGTCCGTGGCGACCTCAAACAGGCCGGCGAGGTCGCCGTCATGGACGCAGATCAGCGTCGCCAGCGATTCGCTGCCATCCTCGAGCGCGAACAGGCCGGCTTCCGGCTGGATGGCGCCTATGATCTCCGACAGGCCGGGCCGGAGCGAAGCGTCCAAACCCCGCACCTTGAGCAGCGCGCCGATGAAGCGGCCGATGTCCTTCAGTGGAATCTGATCCATGGCGGGGTCGAGCTGGGCATCGGCGAGCGGCAGGCGCATCACCAGCGATTCGTCGAAGCTGCTCCAGCCTTCGCTGTCGAGATGCCTGGACAGCTCGGGGCCCGACAGCGGCGAAATGCGGAACGTCAGCGGCCGTCCATAGGCGTCGAAACGCCGGCTGGCGCGGCCGATGCGCTCGGCAATGTGCTGGGTGTCGCCGGGATCGAGCGGATTGACCGAATTCAGCCGCTTGGCCGGATGCCCAGCCGTCAGCCGTACCACCCACGTGCCGTCATAATGGACGGCGGCCGCCGGCCAGGCACGGAACCCGGCCGCCTCGTAGCGACGCACGACGGCGAGCACACCTGCCGGATGTCTGGAAACCAAAACCATCAGCTCCGATAGTCGCCGTTGATGGCGACATATTCCTTGGTGAGGTCACAGGTCCACACCGTTGCCTTGCCGCGGCCGATGCCGATGTCGGCGCGGATGCGGATGTCGTCGCGCTTCATATAGGCCGAGGTTGCTTCCTCGGAATAGGCGGGATCGCGCTCGCCCTCATGCGCCAGCCTGTTGTCGCCGAACCAGATCGACAGCAGGTCGCGGTCGGCGGGCTCGCCGGCCTTGCCGACAGCCATGACCACGCGACCCCAATTGGCGTCCTCGCCGGCGACGGCCGTCTTGACCAGCGGTGAATTGGCGATCGACAGCGCGATGCGCTTGGCCGAGCGGGCCGACTTGGCACCAGTGACGGTGACTTCGACCTGCTTGCGCGCGCCCTCGCCGTCGCGCACCACTTGCAGCGCCAGCGTTTTCAGTATTTTGCCCAGCGCGCGGCGGAATGCGCCGAGCCGCGCGTCCTTCGCGTCCGTGATGGCCGGCGCGCCGCGCTTGGCCGCGGCCCCGGTGGCGAACAGCAGCAGCGTGTCGCTGGTCGAGGTATCGCTGTCGACGGTGACCGCGTTGAAGGTCTTGGCCGTGCCGCGCGACAGCAGGTCCTGCAGCACAGGTGCCGCGATCGGCGCATCGGTGGCGACGAAGGAGAGCATCGTGGCCATGTCGGGCGCGATCATGCCGGCGCCCTTGGCGATGCCGTTGATGGTGACGTCGGCGTCGCCGAGCTTCACCGTCGCCGTCGCCACCTTCGGATAGGTGTCCGTGGTCATGATGGCCTTGGCGGCCTCGGTCCACAGATCGGGCTTGCCGTCCTTGACCAGCCCGGCGAGCAGATGGCTGAACTTGGCCGTGTCGAGCGGCTCGCCGATGACGCCGGTGGAGGCCAGGAACACCTCGCTGGTGGCGCAGCCGGCCGCCTTGGCCGCCGCCTCGCCGGTCAGCGCGGTGGAAGCGCGGCCCTTCTTGCCGGTGAAGGCATTGGCGTTGCCGGAATTGACGACCAGCACGCGCGCCTTGCCGGCGCCGAGGTTCTGCCGGCAGAAATCGACCGGCGCCGACGGGCATTTCGACCTGGTGAACACGCCGGCGACGGTTGTGCCCGGATCGAAGACCATGGCAAGAAGGTCGGTGCGGTTCTTGTACTTGATGCCGGCCTCGGCGGTCGCGATGCGCACGCCCTCGATGGCGGGCATTTTTGGATATTTCTTCGGCGCGAGCGGCGAAATCGTTGCGGACATGGGGACCTCGAGCGGCGGAAATCGCAAAGGGAAGGCCGGTTTGCCCGATACGGCGCGCCGGCGCAAGAGGCGTCCTGGGCGTGCCTCGCAAGCTGGAGCGCAGGCGCGCAACCCGGAACGGGGCGTTTCGTTTGCGCGGGCAACCCAATATGATTGGTGACGGACTCACCGGCCAAGGAAGATCAGCATGGGCACGACTGCCGGCCCCGGCCGCAAATCGATCGGCGCGAAGCGCAACCCCGACAGCGCCGGCGCCATTCTCGACGCCGCCGAGGCGGTGCTGACGGAGGCCGGCTATTCCGGCTTTTCGATCGAGGCGGTGGCGCGCCGGGCGCGGGCGGGAAAGCCGACCATCTATCGCTGGTGGCCGAGCAAGGCCGCCCTGCTGCTAGATGTCTATCAGCGGCAGAAGCGCGTCGACGTCCCCGATACCGGCAATCTCGAGGACGACCTCGTCGGCTTTCTGAAGAACCTGTTCTCGCACTGGCGCCGGACATCGTCCGGCAATGTGTTCAGATCGCTCATCGCCGAAGCGCAGTCGGACAGCCACGCGGCCGCGGCCCTGGCCGGCTACGCGGCCGGACGCCGAGCCCACACCGGCCAATTGATCGCGCGCGCCAAGGCGCGCGGCGAGGTCGCGCCCGATGTCGATGCCGAGATCGTCGCCGACCTGATCGCCTCCTATGCCTGGGGGCATCTGTTGACCAACCGTCTCGACGAAGACGAGGCCACGCTGCGCGCCGCCGTCCACTATGTGATCTCCGGCATTTCCGGCAAGCGTTCATAGCCGCCAGGCTCAGGGAGCCGGCGCGACACGATCGATTCTACGGCACCAACGAAAAAGGGCGCCGATCGGCGCCCTTTTTGTGATGTGTCACGTGCCGGCTTACTTGCCGCTTTCGATCGTCTCGACCGCCTTCTTCAGGTTGGCGTCGGGGATCTCGACCTTGGCGTCGGCGCGCAGCTGCTTCACCAGCGCGAAATACTTGTCGCGGATGACCGCCTGCTTGGCCTGGTCCTTGACCTCCTCGAAGGCCGGCGGCTGCTTGGCCCGCTTGTCCTCGAGCTTGATGACGTGCCAGCCGAACTGCGACTGCACCGGCTCCTTGGTGTATTTGCCGACTTCGAGCGCGAACGCCGCCTTGTCGAACTCCGGCACCATCTGCCCCGGTCCGAACCAGCCGAGATCGCCGCCATTGGACTTGCCGCTCGGATCGCTGGTGTGCTCGTTGGCGAGCTTCTGGAAGTCGGCGCCGCCGTCGAGCTGCTTGATGATTGCCTCGGCCTCTTCCTTCGTCTTCACGAGGATGTGACGGGCATGCACCTCGTTGACCGGCGGCGTGTTGGCGATCTCCTGGTCGTAGCGGGCGCGAACCTCGGCGTCGGTCACCTTGTTTACGACGCTCTTCTCGACCATCTCGCCATGCAGCGCGCGCTGCTGCAAAAAGGCCATGCGGCGCTGGAAATCGGCATCCTTGTCGAGGCCGGTGGCGACCGCCTGGGCGGCCATGACACGGATCTCGATGGCCGCCGAAAGGGCGGCCGCGCGACGCTGCTCGGGCGGCAGTTGCTGGAACTGCTGCGACAGCTCGCCCTCGGCAAGCCCAAGGTCCGCCTCGGTCAGCGGCTGGCCGTTGATCGTCGCGACCACGGCGTTCGGATCCACCGGCTTGGCGGCGGCGGCCGGGGCGGCCGGCTGGGCCGGCGCGGCTTCCTGCGCCATGACCGGCGACAGCGACAGAGCCGACAGCCCGAATGCCAGGCCAAGGCTGGCGAGCGACGCGCGGCGGAACAATAAGGTCATCAAGATTAACTCCGGTGGGGATTGCTTGGGCTGAATGGCTTCAGATCGGCCAGATTGTGGCGGAATTTGGCGCGGTCCGCAGGACCAGCGCGGCGTTGACATCGTTTGAGCCCCCTCTTATCTGTCCAACGACTTTGCGTCCAGAACCGTTTTCCGGGCGCTTTTTGCGTTTGTCCGCGTTTCACGCGGATTTGATGGGGCCGCCCGGTGCCTGTCGCAACGAATAAGAATGCTATCGAAAGGACCATTGGATGGTCAGTCTTGGCGGTCTCGCCCGTAAGGTTTTCGGCTCCTCCAACGATCGCCGGGTGAAGGCGACCCGGCCGCGCGTCGAGGCCATCAATGCGATGGAAAACGAGATGCGGGCGCTTTCCGACGCCGAGCTTCGCGGCCGGACGGAAAAATTCCGCCAGGATATCGCCAACGGCGCCTCGCTCGATGATCTCTTGATACCGGCCTTCGCCACCGTGCGCGAAGCCGCTCGCCGCGTGCTTGGCCTGCGCCCCTTCGATGTCCAGCTGATCGGCGGCATGGTGCTGCACAATGGCGGCATCGCCGAGATGCGCACCGGCGAGGGCAAGACCCTGGTCGGCACGCTGCCGGTCTATCTCAACGCGCTGGCCGGCAAGGGCGTCCACGTCGTGACCGTCAACGACTATCTCGCCACCCGCGACTCCGAATGGATGGGCCGCATCTACAAGTTCCTCGGCCTCACCGTCGGCGTCATCGTCCACGGGCTCTCCGACGAGGAGCGACGCGACGCCTACGCCGCCGACGTCACCTACGCCACCAACAACGAGCTCGGCTTCGACTATCTGCGCGACAACATGAAGTATGAGCGCGCCCAGATGGTGCAGCGCGGCCACAGCTACGCCATCGTCGACGAAGTCGATTCCATCCTGGTCGACGAGGCGCGCACGCCGCTGATCATCTCTGGTCCGCTCGAGGACCGTTCGGAGATGTACAACACCATCGACGCCTTCATGCTCAAGCTCGGCCCGGCCGATTACGAGATCGACGAGAAGCAGAAGACCTCCATCTTCACCGAGGAAGGCACTGAGAAGCTGGAGAACCTGCTGCGCGACGCCGGCCTGCTGAAGGGCGAGTCGCTTTACGACGTCGAGAACGTCGCCATCGTCCACCATGTCAACAACGCGCTCAAGGCGCACCGCCTGTTCCAGAAGGACAAGGACTATATCGTGCGCAACGGCGAGATCGTCATCATCGACGAGTTCACCGGCCGCATGATGCCCGGCCGCCGCTATTCGGAAGGCCTGCACCAGGCGCTCGAGGCCAAGGAGCACGTGGCGATCCAGCCGGAGAACCAGACGCTGGCCTCGGTCACCTTCCAGAACTATTTCCGCCTGTACGACAAGCTCGCCGGCATGACCGGCACGGCGCTGACCGAGGCCGAGGAGTTCGCAAACATCTACAATCTCGAGGTCACCGAGATCCCGACCAACCTGCCGGTCGTGCGCAAGGATGAGGACGACGAGGTCTACCGGACCGTCGACGAGAAGTACAAGGCGATCGTCAAGGAGATCAGGGACGCGCGCGAAAAGGACCAGCCGATCCTGGTCGGCACCACCTCGATCGAGAAATCCGAGCAGCTGGCCGAGCGCCTGCGCAAGGACGGCTTCAAGAATTTCGAAGTGCTGAACGCTCGCCACCACGAGCGCGAGGCGGCCATCGTCGCCCAGGCCGGCAAGCCCGGTGCCATCACCATCGCCACCAACATGGCCGGCCGCGGCACCGACATCCAGCTCGGCGGCAACGCCGAGATGCGCATCGCCGAAGAGCTTGGCGACATGCCGGAAGGCCCCGAGCGCGAGGCGAAGGAAAAGGATATCCGCGAGGACGTCGCCCGGCTGAAGGAAAAGGCGCTCGCCGCCGGCGGCCTCTACGTGCTCGCCACCGAGCGCCATGAATCGCGCCGCATCGACAATCAGCTGCGCGGCCGCTCCGGCCGCCAGGGCGACCCCGGCCGCTCGAAATTCTTCCTGTCGCTGCAGGACGATCTGATGCGCATCTTCGGCTCCGAGCGCATGGACGGCATGCTGCAGAAGCTCGGCCTCAAGGAGGATGAGGCGATCATCCATCCCTGGATCAACAAGGCGCTGGAAAAGGCGCAGAAGAAGGTCGAGGCGCGCAACTTCGACATCCGCAAGAACCTGTTGAAGTATGACGACGTCTCCAACGACCAGCGCAAGGTGGTGTTCGAGCAGCGCATCGAGCTGATGGACGGCGAAGGCCTGTCCGAGACGATCGCCGAGATGCGCGACGGCGTCATCGAGGAGATCGTCGCCAAGAACATTCCCGAAAACGCCTATGCCGAGCAGTGGAACGTCGCCGGCCTCAAGGCCGAGGTGGCCGAATTCCTCAACCTCGACCTGCCGGTCGAGGAGTGGGCCAAGGAAGAAGGCATCGCCGAGGACGATATCCGCGAGCGCATCACCGCCGCGGCCGAGGCCGCCGCCAAGGAGCGTGCCGAGCGTTTCGGTCCTGACGTGATGAGCTATGTCGAGCGCTCGGTGGTGCTGCAGACGCTGGACCACCTCTGGCGCGAGCACATCGTCAATCTCGACCATCTGCGCTCGGTCGTCGGCTTCCGCGGCTATGCTCAGCGCGACCCGCTGCAGGAATACAAGGGCGAGGCCTTCGAACTGTTCCAGGGCATGCTCGGCAATCTGCGCCAGGCCGTCACCGCGCAGCTGATGCGCGTCGAGCTGGTCCGCCAGGCGGCGGAAGCCCCGCCGCCCGCGGCCCCCGACATGTTCGGCAGCCATATCGACGGCACCACCGGCGAGGACGACTTCGGCGAGACGGCGCTGCTGGTGCGTCAGGAAGCCAGTGCCGTCGTCGCGCCGGAGAACCGCGATCCGAAGAACCCGGCGACCTGGGGCAAGATCGGCCGCAACGAGGCCTGCCCCTGCGGCTCGGGCAAGAAATACAAGCACTGCCACGGCGCGTTCGCGTAAGGCGCTCTCGTCCTTCTCCCCGTTCATGGGGAGAAGGTGGCCCGAAAGGCAGGATGAGGGGCGGCGGCGCGTTTGAGGCCTGCCATCTTCCCAGCCCCTGCAATCCCACCCCGTTTTGCCGCAGCGCGACGCTTCGCACGCTCGCGCTGCCTCTCATCCGCCTGCCAGCACCTTCGCTCCGAATGGAGCCGGGGAGAAAGGCACCCTACCCAACCGTTTCTTAATGTGTTTTCGCTAGACCAAAACGCAGAAAAGAGGCGGAAAACGGAGAATAATCGGGGTGCGCTTTTCCGCGGCGACGACTGCCGGGCGGTTTTTGCCGCAGCGCTGGGCGCTGCGCGTGAGCCCGTTGCTTGGCCGCATCGATGCCGTGCTGTTCACCGCCGACGAGCGCGGCGAGGCCGGCCGCATGTCGCTGATCGCCTTTACGATCCGCATCATCAGCGCCGTCATCGCCTTCGTCAGCCAGGTGCTGATGGCGCGCTGGATGGGCTCGTTCGAATACGGCATCTTCGTGCTGGTCTGGGTGACGATGGTGATCGTCGGCAACCTCGCCTGCCTCGGCTTCCACACCTCCGTCATCCGCTTCATCCCCGAATATCGCGAGCGCGGCCTGCTCGCCGAGCTGCGCGGCATCGTCGTCGCGAGCCGGGTGTTCGTGCTGGCCGCCTCGACCGCGATCGCCGGCCTCGGCGCACTGGGCGTCTGGCTGTTCTCGCCCTGGATCGAGAACTACTATGTCGTGCCCTTCATCCTCGGCGTGATCTGCCTGCCGATGATCGCGCTGGGCGACCTCCTGCAAGGCCTGGCGCGGGCGAATTCATGGGCGCTGTTCGCGCTGTCGCCGACCTATCTGGTGCGGCCGGTGCTGATCCTGGTGTGCATGGCGCTGATGCTGGCGATGGGCTACGCACCCGATGCCAGGACCGCGATCTTCGCCTCGATCGCCGCCACCTATGCCACCACGCTCGGCCAGTTCATGGGCGTCACCGCGCGTATCGACCGCAAGCTCGCGCCGGGCCCGATGAAGGTGCATTTCGCGCAATGGTTCATGGTCTCGCTGCCGATCTTCCTGGTCGAGAGCTTCTTCTTCCTGCTCACCAATGCCGACGTGCTGATGGTCGGCGCCTATCTCGATCCCGATGACGTCGCCGTCTATTTCGCCACCGTGAAGACGCTGGCGCTGGTGCATTTCGTCTATTTCGCCGTCAAGGCCGGCGTCGCCCAACGCTATGCCCAGTTCACCCACGGCGAGCCGGAGCGGCTCGCCGCCTTCGCCCGCGAGACCGTGTCGTGGACCTTCTGGCCCTCGCTGCTGATGGCGCTGCTGGTGCTGGCGCTGGGCCAGCCGATGCTGGTGCTGTTCGGCCCCGAATTCACCGCCGGCTATCCGCTGCTGTTCCTGCTCGTCTTCGGCGTCGTGGCGCGCGCCGCCGTCGGCCCGTGCGAGAGCCTGCTCACCATGAGCGGCAACCAGAACATCTGCGCCGCGGTCTATGCCATGACGCTTGCCTTCAACATCGGCCTCAACGTAGCGCTGATCCCCTTCTTCCACCTGTGGGGCGCGGCGATCGCCACCAGCCTCGCCATGGTCTTCGAGGCCAGCGCGCTTTCCTTCACCGTCTGGCGCAAGCTCGGCATCGTCATGTTGATTTTTGCGACCGCCAGGAAGGGGAACGCCTGATGGCCGCCATCCCGTTGCTCGAGGAGACCAGCGGCGGCCCGGCCGGCGCCATGGTGCAGGGTCTGGCCGGCCTGGCGCGCGACGCCGACCCCGCCCATATCGAGATCCTCGCCAACAACAGGCCGGAGCGCAAGCTCGCCATCTATCCGGCTTCCGCCGGCTTCGACCTGGTCGAGGAGCTCGACTATCTGTGCACCCGCACCATCGAGCCCAACGTCTTCTTCAACCCGCGCTTCCTCGCGCCGGCCATGCCGAGGCTGGAGGACCGCGAAGTCAAGCTCGCCGTGATCCGCGACGGCGACGAATACCGCAACCGGCTGCGCCTCCTGGTGCCGTTCTCGGTCGAGCGACCGGCCATTCCGCTCGGCGTTCCCGTCATGCGCACCTGGTCGAGCCCGTTTGGCCCGCTCGGCACGCCGCTGGTCGACCGCGACGATCCGGTCGGCGTCATCGAGGATTTCTTCTCGATGCTGTCCAGGCCACACCTCAAGATGCCGAGGGTCTTCGTTCTGCCAGACATCAGGCTGGACGGACCGGTGGCGAGCCTCTTGACCACCTTTGCCGAAACGCGCGGCCTGACCATGGTCACCACCGGCAAGATGGATCGCCCGATGCTCGAAAGCGAGGCCGAGGGCGAGGACTACCTCAAGGCGTCGCTGCGCTCGCACCACTACCGCGAATTCCGTCGCCTGAAGCGCCGCCTGGCCGACCTTGGCCAGCTTGAGCATGTCGTGGCGCGCGGGACGGAAGAGATCCGCCACGCCATCGAGGCCTTCCTGACACTGGAGGTGGCCGGCTGGAAAGGCCGCGAGCGCACCGCCATGGCGATCGACCGCTACCGCGCCGCCTTCGCCCGCGAGGCGGTTCACCGGCTGGCCGAGCATGATCTCTGCCGCATCCATTCGTTGACGCTGGACGGCCGCACCATCGCCAGCCTGATCGTCTTCGTCGAAGCCGGCGTCGCCTACACCTGGAAGACCGCCTATGACGAGGCGCTGTCGGCCTACTCGCCGGGCACGCTGCTGATGATCGAGGTCACCAGGCAGAATCTCGACGACCCCAACATTGTGGTGACCGATTCCTGCGCCGTGCCGGACCATCCGGTGATGAGCCGGCTGTGGACGGAGCGCAAGCCGATGGGCACGCTGGTGCTTGGCCTGTCGCCCGACGCCGACCGCCTCGCCCGCCAGGCGGCCTCGCAACTGCATCTCTACCGCGAGACCCGCAACATGGCCCGCATCCTGCGCAACCGCATGCGCAGCCTGCTGAAACGACGCTAGAGGAACGGCGAGCGCATGGCTTTCAGCAGCCGAATCCGGCCGGCCTTCATCGCAAGGCAATCCAGATGATCAGGACCGTCCTGCGTCATGCCGGCCTTGCGCCGGTTCTCCTGCTTGCCCTGCTACCGGCCAGGACCCTGGCCGGTTCTTGTCCCGAGGACTGCAGCGAGCCGCCCGTCAACGTCTACAGCCATACGACCGCCGGCCATCTCAGCCCGGCCACCGCCGGCGCCCTGCCGCGTGTCTATGTGCCGAACCGGTCATCGAACAGCGTGACGGTGATCGACACCGCGACACTCAAGGAGGTCGACAGGTTCAGCGTCGGCAGCAAGCCGCAGCACGTCGTCCCCTCCTGGGATCTGAAGACGCTTTGGGTCGCCAACAACGGCACCGGGAAAAATGGCAGCCTGACCGAGGTCGACCCGAAGACCGGCAAGCCCGGCAGGCAGGTACCGGTCGACGACCCCTACAACATGTATTTCATGCCCGACGGCAGCTCGGCCATCATCGTCGACGAGGCCTTGCGGCAGCTCGACCTGCGCGACCCCGCGACCATGGCGCTGAAATCGGTCATCCTCACGCCCGACTGCGCCGGCATCAACCACGCCGATTTCTCAGCCGACGGGTCCTACGCGATCTTCACCTGCGAGTACGGCGAGGGCGGGCTGCTCAAGGTCGACTTGAAGAACCAGAAGGTGCTTGGCCATCTCGACCTCTCTAGGATGGGCATGCCACAGGACATAAGGCTCTCGCCCGACGGCAAGGTCTTTTACGTCGCCGACATGATGAATGACGGCGTCTTCCTGATCGACGGCGATAGTTTTGCCGAAATCGGCTTCATCCCCACCGGTATCGGCACGCATGGCTTCGTCGTCAGCCGCGATGGCAAGCGGCTCTATGTCTCGAACCGCGGTTCGCACAAGATGGAGCAGGGCCGCGCCAGGGGGCCGGGCAGCGTCACGGTGATCGACTTCGCCGCCCGCTCCGTGGTCGCCCAGTGGCCCGTTCCGGGCGGCGGCAGCCCCGACATGGGCAACATCAGCGCCGACGGCAGGCAGCTCTGGCTTTCCGGCCGCTTCGACAGCGAAGTCTACATGTTCGACACCACGTCTGGCGCGGTCACCAGGATCCCCGTCGGCGCGGAGCCGCATGGGCTGACGGTGTGGCCGCAGCCCGGGCGATACTCGCAAGGGCATACCGGGAACATGCGGTAGGCCTTGCCTTGTCTCGCCAGAGCGAGGCGAGCGCGTCGAAACAAAATGCATGCTTCATCAGCGATCTGCACAAACATTCGGCAGAATTCCGGCAATATTGAGTAAAATTAACAGAGCCTCGCGCGTAAATTGTATTAGAATCCACTCATTCTCTCTGCTTTGAAGAATTGAACGCTGAAATACAATTTTTCTCTGTACTATAGGACAATTCCTTGGAACGATAACCTGAATTACAAGTTGATCCAGCACCGATCGGCTGAACTCGTATCGACCGATTCTAGCAGGCCGTGCACCACGAGGAGGACCGTCCTATGGCCACTGTCATCAACGCCAAAGGCATTCCCCTTCCCTACACCGGCGCCTCCACCCACTGGTACTCCGCAACCGGGGCCGGGCCGGAACTGCACGGCACATCCGGCAATGATTCCTTCTGGGGCGACACCAGCGTCAACGTCACCATGTATGGCGGCGCGGGCGACGACTATTACCATCTCTATTCGACGATCAACCGGGCCATCGAGTTGCCCGGCGAAGGCGTCGACACGATCGACACCTGGATGAGCTACAAGCTCCCCAACAATTTCGAGAACCTCGTCGTCACCGGCGCCAATCACTACGCGTTCGGCAATTCAGTCGACAACATCATCAAGGGCGGCACCGGTAGCCAGACGTTTGACGGCGGCCTCGGCAACGACGTGCTGATCGGCGGTGGCGGCGCCGACACGTTCATCATCACCAAGGGCCACGGAAGCGACCTGATCACCGATTTCGGCGCGGACGACACCATCCGCCTCAACGGCTATGACTTCATGTCGTTCGACGACGTCAAGGCGCACATGATCCAGGCGGGAGCGAACCTTCTGCTTAATCTCGGATCCAACGAGGTGCTGGTGTTCAACAACACCACCGCCGACAAGTTCTCGGCTGGCCAGTTCGAGCTGCCAATCGACAAGTCCGCAATGACGCTGTCCTTCAATGACGATTTCAACACGCTCAGCCTTCACAATGGCCAAGGCGGCACTTGGGACACCAACTTCTGGTGGGGGGCGCCGAACGGCAGCACGCTGACCCAGAACAACGAGCTGCAATGGTATATCGACGCTAACTACGCCCCGACGAGTTCGGTCCACCCGTTCAGCGTCGACAACGGCGTGCTGACCATCACCGCGGCTCAGGCGTCGGCCGACATCAAGCCGCTGATCAACAACTATGAATACACCTCCGGCATCCTGACCACGCACGACACCTTCTCGCAAACCTATGGCTATTTCGAAATGAGGGCCGACCTGCCGGAAAACACCGGCGCCTGGCCGGCCTTCTGGCTGCTGCCGGAAGACGGCTCGTGGCCGCCGGAACTGGACGTCGTGGAAATGTACGGTCAGGCACCGAACGCGCTTCTGATGACCGCGCATACGAATCAGACGGGAACCCACACCAAGATCGGATCGACGGTGAACGTCTCGGACACCGACGGCTTCCACACCTATGGCCTGTTGTGGACGCCGGACAAGCTGGTGTGGACCTATGACGGCGTGCAGGTCGCGGAGGCGGCAACGCCGTCCGACATGAACAAGCCGATGTACATGCTGGTCGATCTCGCGGTCGGCGGTCAGGCCGGCGCGCCGCCGGACCATCTCGCCACGCCGGCTCAGATGAAGATCGACTATATCCACGCCTACACGCTGGACGATTTGCAGCAGAGCCACCTGAACGTCACGGGCGAGCACACGGTCTAGGCGTCCGTGCGTATGTCTCAGGACCATGCTCCTCGCGGCAAAGCGGAAACGACCAGGCACACAAGCCTGCGGCCGGTGTTCAGGCGCGCCATCGCCGATGTCGGCATCTTCTCGTTGCTGATCAACATCCTGTTGCTGGTGATCCCGCTCTACCTGCTGCAGGTCTATGACCGCGTCCTGCCGTCTTCCAGCATCGAGACGCTGCTCTACCTTTCGGCGATCGCGGTGATGGCGCTCGCCTTTCTCGGCTTCCTCGACGCGGTGCGGGCCATCTACGCGCAGCGCGTCGCGGCGACGATCGACGGCGTACTGGGGGCGACGACGTTCGCTACATCGCTTGGCGCCGCCGCGCTTGGCGCCAGATATGCCGGCGGCCTGTCGCCGCTGCGCGACCTCGCCTCTGTCTGCGCCTTCATCAGGTCACGCGGCGTGGCGGTGCTGTTCGACCTGCCCTTCGCTCCCGTCTTCCTCGCTTTGCTCTATCTCATCCATCCTGTCCTGTTCTGGCTGACGCTCGCCGGCGCCGTCCTGTTGCTTCTCCTGGTGGTGGCCAACCAGCTTGCCATCGGCAGGAACGATGCCTTGTCGGCGGAGCGTTCGGCCATCGCTGCCCAAGCGGAGCAGGCCTTCGCCCGCAATGCCGACACGCTGCGCGCCATGGGCATGGTCGAGAACGCCGCGCGGGTCTGGGGACGCCACGTGGCCGACGCGCTTGTCCTGCATGACCGCTCGGCGAGCGCCAATGCGATCTTCAGCGGCGCCTCCAGGGCGCTGCGCATGACGCTGCAGCTGGCGATCCTCGGCGCTGGCGCATGGCTGGTGCTCGAAGGGCAGATGACGGCCGGCATGATCTTCGCTTCCTCGCTGGTGTCGTCGCGCGCGCTGCAGCCGCTCGACCAGTTGATCGGTTCCTGGCGGCAGATCGTCGATGCCCGGCGAGCCTGGAAGCGGCTGGAGACCGCGCTTGCGGCGCGGCCGGCCGAAGCGCGGAAACTGTCCCTGCCGGACCCGTCAGGCGCGATTTCGGTGCAGGACGTTTTCTTCATGGCGCCGAATGCTCAGCCCGGCACCGAACCCATTCTCAAGCGGCTGAATTTCCAGATCGGCGCCGGCGAAGCGGTGGCGATCGTCGGCCCGAGCGGCGCCGGCAAATCGACGCTGGCGCGGTTGCTCGTCGGCGCTACCCAGCCGACCGGCGGCGCGGTCAGGGTCGACGGCGCCGATCTCAGGAACTGGGACGACAACCAGCTCGGAAGCAAGATCGGCTATCTCGCGCAGGAGGTGGAGCTGTTTCCCGGATCGATCGCGGACAATGTCGCCCGCTTCGACGCACAGGCGGACGACGCCGCGATCATCGAGGCGGCAAGGCGCGCCGAGGCGCATGATCTGATCCTGGCGCTGCGCGACGGCTACCAGACCAGGGTCGGTCCGTCGCACCGGACGCTGTCCGGCGGCGAGCGCCAGCGGATCGGGCTGGCGCGCGCCTTCTACGGCAATCCGAGGATCCTCGTGCTGGACGAGCCCAGCACCCATCTCGACGGCAGCGGTGAAATGGCGCTGGAAGCGGTGCTTTCGGCCGCGAAAGCCGCCGGCGTCACGACGATCGTGATCACGCATCGCCCATCGATCGCGGCGGCCTGCGACCGCGTGATGCTTTTGCGCGGCGGCATGGTCGAAGCTTTTGGTCCGGGCGACGAGGTGCTGCGGCAGTCGTCGGCGGCCAAGGGCCTGCCTGCACAGCAGGGCACGGTGGTGACGGGCTCGTTCGCGCCGACGATGCGCGCCCACGGCATCCGCTTCGGATCGTAGGACGATGACAGCCGACAGCCTCACCTTCGACGGCCGGCCGCGCACCGACTTCCGGCGCGTGGCGCTGGCCGGGTATGGGGCAATCGCAATCTTCGCGGGCTGCTTCGGCTACTGGGCGATGAGCGCGCCGCTGTCCGGCGCGGTGATCACGCAAGGCACGATCTCGGCGACCGGCGGCAACATCCTCATCCAGCAGCCCGAGGGCGGCATCGTCCAGCAACTGCTCGTCCATGAGGGCGACCGCGTGCGGCAGGGCGAGGACCTCATCCTGCTCGACCGTACGGCCGCGCAAGCCGACCTCAACCGGCTGACCAGGCAGTCGATCACGCTCAAGGCGACCGCTGCGCGCCTGGAAGCCGAGCGCGACGGACTGGACAGGCTGGCGCCGATCACCGAGGCAGCGCCGGCGCCGTTCCAGCAGGACTTTGAAAATCTCGTCCGGGAACAGCAGAAGGAATTCGACGCCAGGCTCGCCCGCTTCCACTCCGAACAATCGATCATGGCGCAGCGGGTCGCCATGCATCGCGAGTCGGTCGTGGGCCTGAACGCCCAGAAACAGGCCATCCAGCAACAAGCCGAGGTGGTGAAGAAGGAACTCGGCATCAAGACCAGCCTGCTGGACAGGGGCCTTACCAACCGCACCGAATATTCGCAGCTGCTGCGCTCGGAAGCCGATCTCGTCGGCCAGGCCGGCGCGCTGGAGGCAAACCTCGCCGCCGCCAACGGCCAGATCGTCGAAGCCCAGGTGCAGGTCGAGCGGCTGACCACACAGCGCGTCGAGGAGGCGCTGGGCAAGCTCGACGAGGTTCGCACCAACCTCGCCGACATCGACGAGCGGATACGGGCCGCCGAAGCGGTGCTTCAGCGCACCACGATCAAGGCGCCCGCTGCCGGCATCGTGGTGTCGTCGACCTACAATTCGAAGGGCAGCGTGATCGCGCCCGGCGAAAAGATCATGGAGATCCTGCCGACGGCATCGGGCCTCAACGTCGATGCCAAGCTTCGGCCGAAGGACATCGACCAGGTCCGCGTCGGCCAGCCGGCGAAGCTCAGGCTGTCGGCGCTCAACATGCGCCTGACGCCCGAAGTCTCGGCCACAGTGAGCGAGATTTCCGCCGACCGCCTGATCGACCAGGCCACGCACGAACCCTATTTCCGCGCCAGGCTGAAGATTGCCGACGCCCTGCCGCCCGGTGTCAACGCGGACCAGCTTTACCCGGGAACGCCGGTCGAGGCGTTCATCAGCACCGGCAATCGCACCTTCTTCGAATATCTCGCACGGCCGATGCTCGATTCCTTCGCGCGCGCTTTCACCGAGCGGTAGGGTCGCCGAGCGCACGATTCATCATCGTGCCGTCATCGCCGGATCGGTACAGCCGAACGGGTCCAGGAGGCCCGCAGCCTAATTTTTGAAAGTGGTGCCCCTAGCCGGGATCGAACCAGCACTCCTTGCGGAACTCGATTTTGAGTCGAGCGCGTCTACCAATTCCGCCATAGGGGCTCAGGCCGGGCGGCCTGGATGGGCGCGGACTATACGGTTGCGGGCCTGTTCGTCAACTGGCGAGTTTCTGGATCGGCAGGCTGCCCGCGACCAATCTTCACCTTTCGGTTTCGTGAAGGTGCTGCCATTGTGCGGCGCGGAAAATCTTTCTAGACAAGCGGCGCGCCGATGCATGTCGCCCAGAACGACATGCGCGGACAGAGCCTGAAGGGCGGCGCAATACAGGAGAGCCGATGCTTCGCGGACTTTACGACTGGACGCTCTCGCTGGCGGCGCGCAAATCCGCCGAATGGTGGCTGGCTTTCATCGCCTTCGTCGAGAGTTCCGTGTTCCTGGTGCCGGCGGATGTGCTCTATCTGCCGATGGCGCTGTCGAAGCCTGAGCGCGCCTACCGTTATGCGCTGATTGCCACCGCCGCGTCGGTGCTCGGCGGCATCTTCGGCTGGTTCATCGGGCACTATGCCTATGAGGCGGTGGCCAAGCCCATCCTCGAATTCTACGGCAAGTATGACGAGTTCGAGGCGCTGCGCACCTCCTCGGGCGTCGGCTTCATCATCCTGATGCTGATCACCTCGGGCGCCGCCCATCTGCCGCCGATCAAGGTGGTGACGATCCTGTCGGGCGTCATCGGCGTCAATCTGCTGCTGTTCATCGGGCTTGCGATCGTGGCGCGCGGCGCCCGCTTCCTGCTGCTGGCCTGGCTGCTGCGCCGCTACGGCGAACCGATCAAGGAGTTCATCGAGAAGCGCCTCGGCATGATCGTCGGCGCCGGCGCCGCTGCCCTTATTTTGCTCTATATCCTCGTCAGATACGCCCACGCATAGCGACCAAGCCAACGGACCATCTTCGATGACAGCGACCATGAATGCCGACACCGGACGCCAGCGGACGCGCGCCGCCCTGTTCCTCGCCGTCGCCATGGCCGCCACCGTCGGCTCGGCGCTCGCCTTCCAGCACATTGGCGGCTACATCCCCTGCCATCTCTGCCTGGAGCAGCGCACGCCCTATTACGTCGGCGCGCCGCTGATGCTGCTGGCGGCGATCGCCTCGCTGCTCAAGGCGCCGGCCTGGGTGACGCGCGGCCTGCTCGCCGTCGGCGGCCTGTTGATGCTCTACGGCCTCTATCTCGGCGTCTATCACTCCGGCGTCGAATGGGCGTGGTGGCAGGGTCCGGCCGACTGCACCGCCGGCGCCGGCCCGGTCGACACCGGCGGCAAGGGCGTGCTCGACGCGCTCGACAAATTCGTGCCGCCCTCCTGCGACAAGGCGGCGCTGCGCATCCTCGGCCTGTCGCTGGCCGGCTGGAACGCCATCGCCAGCTTCATCCTCGCCGCCGTCGCCTTCCGCAGCGCCTTCGCCCGGGACTGATCAGGCGCGACGCAGAGTTCGTCCAGAAATTCGCCAGCCCGGAGCGGCTGGCGTGGCTTTCGAGAACCGGAGCGGAGCGTACTGAAGTACGTGAGCACCGGAAGCGCAGAAAGCTGCGTCAGACGACCGGGCTCGCGGATTTCTGCCGAACTCTATGGTTCCAGTTCGACATCCCAGTAGAGATAACACCGGAAGCGCAGAAAGCTGCGTCAGACGACCGGGCTCGCGGATTTCTGCCGAACTCTATGGTTCCAGTTCGACATCCCAGTAGAGATAATCCATCCAGCTTTCATGCAGATGGTTGGGCGGGAACAGGCGGCCGTTGTTGTGCAGGTCGTGCACCGTCGGCTGATAGGGTTTTTGCAGCGGCCACATCTTGGCGTGCGCCGGCATCATGCCGCCCTTCCTGAGGTTGCAGGGCGAACAGGCGGCAACCACGTTCTCCCAGGTCGTCGCGCCGCCGCGATGGCGCGGGATGACGTGGTCGAAGGTAAGGTCGTCGGGCGTGCCGCAATACTGGCACTGGAAGCGGTCGCGCAGGAAGACGTTGAAGCGGGTGAAGGCCGGGTGCCTTGACGGCTTCACATAGGCCTTCAAGCTGACGACGCTGGGCAGCTTCATCGAGAAGGTCGGCGACGACACGGCATGCTCGTACTCGGCGACGATGTTGACCCTCTCGAGGAACACTGCCTTGATGGCATCCTGCCATGACCAGAGCGACAGCGGGTAATAGCTGAGCGGACGGTAATCCGCGTTCAGCACCAATGCTGGAAGCCCATCCGGAGATACGGCAACCGTCACGTCGTTGACCTCCTTCCGTCACGAACCGATCGGCGCGGATACTGTAAGCCCGACATGACAGGGATGTGAAGCGGATTGTCGCTTGCCCGAGACGTCAAAAACGCACGATTTTCGTGCTTTCTTGCGTATTTAGGCAGGTGGTGCGGCGTCCCGCCCCCGCGTTTCACGGTAATAGGCCCAGAAAAGCCGCGATGCGACACCTCGCCACGGGCTCCATGATTCGGCGAGACGAATCAGTGTTTTCTCGGGCGGACGCGGGTCGATGCCCAGCGCATGGCCGACCGCGCTCTGCAGCGCGACGTCGCGCGCCGGGAAGACGTCGGGATGGCCGGCGGCGAACAGCAGGTAGCATTCCGCCGTCCACGGGCCGATGCCCGGCACCGCCGTCATCGCCGCGATCGCCTCATCGGCATCGAGCCGGCAGAGATGGTGCAGGTCAAGCCCCCCGACCACGGCGACGGCGACGGCGAGCAGGCCGCGCTGCTTCGGCCGCGACAGCCCGGCCTCGCGAAAAATGTCCTCGCCGGCGGCAAGCACCGCTTCCGGCGTCAGCGGGTCGAGCAGCCTGGTCAGCCGGCCGAAGATCGCATCGGCGCTGGCGCGCGACACCTGCTGGGAGACGACGATCGAGGCCAGGCTCCTGAAGCCCGGCTCGGAGAGCCTCAGCGGCACCTCGCCGGCCATGCCGCGCACCTTTTCCAGCCGCGGGTCGATGCGGCAGAGCGCGTCGAGCCCGCGCGCGATGTCGTCGAGGCTGGAGATGCGCTGCATGTTTGCTTGTTCCCAGGACGCGCACGAAGTGGCAATTGATGGCCGATGCAAAGTAGCAACCGGCGAAAGCGCCGCACAACCCGATTGTCGCCCAAGAGATGACGCTGCTGACATTCCGCTTCGCGCCGAGCCCGAATGGCGACCTGCATCTCGGCCACGCCTATTCGGCGCTGCTCAACCAGCGGCTGGCACGCGCGGCGGGCGGACGCCTGCTGCTGCGCATCGAGGATATCGACACCATGCGCTGCACGCCGGAATTCGAGGCCGGCATCTACCGCGACCTGGAATGGCTGGGGCTGGAGTGGGAAGAACCGGTGCGCCGCCAGTCCGGGCACTTCGCCGAATACCAGGCGGTGCTCGACCGGCTGATCGGGGAAGATCTCGTCTATCCCGCCTTCATGAGCCGTGGCGAGATCCGGGCCCATATCGCCGGCAGCGAGAAACGCGGCCGCGACTGGCCGCGCGATCCCGACGGCGTGCCGCTCTATCCCGCCGCCGACAAGGCCCTGCCGGTCAGCGAGCGCAAGCGGCGGATCGCCGAGAACCTGCCCTTCGCCTGGCGGCTGGATGTCGAAGAGGCGATGGCGCGCGTTTCCGCCGACCTGTCATGGACCGAATTCAGTGACGACACGCTTGGCGGCACGCGGCGCATCGAGGCGCGGCCGCAGGACTGGGGAGACGTGATCGTGGCAAGGCGCGACATCCCGACAAGCTATCACCTCGCCGTCGTCGTCGACGACGCGCTGCAAGGCATCAGCCATGTCGTGCGCGGCCAGGACCTGTTCCTGGCGACCGGCGTTCAGCGCCTGCTGCAGGAAGTGCTTGGCCTGCCGCAGCCGGCCTATTTCCACCACCCGTTGATCCTCGGCCCGGACGGCCGCAAGCTGTCGAAGAGTTTTGGGGATACCGGCCTTGCCGCGCTCAGGCAGGCCGGCGCCTCGCCGGACGACGTCCGGCGGCTGGTCGGCCTATAGATTCTTCGATCTGGGTACGCTCAGATCAGGTCAGGCCGAGTCGAGAACGGCGGATTCCGAGAACCGGAGCGTACTTAAAGTACGTGAGCACCGGAAGCGCAGGAGCCTGCCGTTCGCAGGCCGGCCTCACCTGAATATCACAAGCGAGCCAGGCCTGCCTTGATCAGCGCCATGCCGCTGATGAAGGTGAAGGCTCCGCCCAGGCCCCAGGCAACCGCGAACTTGAGGTCCCTGAGGCTGATGCCGTGCTCGTTGGCGACCATGATCGCGACGAAGAAGCCGAGCGTGAACAGCAGCGTGTTGCCGGTCGAGCCGAAGCCGTCCTCCTGCATGATGGCGTCGAGCGCGGTACCGAAGAAAAAGCCGAAGACGGCGACGGTCGCAACCGTCATCAGCAGCCAGCTTGTGTCGAGATGCAAAAGCATGCCTGCCCATGGCGCGCTGAACGCCATGCCCCTGAGCCAACGGCAGCTATCGGCTGTCGTGGCGCCCTGTGTTGAATTCGAATGAGCTTATGGATCAATCGTTTCGTTTTGATTGCCGGATTGAACGGCATTAGAGCAATCACGCTAGTTACCTCTTCACCCAAGCGACAGGCCCCCCGGACATGCACAGCATCAAGCGGTTCATCCCCGCCTCTTTCGTCGTCCTGTGGGCGACCGGCTTCATCGGCGCGCGCTATGCCATGCCCTGGGCGGAGCCTTTCACGTTTTTGGCGGTGCGCTTCGTCCTGGCCGCCATCCTGCTCGCCGTTCTGACGACCGTGCTCGGCTCCAGGAAAGCCTCCCGCGCGGAGGCCTGCCACGCCGCGGTTGCCGGCGTGCTGATGCATGGCGTCTATCTCGGCGCCGTGTTCTGGGCGATCCACAGCGGGATGCCCGCCGGCTTCTCGGCGCTGATCGTCGGCCTTCAGCCGCTGATCACGGCGGTGCTTGCCGGCAAATTCCTCGGCGAGGCGATCCTGCCGCGCCATTGGACGGGCCTCGCCGTCGGGCTGGTCGGCGTCGTCATCGTGCTGTGGCCGAAGCTCGGAGCCGTTGGCGGCGGCGTCACCGCCGCGACGCTGACCGCTTCGCTGGTCTCGGTGCTGGCCATGAGCGCCGGCACCGTCTGGCAGAAGCGTTTCGCCTCCGGCGGCGACCTGGTGACGGCGACGATGTGGCAGTATGTCGGCGGCGCCGCGCTGATGGCGCTCGCCTCGCTCGCCTTCGAGACGCGCACCGTCACCATCAATGGCGAGCTGATCTTCGCCATGGCATGGCTGGTGCTGGTGCTGTCGATCGGCGCCATCTTCCTGTTGATGGTGATGATCCGCGACGGCGAGATGTCGAAGGTCGCGTCGCTGTTCTACCTGGTGCCTGCGGTCACCGCGGTCATCGCCTGGGCGCTGTTCGGCGAGCATCTCAATCTGCTGCAGATCGTCGGCATGGCGATCGCCACGCTCGGCGTCGGGCTGGCGACCGCTCGGCCGGCTAACCCCGGAAGGTCTCAACCGATGCGGGCGCGCGCCTCGAGATAGCGGCTGATCGCGGCGTTGAGCTCGCCGCCGAGGATGAAGATCGCCGACACGATATAGAGGAAGACCACCGCGATCATGATCGAGGCGAGGCCAGCATAGGTCGTCACATAGGACGAGAAATGGTCGAGATAGGTGGCAAAGATGGTCGAGCCGGCCAGCCAGGCCGCCAGGGTGAAGATGATGCCCGGCACGATCGACAGCAAGCGGCGCTTGCCCGCCGGCAGCCAGAAATGCACCGCGAACAGGCCGATGACGATGACCGTCGAGGCGATGATGTAACGCCATAGGGTGATCGTGCCCATATAGGGCCTGATCCATTCGAGATGGGCCTCCGCCAACCGCGCCAGCAGCGGCGCGAACACCAGCAGCACGCTGATCGCCAGGAAGCAGAACGTTGCGATCAGCACGAAAATGATGCTCTGGACGCGGCGATAGATGATGCCGCGCGTCTCGGAGACCCTGTAGGCGCGGTTGAGCGACGTGCGCAGCGCCTCGATCCCGTTCGAGGCGAAATAGGCGGCGAGCAGCACGCCATAGGTCAAGAGGTCGGTGCGCCTGACCGTGAGCACGTTCAGCACCTCGCGCGCGATCGGCTTGGCGATCTGCTCCGGCCAGGTGTCGAAGACCAGATGCACGGCGGTGTCGGCGAAGGCCTGCGCGCCGAGGAAGCTCGCCAGCGTGGTGGCGAAGATCAGGAACGGAAACAGCGCCATCAGCGAGGTGATCGCCAGATGGCTGGCCATCGCCCAGCCGTCATCGGTGTTGAAATGACCGATCGCGTCATAGAGCACACGGCGCAGGGCGACGATCTTCCGCAACACGTACCGCGTTCCCTTCGATTGTCTCGACGCCGCGAATATGGGAAGGGAATGCGGCAAATGGCAACCCTAGGTCAAACCCCGCCGTGAACGCGCCGCGCACCATCATCGTCACCGGCGCCTCTTCCGGGATTGGCGCCCATTGCGCCCGGGCGCTGAAGGCGGAGGGCTGGCGGGTGTTCGCGACGGCGCGCAAGCCGGCCGACATCGCGGCGCTCGAGGCCGACGGCATCGAGACCTTCTATCTCGACTATCGCGAGCCCGCCTCGATCGAGGCGCTGGTCGCCTCGGTGCTGGAGCGCACCGGCGGGCGGCTCGACGCGCTGTTCAACAACGGCGCCCATGCGCAGCCCGGCGCCGTCGAGGACCTGCCGGTTTCGGCGCTTAAAGAGCAGTTCGAGGCCAATCTCTTCGGCTGGCACGACCTCACCCGCCGCATCGTGCCGGTGATGCGCCGCCAGGGCCATGGCCGGCTCGTCCACTGTTCCTCCATCCTAGGGCTGACGCCGGTCCGCTTTCGCGGCGCCTATTCGGCCTCCAAGCATGCGCTGGAGGGGCTGATGCTGTGCCTGCATCAAGAGCTTCAGGGCAGCGGCATCCATGTCTCGCTGATCGAGCCGGGTCCGGTGACGTCGAAGATCGCCTCGAACGGGCTGTTCTGGTTCCTCAAGAACATCGACCATGAGCATTCCGTCCATCGCGCCGACTACGAGGCTCAACTGGCGCGGCTGAGGGCCGGCGGCAGCGTCTCGCGGCTGAAGCCCGGACCAGAGGTGGTCCACACCGCCTTGCGCCATGCGCTTCTGTCGCGGCGCCCGCGTCCACACTATGTGGTAACGATGCCGGCCAGGATCGGCGTGGTCCTCAAACGCATACTGCCGGCATCGATGCTCTACCGCCTGCTTGCCAAACGCGCCTGAACGGAACTGATTGGAACAGACTATGGCAACCGTCTTCAATATCCTCGCCGTCCTGGTCATGATCGCCGTGGTGTTCGTCCTGATCCGCGGCCTCATCAACATGCTGCGCGGCGGTTCCCCCATGACCTCGAACAAGCTGATGCAGGCGCGCGTGCTGTTGCAGTTCATCGCCTTGGTGCTGATCATGCTGGCGGTGTATTTCACCCGCAAATGACCGGGGAGGCGGCGCATGGTCAAGCTCAACAAGATCTATACCCGCACCGGCGACGACGGCTCCACCGGCCTCGGCACCGGCGAGCGGCGGTTGAAATCCGACCTGCGCATCGACGCCTACGGCACCGTCGACGAGGCCAATGCCTGCATCGGCATGGCTCGCACCCACACCGCTGCCAGCCATCCGTCGATCGATGCCATGCTGTCCCGCATCCAGAACGATCTTTTCGATCTCGGCGCCGACCTCGCCGTGCCGGATGACGGCAAGCCGCTCCCCTACGAGCCGCTGCGCATCGTCGCCTCGCAGACCGATCGCGTCGAAAAGGACATCGACCTCCTCAACAAGGAACTGCAGCCGCTCAAATCCTTCGTTCTGAACGGCGGCACGCCGGCGGCGGCGGCGCTCCACCTCGCCCGCACCGTGGCGCGGCGGGCCGAGCGGATCATGGTGAAGCTGGCGCAGGACCCCGGCGAACAGGTCAGCCGCGAGGCGATCAAATACATCAACCGCGTCTCCGACTTTCTGTTCGTCGCCGCCCGCGCGGTCAATGACAATGGAAAGGCCGACGTGTTATGGGTTCCCGGCAAGAACCGCTGACTCCCGGTGGAAGCGGAAGGTCCAGGGCCGCATGTTCATCCCGCTATACGACACCAACAGGCTGCGCCACATCCGCCTGCAATATGTGACGATCGGCCTGATCGCCATCAACGTGCTCGTCTATTTCGCCACCACGCTTGGCGGCGAGGATTTCACCAACGCGGCGGTGCTCGGCCTTGGCTTCATCCCCTCCGTCGTCCACGACAAGGTCGAGTTGTCGCCCGAATTCATCGTCATTCCGGAGAGCCTGAGCTACCTGACCTATTCCTTCCTGCACGCCGACATCTTCCACCTCGGCGGCAACATGCTGTTCCTGTGGGTTTTCGGCGACAATGTCGAGGACGCGCTCGGCCACATCCGCTACCTGATCTTCTACCTGCTTTGCGCCATCGCCGGGGCCTTTTTCCAGGGGTTGGTGGCCTGGGATTCGCAGGTGCCGCTGATCGGCGCCTCTGGCGCCATTGCCGGCGTCGTCGCCGCCTATCTGATCCTTTACCCAAGGGTGAAGGTCTGGGTTCTCGCCTTCGCCCGCATTCCCTTGCGTATCCCGGCCTTCATCCCGCTTATCCTTTGGATCGTTTTCCAGATCGTCATGTTCGCGGCAGGCGGCGAGGACCAGGTTTCCTGGGCTTGTCATATCGGCGGCATCATCGCCGGCGCGGTGCTGGTGCTTGTCCTGCGCAGCCGCGGCGTGCCGCTTCTCGCCGGCGCGGACGGGGAACCGGACGTCTCGCCGAACGTCGAACAGGCGCCTGTCCCGGCCGAGCCGACCGCAACCGCTCCAGCTCCGGCGCAGCCCGCGCCGCAGTGGGGTCGCGGCGCCGCTTCAAGCCCGGACTGAACCGATTTGAGTGCGTGTCGGATATTGACGCGCCCGATTCCCGCCACTACGGAAACGCCACCGCAACGGCGGATGAAGACCAGAATTCCGTCTGGAATGTCGGCTTTCGACAACTCTGAGCAGGCGCGCGCTGCTATAGCGCGCCCAAAATCTTGAAAGAGGTGACAGGAAAATGAAGATCCTTGTGCCCGTGAAGCGGGTTGTGGATGCCAATGTTAAGGTCCGGGTCAAGTCGGACGGTTCAGCGGTCGAGCTCGCCAACGTCAAGATGGCTATGAACCCGTTCGACGAGATCGCGGTCGAGGAAGCGATCCGGCTGAAGGAAGCCGGCAAGGCGGAGGAGATCATCGTCGTCTCGATCGGCCCGCAGCAGGCGCAGGAGACGCTGCGCACCGCGCTCGCCATGGGCGCCGACCGCGCCATCCTGGTCAAGACCGACGAGCAGACCGAGCCGCTCGGCGTCGCCAAGGTGTTGAAGGGCGTGGTCGAGGCCGAAAAGCCCGGCCTCGTCATCCTCGGCAAGCAGGCGATCGACGACGACTCGAACCAGACCGGCCAGATGCTGGCTGCCCTGCTTGGCTGGGCTCAAGGCACCTTCGCCTCCAAGGTCGAGCTCGCCGGCGACAAGGCCAAGGTGACGCGCGAGGTCGATGGCGGCCTGCAGACGGTGGAGCTGAAGATGCCGGCGATCGTGACCGCCGACCTTCGCCTCAACCAGCCGCGCTACGCCTCGCTGCCCAACATCATGAAGGCAAAGAAGAAGCCACTCGACGAGAAGAGCCCGGCCGACTACGGCGCCGACGTCAAGCCGCGGCTCAAGGTGATCAAGACCGAGGAGCCGGGCGGCCGCAAGGCGGGCGTCAAGGTCAAGAGCGTCGCCGAGCTGATCGACAAGCTCAAGAACGAAGCCGGCGTGCTGTAAGCGATCGGGAAAGGAACAAGAAAATGGCTATTCTCCTCATCGCCGAACACGACAACGCAACCCTTTCCGACCAGACCGCCAAGGCGCTGTCGGCGGCGCTTCAGATCGGTTCGGACGTGCATGTGCTGGTGGCCGGCAAGGGCGCCAAGGGCGCGGCGGACGCCGCTTCGAAGCTGAAAGGCGTGAGCAAGGTGCTGCTCGCCGAGGCCGACGAGCTTGCCGAGCGCCTTGCCGAGCCGACGGCGGCACTGGTCGTGTCGCTGGCTGGCGCCTACGACACCATCATCGCTCCGGCGACCTCGACGGGCAAGAACGTCGCGCCGCGCGTGGCTGCCCTGCTCGACGTCGCGCAGGTGTCCGAGATCATCGAAGTGGTCTCGCCCGACACCTTCAAGCGTCCGATCTATGCCGGCAACGCCATCCAGACCGTGCAGGCCACCGACGCCAAGAAGGTGATCACGGTGCGCACAGCTTCCTTCCAGGCGGCACCCGAAGGCGGCTCCGCTGCCGTCACGACCGTCAATGCGGCGGCCAATCCAGGCCTCTCCTCCTTCGTCGAGAACAAGCTTTCCGAGACCGACCGTCCGGAACTGACCTCGGCCAAGATCATCATCTCCGGCGGCCGCGCGCTCGGCTCCTCGGAGAAGTTCCAGGAAGTCATCCTTCCGGTCGCCGACAAGCTCGGCGCCGCCGTCGGCGCAAGCCGTGCCGCTGTCGACGCCGGCTACGCCCCGAACGACTGGCAGGTCGGCCAGACCGGCAAGGTGGTCGCCCCCGACCTCTACATCGCGGTCGGCATTTCCGGCGCCATCCAGCACCTCGCCGGCATGAAGGATTCCAAGGTCATCGTCGCCATCAACAAGGACGAGGAGGCGCCGATCTTCCAGGTTGCCGACTACGGCCTCGTCGGCGATCTCTTCGTCATTCTGCCGGAACTGCAAAAGGCGCTTTGACGCTCTCTGCGGAAGCGTATTAAATTGTGAAGGGCGGGGTAGACGAAGTCGCCCCGCCCTTTTAGTTTGCACCGCACAAAAAGCGGGCCACCAAGGCCCTTTTCGACGGGATCGCTGCAATGAGCAAGATCGAGACGATCGGCATCGTCGGCGCTGGCCAGATGGGCGGCGGCATCGCCCATGTCTCCGCGCTTTCCGGCTACAAGGTGCTGATCTACGACATTTCTCCCGAGCGCATCGAGAAGGGCATCGCCACAATCAGCGGCAACATGGCCCGTCAGGTAGGCTCCGGCAAGCTGGAGGAGAAGGCCCGCAACGAGGCGATGGCGCGCATTTCAGCCGCTTCCGCGATGGCCGATCTCGCCGGCGCCGATCTGGTGATCGAGGCCGCCACCGAGGACGAGACGGTCAAGCGCAAGATCTATGCCCAGCTCTGCCCGCAGTTGAACCCGGAGGCGATCCTGGCGACGAACACCTCGTCGATCTCGATCACCCGGCTTGCCGCGCAGACCGATCGGCCCGAGCGCTTCATCGGCATACATTTCATGAACCCGGTCCCGGTCATGAAGCTGGTCGAGCTGGTGCGCGGCATCGCCACCGAGGACCAGACCTTCGAGGCCGCCAAGGCCTATGTGAGGCACCTCGACAAGACGATCACCGTCTCCGAGGATTTCCCCGCCTTCATCGTCAACCGCATCCTGCTGCCGATGATCAACGAGGCGATCTACACGCTCTATGAAGGCGTCGGCACGGTCGATGCGATCGACACCGCCATGAAGCTCGGCGCCAACCACCCGATGGGACCGCTGCAGCTGGCCGACTTCATCGGTCTGGATACGTGCCTGTCGATCATGCAGGTGCTGCATGAGGGCCTGTCGGATTCGAAATACCGCCCCTGCCCGCTGCTGGTGAAATATGTCGAGGCCGGCTGGCTCGGCCGCAAGACCGGCCGTGGCTTCTACGACTATCGCGGCGAGCATCCGGTGCCGACGCGCTGATCCCGGTTCAGGACGCCGCCGCCAGCGGCTTGGCCGCTTCGGCCTGTTCGCCTTCGGCGTCCTCGTCGGGCGCGGTGGAAACGCAGCCTCGCCCGGCTGCCTTGGCCGCATAGCAGGCGGCGTCGGCCCGCGCGATGATCTCGTCCACCTCGCCGCAGCCGGCGCGGATCGGGGCCAGCCCGATGCTGGCGCCGATCGAATGCGCCCGGCCGTCCCAGGTGAAATTCAGGCCGCGGATCGCGTCGATGATGGAACGCGCCGCGATTTTGGCGCCGGCCGCGGAGCCCGATTTCAGGATGACCGCGAATTCGTCGCCGCCGAGGCGGGCGACAAGGTCTTCCGGGCCGAGCACGCCGCGGATGGCATTGGCGACCCGCTTCAGCAGGGCATCGCCGGCGGCGTGGCCGCCCGTGTCGTTGACCTGCTTGAAATGGTCGAGGTCGATGAACATGAACTGATGCTCGCCGTCTCCGGCGAAACCCGTCGCTCCGGTCTTGCCGCTTTGATCGGCAAGGTCCTCCATGGCGCGGATGAAGCTCGACCGGTTAGCAAGCCCGGTGAGCGCATCATGCGCGGCGGCATGGGCGAGCTGGCGCTGCAGGGCGCGCGCATCGGTGAAATCCTGGAACACGATGACCAGCCCGCAGAACTCAGCCCGTTCGTTCATGATCGGCGACACGACCTGCCGGATGCTGCAGCGCGTGTCGTCGCGCCGGATCAGCACCGCGCGGCTGTTGTGGTCTGCCGGGCCAGGGCTGCCGGCCGGGGGCCGCGCCACACCGATCCGCTGACCCGTTTCCTCGTCGACCGCCCAATAGACATGACCGAGCGTCTTGCCGAGTCCCTCGCCGACCGAAACACCGGTCAGCTTTTCAGCGACCGGATTCATGAAGGTGATGCGGTTGGCGGCATCCGTGCAGATGACGGCGTCGCCGATCGACTGCAGCGTCACCTTCAGCCGTTCCTTTTCGTCGGCCAGCATCGCCGCCGAGACGATCAGCCGCGCTTCGGCCTCCTTGCGCTGGGTGATGTCGGTGAGGCTGCCGATCGCCCGGATCAGCCGCCCATCGCCGTCGCGTTCGAGGGCCTTGCCGCGGTCGAGGATCCAGACCCAGTGGCCATCCTTGTGGCGCATGCGGTATTCGGCCTCGAAGAACGGCGTCTCGCCGGCAAGATGGGCGCGATCGGCCTCGGCGACGATCGCGCGGTCGTCCGGATGGATCATCATCAGCCAGCGATCGGGGTCGCCGTTCAGCTCGCCATCGACATAGCCCAGCATCTTCACCCAGGTCGCGGAATAGGTGGTGCCGCCCTTGCGCAGATCGAAATCCCAGACGCCCTGGCCGGCGCTAGCCAGAGCGAAGTTCCAGCGCGTTTCGGCTTCCGCGATGCGTGCCTCGGACTTCTTGCGGGCGTCGATGTCCTCGATCTGCGAGACCAGGTAGAGCGGCCGGCCGCTATCTTCGTCGCGGATCACCGACCCGGCAAGCTGCGCCCAGACCGGCGTCCCATCCTTCTTGAGATATCGTTTCTCGAAATGGAAGGAATCGATCTTGCCTTCCTTCAGGTTCACCATGGTGTCCCGGCCGATCTGCAGGTCGTCGGGATGCGTGATCTGGAAAAAGGTCTTCGCCTCGATCTCCTCGCGGCTGTAATCGAGCATGGCGGCGAAGGCCGGGTTGGTCTGCACGATGCGGCCATCGAGCCCGACGATGGCGACGCCGATCGCCGAATCCTCCATGGCGCGGCGGAAGCGCTGCTCGCTCTCGGCGATCTGGCGGCGGTCGTCGACGATCTGGCGAATGAAGAAGGCGGCAAGGAACAGCGATGCCGCGATCATGGCGTCCGACACCTGCAGGCTGAGCTTCAGGGTCTCGGCGCCGAGATCGAGGCGCGACGACAGGATCGAGGCCGCGGCGGCGACAAGGCCGACCGCCATCAGGATCAGCGCCGAGTATCTGCCGACCCGTGGGCCTTTCCAATTCCACCGAGTCACAATGCGTTCCGCCCCAATGCGCAATTGCACGTTGATGCAACCCTGGCGGATCGATTTTAAGGAAAGGTTGCATTGGGGACGGAGGCGGCAATGCTAACCGGCAAACAATTGCCGGCATGATTAAGGATCGGTGTCCGTGGCGCTACCAGCGCACGAACAACCGTCCGCCGAGCGCGCCGAGCCCCGTCAGGATGATGACCGCGATCGTGTACCAGGTGGCGACGAAAAGCGGAGAGTCATCGAAGCAATGCGCGGCATAGAAGGTCGCCGACACCCCGCCGGCGAGCAGGCCGGCGACCGCGCCCGAAAGCACCGGCCGCGTCGGGGCGCCATGGCGCAGCATCCAAAGAAAGACGGCGAGCGGCCCGAGGCCGATCAGCGGTATGAAGGTCATGCAGATCATCATGTTGGAGCCGATGAGCCGCTTGCCCCATTCGCCTGCGGGCACCGCGAAAAGCTCGAGGATCACCGCCACGACCACCAGCGCGGGCGCGACAGCCATCCAGGCCATAGCCCTGGCCGTCGGCGCGCCGGGGCTCGACAGGGCCCGGATCAGCACGAAGGCGCTGACGGCAAGCGCGATGGTGAAGACGAATTTGGACAGGAAGCGCATGGTGTGCATGGCAACCATGAGGTCGGGGCGCGGGCCGATGGTCAGCCAGAACACCGCCGCCGCGATTGCCGCCGCCGCGGCGACGGCCAGCCACCAGGCGGAGCCGAGCGGCATCGCCTGGCTGCGGGCATCGGCGTCGAGCGCCTTGATGAGATCCTCGGTCCTCATGTCACTGTCGTCCGAACCGTTTGGCAATGGCGGCAAGGCCGCGATGCAGCGACACCCTGACCGCCGTCTCCGTGATGCCGAATTTCGCCGCCGTTTCGCCGATCGAGCGGCCCTCGACCGACACCGCCGAGACCACCGAGCGCTGCGCCGGCGGCAGGCTCTCCAGCACCCGGTTGATGTCGCGTTCGCTCACCGTCTCGGTTTCCGGCTCGGCGAAGGTCTCGGCGATCTCGTCGATCTCGACCTCGACGCGACGCCCGCGTCGCCGGAAGGCGTCGATCAGCTTGAAGCGCGCTATGGCATAGATCCATGGCAATACCGGCGCGTCCTGGCGCCAGGTGTGCCGTTTGACGTGAATGGCCAGCAAGGTTTCCTGCACGACATCCTCGGGGTCGACCCCGCCCTGTACGATCTTGCGCCGGGCAAAGCCGCGAACGAGAGCGGCCGTCCGCGTCAGAAAGTCGGCGTAAGCCCTTTCGTCTCCCGCGATCGCGGCCCTGAGCAACCGGGAAAGCTCGGCCTCATCCTTGCCGGTCACAAGAGTTTTCTCCCCCGAAGTTCGCGTCTCGGCGCAGATTTGTTACGTGGCCGGCGAAATAATGTCCAAGCCAAAGTGCCGGAGAATCACGAAAGTTTGCGCCCGGCGACCGAATGAAGCAGCCTTCAATGTTGACTATCCTAATCAGGTATTGGTAGGTGCAGCCGTGCCAACCAAGACCATCAGATCAAGGACGACGCCCATGAGACTAGCCCTTTCCACCCTTGCCGGCGCCACGGTGCTGGCGCTCGGCCTGTTTGCCGCCCCGGCCATGGCCGAGGACGCCGGCATCGTCGTCTACAACGCCCAGCATGAGAGCCTCGCCAAGGAATGGGCTGAGGGCTTCACCAAGGAAACCGGCATCAAGGTGACGCTGCGCAATGGCGGCGACAGCGATTTCTCCAACCAGATCGTCGCCGAGGGCGCAGCCTCGCCGGCCGACGTGTTCCTGACGGAGAATTCGCCGGCCATGGCGCTCGTCGAGGCGGCAGGCCTGTTCGCGCCGGTCGACGCCGACACGCTGGCGCAGGTGCCGCAGGACTATCAGCCCGCCAGCGGCAAATGGGTCGGCGTCGCCGCGCGCAGCACCGTCTTTGCCTATGACAAGACCAAGCTCAAGGCAGACCAATTGCCCAAGTCGCTGCTCGACCTCGCCGATCCGAGCTGGAAAGGCCGCTGGGCCGCCTCGCCCTCGGGGGCCGATTTCCAGGCCATCGTCAGCGCGCTGCTGCAGCTGAAGGGCGAGGCCGCCACGGCCGACTGGCTGAAGGCGATGAAGGAGAACTTCACCGCCTACAAGGGCAACAGCACGGTGATGAAGGCGGTCAATGCCGGCGAGATCGAAGGTGGCGTGATCTACCACTATTACTATATCGGCGATCAGGCCAAGACCGGCGAAAACAGCAAGAACGTCGCGCTCCATTATTTCAAGAACCAGGACCCCGGCGCGTTCGTCTCGATCTCCGGCGGCGGCGTGCTGGCCTCGAGCAAGCACCCGAAGGAAGCCCAGGCGTTCCTGAAGTGGGTGACCGGCAAGGGCGGCCAGGCCGTGCTGAAGAACGGCACCTCCTTCGAATACGCCGTCGGCAAGGGCGCCGAATCCAACCCGAAGCTGGTGCCGCTGGCCGACCTGCAGGCGCCGAAAGTCGATCCGACGACACTGAACTCCAAGAAGGTGACCGATCTGATGACGGCCGCCGGCTTGCTTTAGTTCGCGTTCGTCCTAAAAGGGCAACCGACTGCGCTCCTGCGGGAATTCGCTTTCCGCGGGAGCGCTCTGTTTTAGAGATGGCATCGTCGATGACGACAAGCTGCGTTCCTGGCTGCGATCAGCGCGCCTTCGGCCACTTTCGTCCGCGGGCCGAGGCGGCGCGGCGTCCGGTCTGATGCAAGCGGCGGTCGACCTCACCCATTCGGGCCTGCCGGCGGCGGGGCGCCCGCGGCGCCGGCGATCGACGTCCTGGATCCTGCTTGCCGCCGCTTTGGTCTCGCTGCTTGCGCTGCTGCCGCTGGCCTTTATCGTCTGGATCGCGATTCAGACCGGCTGGGAGACCGTCTCGGCGCTGATCTTCCGCCCGCGTGTCGGCGAACTCCTGATCAACACTGTGCTGCTGGTGGTGCTGGCGGTTCCGATCGCCATTGCCCTTGCGGTGGCGCTGGCCTGGCTGACCGAGCGCAGCGACCTGCCCGGCGCCCGCCTGTGGGCCTGGCTGTCGGTGGCGCCGCTCGCCATTCCGGCCTTCGTCCACAGCTATGCCTGGATCAGCCTGGTGCCGGGACTGCACGGCCTGTGGGCCGGCGTGCTCGTCTCGGTCATCGCCTATTTTCCGTTCCTCTATCTGCCCATCTCGGCGGCGCTGCGCCGGCTCGATCCGGCGCTGGAGGACGCCGCCGCGGCGCTCGGCCTCGGTCCGTGGCGGGTCTTCGCGCGAGTCGTGCTGCCGCAGCTGAGGCTGGCCATCTGCGGCGGCTCGCTGCTGGTCGGCCTGCATCTGCTGGCCGAATACGGCCTCTATGTCTTCATCCGCTTCGACACCTTCACCACGGCGATCGTCGACCAGTTCCAGTCGACCTTCAACGGGCCGGCCGCCAACATGCTCGCTGCCGTGCTGGTGACGTGCTGCTTCGTGCTGCTCGCCCTGGAGGTGCTGGTGCGCGGCGAGGAGCGTTATGCCCGCGTCGGCTCCGGTGCGGCCCGCCAGCAGCAGCGCGCCAGCCTCAGCCGCGCCACGCTGCCTTGCCTGGCGCTGCCGGCCATCACCGCGCTGCTTTCGCTCGGCGTTCCCTTCGTCACCATTGGCCGCTGGCTGCTGGCCGGCGGCGCCGAGGTCTGGCGCCTCGACGAGATCGGTCTGGCGCTCGGCCAGACGCTGGTCCTGGCGCTGGCCGGCGCCCTGCTCGCCACCATCGCCGCCATGCCGATGGCCTGGATCTCGATCCGCGCGCCTGGGCCGCTGCAGCGCCTGCTCGAGGGCTGCAACTATATCGTCGGCTCGCTGCCCGGCGTCGTTATCGCGCTGGCGCTGGTCACCATCACCGTGCGCATCGCCATGCCGCTCTACCAGACGCTGTTCACCATCCTCTTCGCCTACGCGCTGATGTTCCTGCCGCGCGCTTTGGTCAGCCTCAGGGCTTCGATCGCGCAGGCGCCGGTCGAGCTCGAACGCGCCGCCTCGAGCCTCGGCAGGGCGCCGCTCAAGGCACTGTGGTCGACGACCATCCGGCTGTCGGCGCCGGGTGCCGCAGCCGGCATGGCGCTGGTGGCGCTCGGCATCATGAACGAACTGACCGCCACCCAGATGCTGGCGCCAAACGGCACCCGCACGCTGGCCATGGCCTTCTGGTCCTACAGCGGCGAGATCGACTATGCCTCGGCCGCCCCCTATGCCTTCATCATGGTGGCGATGTCGCTGCCGCTGACCTGGCTGCTCTATGTCCAGTCGAAGAGGATGGCCGGACGATGAGCTTCCTGGAACTGTCTGGCGTGGCCAAGCACTACGGCCCGGTGGCGGCGCTGGCCGGCGTCGACCTCAGCGTCGAGAGCGGCAGCCGCACGGCGATCGTCGGGCCATCCGGATGCGGCAAGACCACCTTGCTCAGGCTGATCGCAGGGTTCGAGGCACCGGACCAGGGCCGCATCGTGCTCGACGGCGAGGTGCTGGCCAATGGCGGCGCCGCGGTGCCGGCGCACCGGCGCGGCATCGGCGTGGTCGCCCAGGACGGGGCGCTGTTTCCGCACCTCACCATCGCCGACAATATCGGCTTCGGCCTGGCGCGGAACGCCGAGAAGCGCCTGGAGCACATCGTCGAGCTCGCCTACATCGTCGGGCTCGACAAGGCGATCCTGAAGCGCCGCCCGCACGAGCTCTCCGGCGGCCAGCAGCAGCGCGTGGCGCTTGCCCGCGCCATGGCCATGAAGCCGCGCCTGATGCTGCTCGACGAGCCGTTCTCGGCGCTCGACACCGGCTTGCGCGCCTCGATGCGCAAGGCGGTGGCCGAGTTGCTGGAAGCTGCCGGGATCACCACCATCCTGGTCACCCACGACCAGGCCGAGGCGCTGTCCTTCGCCAGCCAGGTCGCGGTGATGCGCGACGGTCTGTTCTCGCAGGTCGGCACGCCGCGCGAGCTCTACTTCCATCCGAAGGACAGGATGGTCGCCGAATTCCTCGGCGACGCCATAATCCTGCCGGCGAAGATCGCCGACGGTTTCGCCATCTCGCCGCTCGGCCGCATCGCCGTCGACACCGCCGAGCGCCGCGATGTCGCCCGCATCATGCTGAGGCCGGAACAGGTGATTTTGAAACGCACCTCGCGCGAAGGCATGTCGGGAACGCCGGAGATGCTGTTCGCCGAGGTCACTGACTCCGAATTCGCTGGCGCGATGTGCACGGTTGCGGTGCGGCTCCTCAACAGCCCCGATCCGCCGGACGCCGCGGCGATCGGCAACACGCCGCTCATCCTGCGCAAGCCCGGCATCGACGCGCCGGCGCTCGGCGAGATCGTGCGCCTGACCGTCTCCGGCAAGGCGCATGTGTTTGCCTGACTTCAATCGGCCTGCAGCCGCAGGCCGCTCTTGAGGCGCACTATTCGACGCGCTGGCCGGTCGCCGGCGAATAGGCCGGCCAGCGCTCGAGGAAGTCACAATTGTGCACGACAACCCGCCGCGCGGCGGCATCAATGAGGGCGATCGCATAGGTCGGCGGCGCCTGCTCGACCA
This sequence comes from Mesorhizobium sp. 131-2-1, assembly GCF_016756535.1. Classification (NCBI taxonomy): domain Bacteria; kingdom Pseudomonadati; phylum Pseudomonadota; class Alphaproteobacteria; order Hyphomicrobiales; family Phyllobacteriaceae; genus Mesorhizobium; species Mesorhizobium sp. 131-2-1. The sequence goes on along the minus strand of NZ_AP023247.1, from coordinate 1,539,853 downwards.
CCTCTTCGCCGACCAGATCGAGCACGAAGCGGGCATGCAGGCCGCGCTGCGCGGAAAACGGAATGCCGCCGACGGTGCCGGCGATGTCGCGATGGACATGGCCAAAGAAGATATGGCCGACATTGCCATGGCGCCTGAGCAGTTCCACAAAGCGTGCGGGTTGCTCGAGCCCGAGCGGATCGAGCAGCGCCAGGCCGAGCTCGACCGGCGGATGATGCAGGAAGATGTAGGCCTGCCGGCCCGCCGCCGCGCCGAGCCTAGCGTCCAGCCAGACCAGCCGCCTGTCGCACAATTCGCCGGTGACACGGCCCTCGGCCAGACTGTCGAGGAACAGCAGCGACGCCTCCGGCGTGTCGAAGGCCGATTGAACGAAGCCATTCTCGTCGACCGGATGCTCGGGAAAGGCGGTGATCAGGTTGGCGCGCCGGTCGTGATTTCCCGGCAGCAGCCGGTAGGGCACCGACAGCCGCGCCAGGGCCGATCTGAGGTCGGCGTAGCTCTGCGCCTCACCGGCCTCGGTGAGGTCGCCGGTGAAGATGCAAAGCGCGGCATCGCCGTGGCGGGCATTGATATGGTCGATGCAGCGGTCGAGCCGCTCATGCAGATCCGCGCCAAAGCGGATTTCGCCGCGGCGGCCGAGATGGGCGTCGGTGACCTGGATGATTTTCATTTTGCGACCTTCTTTCGATCAGGCAGGGAGTTCGCCGCGCCGCTCGCCTCGACCGTACGGAAAGGCGCTTGCTGGCGATCAGAGCGCGGGCACCAGCACGGATGCCTTGAACACGTCGAGGCGGCTTCCAGTCTCGGACGAGAAGAAATGCAGGTCGGCCTCGGCGAACTGCAGGCCGACGGCGCTGCCCGGCGTCGGATGCACGGTTTCCGACGTCACCACGGAAAACGCCGCGCCGTCGAGGTCGACATAGACGACCCGCCCGGCCCCGAGTTCCTCGACGAGGTCGACCGTCGCCTCGAGCGCGCCCGGCGTACCCGGCGCCACCATGCGCACGGCCTCGGGCCGGATGCCGACCGCGACCTTGGATCCGACCGCGAGGCCGGCGCGTGAGACGTTGAGCTTGCGGCTGTCGCCGAGCAGCGACAGGCCGTCAAGTGTTACCTCGCCGTCGAGCATGTTCATCGCCGGCGCGCCGACAAAGGTCGCGACGAAGCGGCTCGCCGGCCGGCCGTAGACCTCGGCCGGCGTGCCGACCTGTTCGACGCAGCCGCCATTCATCACCACCAGCCGGTCAGCCAGCGTCATCGCCTCGACCTGGTCATGGGTGACGAAGACGGAGGTAGCGTTGAGACGCCGGTGCAGCTTGCGGATTTCCGAGCGCATCTGCACGCGCAGCTTGGCGTCGAGGTTGGAGAGCGGTTCGTCGAAGAGAAAGACCTTCGGTTCGCGGATCATGGCGCGGCCCATGGCGACGCGCTGGCGCTCGCCGCCCGACAGCGCCATCGGCTTGCGGTCGAGCAGATGCTCGAGCTCCAGGGTGCGGGCGACCGCCTTGATGCGCTGGGTGCGCTCGGTGGCCGGAACACCCGCCACCTTCAGCGAATAGCCGATGTTCTGGGCGACGCTCATATGCGGATAGAGCGCGTAGTTCTGGAACACCATGGCGCAGCCGCGCTCGCGCGGCTCGAGCTTGTTAACGATCGTGCCATCGATGGCGATCGTGCCTTCGGAGATTTCCTCCAGCCCGGCGATCATCCGCAGCAGGGTGGACTTGCCACAGCCGGACGGGCCGAGGATGACGACGAATTCGCCCGACGCGATGTCGAGGTCGACGCCATGCACGACCTGCATCTTGGCATAGCTCTTCCTGACGTCGCGAATGGTGATGGAGGCCATTTTTGTCTCCCTATTTTTCGGTGGCGATCAGGCCGCGCACGAACCAGCGCTGCATGGCAACGACGACGACGAGCGGCGGCAGCATGACGATCAGCGTGCCGGCCATGGCGATGTTCCACTCGGGAATGCCGCCGACATTGGGGATCAGCTGCTTGAGCTCGGTCACCGCCGTGGCGTGGCTGGCATCCGTGGTGATGAGCAGCGGCCACAGATACTGGTTCCACGCCCACAGGAACATGATGGTGCCGAGCGCCGCCATGTTGTTGCGCGACAGGGGCAGCAGGATGTCGATGAAGAAGCGCAGCGCGCCGGCGCCGTCCATGCGCGCGGCCTCGGTCAGCTCGTCCGGCACAGTCAGGAAGAACTGCCGGTAGAGGAACGTGCCCGTGGCGGTGGCGATCAGAGGCATGATCAGGCCGGTGTAGGAATTGAGCAGGCCGAGGCTGAGCGACACCTGGGCGCCCGAGACCTTCTCGATCAGCCAGCTCAAGCCGGTCACGTCGAGGATCGCCTGGTAGGGCGACATGACGTTGGCGACGACCGCATAGGTCGGCACGATGCGCACTTCCAGCGGCAGCATCAGCGTGACGAAGATCAGCCAGAAGATCAGCATGCGGCCGGGATAGCGGAAATAGACGATCGAGAAGGCGGTGAGCGCCGAGATGATGACTTTGCCGGCCGCCACGCCGGCGGCCATGATGAAGCTGTTGAACAGCTTCGGTCCGAGATCGGCCGTCGTCCATGCCGTGTTGATGTTGACCCAGAAGTCGCTGCCTGGCAGCAGCGACATCGGCACGTCGTTGACGTCCTTCAGATTGTGCGAGGCAGCGATCGCCACGACAGCGAACGGCGCGACGCAAAAGACAAAGCCGATGAACAGGATGAGATGGGTGAGGAAATTGAGGATCGGTGTGCGCTCGACCATGCCCGCTTCACCTGTAGTGCACGCGCCGCTCGATGAAGCGGAACTGGAAGATGGTGAGCACGATGATCAGCAGCATCAGGATGATGCTCTGAGCGGCAGCGCCGGAATAATCGAGGCCTTTGAAGCCGTCGGAATAGATCTTGTAGACCATGAGGTTGGTCGCGTTCGCCGGACCGCCCGCCGTCATGATGTCGACGATGCCGAAGGAATCTTGGAAGCTCTCGGTGATGTTGATGACCAGCAGGAAGAAGATCGTTGGCGTGATCAGCGGGAACTGGATGTCCCAAAAACGCCGGATGACACCGGATCCGTCCATCGCCGCCGCCTCGACCAGCGAGCGCGGGATGGCCTGCAGCGCGGCCAGGAAGAAGATGAAATTATAGCCGACATATTTCCACGAGAAGGCGGCGATGATGGAGGCCATGGCATCGGCACCATCGAGGCCTGGGTCCCAGAAGCCCGGCCAGACCTGGTTGACGACGGCCATGAAGCCCGCCTCCGGCGCCAGGATGAAGCGGAAGGCCATCGCCAGCGCCGGTGCCGCGATGCCGTAAGGCCAGATCAGCACCACGCGGTAGAGCCGTGAGCCGGCGAGCTGACGGTCGGTCAGGGTGGCGAGCACCAGCGCGATGACCATGGCAAGGCCGGTGCTGATGGCTGCGAAGGTCAGGCTGGCGATGATCGAGTTCCAGTAGTCGGCATTGGCCAGGATCGAGCGGAAATTGTCGAGCCCGACCCAGATGTTGCCGCCGCCCCAGGGCTGCTGCAGCGTCAGCGACCAGTACACCGCCTGGCCTGCTGGCCAGTAGAAGAACGTGAAGATCAGGAGCAGCTGCGGCACCGCGAACAGGATGCCGATCGTCCATCGTGAGAAGGTTACGCGTTTTTCCATCGATCCGCCGAAGCCGCGGGGCAGCCATGCCCTGGTATGAAACGGCCGCCCGCCTGTTGTCGGCGGGCGGCCACGAAAGGCCGATGCTCAGGGCAGCGTCTTGTTCGGATAGGTCTGCTGGAAGCGGTCGAGGATGGCGTCGCCATTCTTGACCAGCGTGTCGATGCCGTCCTGGACGCTGACCTTGTTGGCGAAGATCGCCTGCATCTGGGTGCCGAACTCGGCGCGGATCTGGGTGAAATTGCCGAGACGGATGCCGCGGGTGATTTCCGTCGGTTCCGAAGCGGTCAGGCTGGCGATGGCGACCTCGCGGCCCTTGTAGGGCGCCTTGTCGTAGAAGCCGTTGGCCTTCATGTACTCGAAGCCGGACTTCGCTACCGGGATGTAGCCGGTGTTGCTCGACCAGAACAGAGCGGTCTTGGGGTCGTGGATGAAGTTGAGGAAGGCCGCGGCGCCCTTGTATTCCTCAGGCGACTTGCCGGACAGCACCCAGAGCGACGCGCCGCCGACCAGCGAATTCTTGCGCTCGGTGCCGGCATAGACGGGCAGTTCGGCGACGTCCCAGTTCATGCCTTCCTTCTGCGTCTTGCCGACCGTGCCGTGGTCGCCCACCGAAGTCATGATGAGCTGGCAGGTGCCGGAAGCGAAGGCCTGCACCATGTCCTGGCCGAGGTCCTTCGACTTGATCTTGATCAGGCCGGCGTCGTACCACTTCTTGAGATCGCCGACGTACTGGACGAACTTGGTCTTGTTCATCTCGAGGCGGGCGCCGAGACCGTCATAGCCGTTGTTCTCGGTGGCGATCGGCTGGTTGTGGATGGCCGAAAACTGCTCCATCAGCTGCCAGCTTTCGTTGCCGGAGATGTTGATCGCCATCGGGCAATCGTAGCCGGCATCCTTCAGCGCCTTGAGGTCGGCGCCGACATCTTCCCAGGTCTTCGGCGCCTCGGTCTTGCCGATCTTGGCGAAGGCGTCCTTGTTCCAGTACATCAGCGCGGTCGAGGAATTGAACGGGAAGGACAGCATCTCGCCCTTCGAGGTCGCGTAGTAGCGCGCGATGCCGGGGAAATAGTCGCTGTAGTCGATCTTGTAGCCGTTCTCTTCCATCAGCTTGTCGGCCGGATAGTAGGCGCCCGACAGCATCATCGTGGCGGTGCCGACATCGTAGACCTGCACGACGGTCGGCTGCTTGCCGGCGCGGAAGGCGGCGATGGTGTTCTGCAGCGTCGCGTCGTAATTGCCCTGGCTGGTGCAGACGGCCTCATAGTCGGTTTGCGAGGCATTGAAATTCTTGCACAGCGTGTCGACGACACGCGCGAGGTCTCCTGAAAGGCCGAACCAGAAATCGAATTTGACGGGCGCGGCGGCGGCAGGCTGCGCCAGCGTCAGGCCGAGAGCGCCGGCTGCGAGGGCGGCAAGGCCCTGCTTGATGATCGACATGGATTTCATTCCCTTTTGAGTGGCAGGTGGCATCAGGCTTTGCGCAAGTCCTTGCCCGCTCTCATAGAGAAGGTATGTGACAGTTCTGCTGTTGCCCCGGGGCCTGTGGAAGAGCCGATCGGCACCGCGAACCGGTCCACCTTCAGGGCCTCGTGAGTACCTTCGGCATTGGCGTCGGTCAGGTGCGGCAGGCGATATTGCCGCCACCGCATGACTGGTGCAGATCGTCTCGGGCACCTCTGCAACCGAACGCGCACGCCGTAGTTGCAGGAGCAATAACCGATTCTTCAACCGTCCAGCCCTAATCAATTTCATTGCTTGATTGTTGCGGGAAGATCAGGTGAAGCGAGATGTTGACGGTCTATAATTGTATCGTGCACGAACACGATTTGAGACTGGTCGCATTGGCGGCACTCATCTGTGGCATTTCTTCCTTCTCGGCGGTCAATCTGCTTCGCCACGTCGACCGCTCGACCAATAGAAACCACTATGCCTGGCTGATGATTGCCGCCACCTCGACCGGTTTCGGCATCTGGGCGACGCACTTCATCGCCATGATCGCCTTCTCGCCGGGAATACCGAACGCCTACAACACCGAGTTGTCGGTGCTATCGCTTGCCGCGGCCGTCCTGCTTACCGCCGCCGGCATGTGGATCGCCACCTTGCGCGGCGGCATCGAGCACTACCTTGTCGGCGGCGCCGTGCTCGGCGTCGGCATCGGCACGATGCACTATACCGGCATGGCGGCGTTCGAGGTGCAGGGCCGGGTCGTCTGGGATCACCTGCTTGTCGGGATCTCGCTGGTCGCCGGCATCACGCTTGCCGCGTTGTCGCTCTTTGTCGCGCTGCACCGCCCCTCGACACTGAGAACGATCAGCGCCGCCGTGCTTTTGACGCTGGCGATCTGCACCTTGCACTTCATCGCCATGGGCGCCGTGTCGATCTATCCGGATAGCTCGATCGAGATCTCGCAATACACGATCGAGCCGATGTCGCAGGCCTTCGCGGCGGCGGCCGCCAGCCTGGTCATCCTCGTGCTTTCGGCCGCTGCCCTATGGATCGACCTGCGCTTCCGCCGCCACCAGGCCGAGGCCGAGCGCATGCATGGCCTGGCCAACGCAGCAGTGGAGGGCTTGATCGTCTGCGACGGCACCCGCATCGTCAGCGCCAATGACAGCATTGCGGCCTTGTCCGGCATCGCATCAACGACACTGAACACCATGGTGCTTGGCGACCTCTTCGGCGAGCGTTCCGCCACCGCCATGGCCGAAGCCGACGGGCAGGCGCGGGAAACCGAGCTCAGAAGCCATGACGGCACCGCGATCCCCGTCGAGCTGATCGCCAGGACCATCGACTATTGCGGCAAGCCGCACAGCGTGGTCGCCGTGCGCGACATCCGCGAACGCAAGAAGGCGGAGCAGGAGATCATCCGCCTCGCCCATTACGACCCGCTGACCGGGCTTGCCAACCGCCGCAGCTTCAACAGCCGGCTGGAGGCGGAGATCGCCGCCGCGGGCCGGAGCGGCAAGGGCGGCCAGCTCGCGCTCATGCTGCTCGATCTCGACCGGTTCAAGGAAGTGAACGACCTGTTCGGCCATGCCGCCGGCGACGCCATGTTGCAGAAGGTGGCGCAATGCGCCTCGAGCAAACTTCGCCGCGGGCAGATGCTGGCCCGCCTCGGCGGCGATGAATTCGCCATCATCGCGCCCAACCTCCCCGACCCGCAGGCGGCAGGCCGCATCGCCGAGGCGGTGTTGGCCGCCATGCGCGAGGAAAACCGGCTGTCGCCGGGCGGCGGCCTGGTGTCGGCCAGCATCGGCATCGCGCTCTACCCGCTGGACGCCGACGAGCAGGCCTCCCTCATCAGCCACGCCGACACCGCGCTCTACCGCGCCAAGGCGGAGGGCAAGGACACCTATCGCTATTTCGAAGCCTCGATGGGCGCCGAGGCGCGCGACAGGCGGGTGATGGAGCACGATCTGCGCCAGGCGGTGGCGCGCGACGAATTCCGCCTCGTCTACCAGCCGCAGAAGGAGATCAGCACCGGCAGGATGATCGGCTTCGAGGCACTGCTCCGCTGGCACCATCCCGAGCACGGCGACATCTCCCCCGCCGTCTTCATTCCGGCGGCCGAGGACAGCGGCGCCATCATCCAGATCGGCGAATGGGTGCTGGCGGCCGCCTGCGAGGAAGCCGTCCGCTGGAAGAACCCGCTGATGGTCGCGGTCAATGTCTCGGCCGTGCAGCTGCACAATCCGAACTTCAGCCGCAGGGTGCACGAGGTTCTGCTGCGCTCCGGCCTGGCGCCGGGCAGGCTCGAGCTGGAGATCACCGAGACGGCGCTGGTCAAGGACATGCCGCGCGCGCTGGCGACCTTGCGGCAGGTCAAGGCGCTCGGCGTCCGCGTCGCCATGGACGACTTCGGCACCGGCTATTCCTCGCTCTCCAACCTGCGCGCCTTCCCCTTCGACAAGATCAAGATCGATGGCTCCTTCATCAAGTCGGTCGACAGGAACGGCCAGGTCGCGGCCATCGTGCGCGCCGTGCTGGGTCTCGGGCGCGGCCTTGGCCTGCCGGTGCTCGCCGAAGGCGTCGAGACGCTTGGCGAGCTCAGGTTCCTCGACGCCGAGGACTGCGAGATCGGCCAGGGTTTCTACCTCGGCAGGCCTGGTCCGATCGAGGCGTTCGGCGAGTTGACCGGCGTCAGGGCGACGGCTGCCCCAGACGGCGCCGCCGTCAAGCAGCGTGGCGGCAGCATCCTGATGCTGGAACCGGCGGCGGCCCTGCGCTCAGCTTGAAGGAGCAAGCGCGGCTTCGACCAGCCGCCTGGCATCCGCTCCCGACCATTCGGCCGGCCCGTTCATATGGGCGATCAGACAGCCTTCGGCGTCGATCAGCATGGTGACCGGCAGGCCAAGCGCCAGGCCGCGCGTCTTGACCTCGTTGAACAGGCCCAGCGTCGGGTCCCGGTAATAGCCGAGCGTCGCGACACCGATTTCGCTGAGGAACTTCTTCGGCTTGGCGTCGTCGCCGGTATCGACATTGACCGCCACCACCTGGAAGCGATCGCTGCCCATTTCCTTCTGCAGCGCGTCGAGCGCCGGCATCTCGGCGCGGCACGGCGCGCACCACGTCGCCCACAGATTGAGCAGCACCGTCTTGCCCGCCTGGTCGGCGAGCGTCATCGGCTTGCCGTCGGGACCGTTGAAGGCGAGGCTTTTCAGCGACTGCGGCGGATCGGCCGGCAACAGCGCCGCGACCTGGCCGGTGGCCTTGGCGGCGACCTTCTTGGCCCGCTCGGCCTTGGCCGCGCAGGCGGCATCGTCCTTGCCGCTGGTGGCTGCGGCAACTTCGGCCGGCGCGTTGTTGCCAGAACCGCTCTCGCTGACATATACCGCCACCGCGCCCGCCAGCACGCCCGCCACCAGGGCGGCAAGGATCAGGCGCGGGGCCGGGAATAATTGATTGCCGTCTGCCATTTTCTTCAAAACTGCTCCGGAGCACGGGTTATAGCGATGAGCGACAAGAAGGCCAGCAACCAGATGTGGGGCGGACGTTTTGCCTCGGGTCCGGCCGCGATCATGGAAGCGATCAACGCGTCGATCTCGTTCGACCGCAAACTCTATGCGCAGGACATAAGAGGTTCGATCGCCCATAGCGAGATGTTGGCTGAAACGGGCATTATTTCGGCGGCCGATCAACAAAAAATCGCTCACGGCCTGAACACGATCCTGAAAGAGATCGAGGCCGGCACATTCGAATTCTCGACTAGGCTGGAAGACATCCACATGAATGTCGAGGCGCGTCTTGCCGACCTCATCGGCCCTGCCGCCGGCCGCCTGCACACCGCCCGCTCGCGCAACGACCAGGTGGCGGTGGATCTCAGGCTCTGGGTCAAGGACGAGTGCTTCCGCGTCGCCGAGGCGCTGAAGGGGCTGATCGCCGCCTTCCTCGAGCGCGCCGAGGAGCATGCGGCGACGGTGATGCCGGGCTTCACCCATATGCAGGCGGCGCAGCCGGTCACCTTCGGCCACCATTGCATGGCCTATGTCGAAATGTTTTCGCGCGACCTGTCGCGCGTCCGCGACGCCATCGAGCGCATGGACGAGAGCCCGCTCGGCGCGGCGGCCCTCGCCGGCACCAGCTTCGCCATCGACCGTCACCAGACGGCGAAGGCGCTCGGCTTCCGCGAGCCGATGCGCAATTCGCTCGACAGTGTTTCCGATCGCGACTTCGCACTTGAGTTTCTCGCCATGGCGGCGATCTGCGCCACGCATCTGTCGCGGCTCGCCGAGGAGATCATCATCTGGTCGACGCCGCAATTCGGCTTCGTCCGGCTCTCGGACTCATTCTCCACCGGCTCCTCGATCATGCCGCAGAAGAAGAACCCCGACGCCGCCGAGCTGGTGCGTGGCAAGACCGGGCGCGTCAACGGCCATCTCGTCGGCCTTTTGACGGTGATGAAGGGCATGCCGCTGACCTATGGCAAGGACATGCAGGAAGACAAGGAATCGGTCTTCGACGCCGCCGAGACGCTCGACCTGATGCTGGCCGCGATGACCGGCATGGTGCGCGACATGACCGTCAATGCAGCCGCGATGAAGAAGGCCGCCGGCTCCGGCCATGCGACGGCGACCGATCTCGCCGACTGGCTGGTGCGCACGCTGGGCCTGCCCTTTCGCGAGGCGCATCACGTCACCGGCCGCGCCGTGGCGCTGGCCGAGGACAAGAAGGTCGGGCTGGAGAAGCTTTCGCTCGAGGATCTGCAGTCGATCCATCCCGGCATCACGGAGGGCATCTTCTCCGTGCTTGCCGTGCAGAATTCAGTGAAGAGCCGCGTGAGCTTCGGCGGCACGGCGCCCTCGGAGGTGCGCAAGCAAATCCGCTACTGGAAAAAGCGGCTCGCCAAGGCGTGAGCCGAGCGACGGCCCGATTTGCCGGGGTGCAAAGGCGCGAAATTTTCGCTAGAAGCAGGCAACGAATTTTCTCGCACGGATGGGATCGATGACCGCAAGCAGGATTTTGGTGACGCTCGCGCTGCTCGCGGCGATGGCTGCCGTCACGGCCTGCGGCCGCAGGACGGGCCTCGACACGCCCTACGAGGCGGCCGTGCAGGCGCGCAAGGATGCCGAGAAGGCCAATCAGCCCGTGCCGCCGGAGCCGGAAAAACCGATCGAGGACAAGAAGTTCATCCTCGACCCACTGCTCTAGAGCCGATGAGATCACCGATCTCATCGCGCTTCAACATCCGGAACCAGTCTCGTGAACCATTTCGACTACCGCGACGGCGTGCTGCATGCCGAAGACGTCGCCATTCCTGACATCGCGGCGCAGGTCGGCACGCCGTTCTACTGCTATTCGACGGCGACGCTGACCAGGCATTTTCGCGTCTTCAGGGACGCCTTCCCCGGGCTCGACGCGTTGGTCTGCTACGCCATGAAGGCCAACTCCAACCAGGCGGTGCTGAAGACGCTGGCAAGGCTTGGTGCCGGCGCCGACGTGGTGTCGGAAGGCGAATTGCGCCGGGCGCTGGCCGCCGGCATTCCAGCCGGCAAGATCCTCTTCTCGGGTGTCGGCAAGACCGCGCGGGAAATGGACTTCGCCCTTTCCGCCGGCATCCTCTGCTTCAACGTCGAATCCGAGCCGGAGCTGGAACTGCTCTCGGCGCGCGCGACCGCGCTCGGCAAGGTCGCGCCGGTCTCGCTGCGCATCAATCCGGACGTCGACGCCAGGACGCACAAGAAGATCTCCACCGGCAAGGCCGAGAACAAGTTCGGCATCGCCTGGCAGCGGGCGCGCCAGGTCTATGCCCGCGCCGCGCAACTGCCGGGCATCAGGGTCACCGGCATCGACACCCATATCGGCAGCCAGATCACCGAACTGCAGCCTTTCGACGACGCTTTCGCGCTGCTCGTCGAACTGGTCGGCACGTTGCGCGCCGACGGCCATTCCATCGAGCATGTCGATCTCGGTGGTGGCCTGGGCATCCCCTATCGCGTCGACAACAGCCCGCCGCCGCTGCCCGATGCCTATGCCGAGATCGTCAGGAAGCACGTCACCAAGCTCGGCCTCAAGGTGATGTTCGAGCCGGGCCGGCTGATCGTCGGAAATGCCGGCATCCTGGTCTCCGAGGTCATCTTCGTGAAGGAAGGCGACGCCAGGAACTTCCTGGTCGTCGACGCCGCCATGAACGACCTGATCCGGCCGACGCTTTACGACGCCTTCCACGACATCCGCCCGGTCGTGCAGCCGCCGGCGGCGACGCCGCGCATGAAGGTCGATGTCGTCGGGCCGGTCTGCGAGACGGGCGACTTCCTGGGCCTCGACCGCGATCTGCCGCGGCTGAAGGCCGGCGATCTCATCACCGTCGCCACCGCCGGCGCCTATGGCGCGGTGCAGGCCGGCACCTACAACACCCGCCTGCTCGTGCCGGAAGTGCTGGTCGACGGCGACCGTTTCCATGTCGTGCGCCCACGCCAGACCTATGACGAGCTGATCGGCTTGGATTCGATCCCGGACTGGTTGAAATAGGCAGGCGGCGCCACGAACTCATTCAGGCTGTCGTGTGGACAACGCCGGCATGGTTAGGAAGCGAATCATGACCAACCCCAGCACCATCACCCGCGAACGCATCGCCGCGATGGAGCCGCGCATCCGGCCATACGTGCGCCACACGCCGGTGCTGCGCGTCGACATGGCCGATTTCGGCAAGGCGCCGCTCGCCGTCGACCTCAAGCTTGAATGCCTGCAGCATTCGGGCTCGTTCAAGGCGCGCGGTGCCTTCACCAATCTGCTGGAGCGTCCCGTGCCCGCGGCCGGCGTCGTCGCCGCGTCCGGCGGCAACCACGGCGCAGCGGTCGCCTATGCCGCCATGCGGCTCGGCCACAAGGCCACCATCTTCGTTCCCGAAGTGAGCCCGCCGGCCAAGCTGGCGCGCATTCGCGGCTACGGCGCCGAACTGGTCGTCGGCGGCGCGCGCTATGCCGAGGCGCTGACCGCCAGCGAGGACTTTGCCGCAAGCACCGGCGCGCTGCAGATCCATGCCTTCAATCAGGAGGAAACGCTGGTCGGGCAAGGCACGCTCGGCCTGGAGATCGAGGCCGATCTGCCCGAAATCGACACGCTGCTCGTTGCCGTCGGCGGCGGCGGTCTGATCGGCGGCATCGCCGCCTGGTTCGCCGGCCGCATCCGGATCATCGCAGTCGAGCCGGAGGGCGCGCCGACGCTCTATCGCGCCTTCGAGGCCGGCCGGCCCGTCGATGCGCCTGCAGAGGGCATCGCCGCCGATTCGCTGGCGCCCAAGCGTGTGGGCGAAATGATGTTCCCGATCGCCGAGGCCTATGTCGAGCGCTCGCTGCTGGTTAGCGACGACGACATCGTCGCCGCGCAGAGGGCGCTCTGGGACCGGGTGCGAATCATGTCCGAGCCGGGCGGTGCCGCGGCCTTCGCGGCGGTGCTCTCCGGCCGCTACCAGCCGTCGCCGGGCGAGCGTGTGGCGGTTCTGGTCTGCGGCTCCAACACCGATCCCGCAAAATTCTGACCATAAAAGCGGAAAGAACGGTTCACGTTTTTGGAACCCGCCTCGCCTTTGCCGTGTTTGCTGGTACACTTCGAGTCCTGAGGTTCGGGCCATCCCGCCCGGACAGGAAGGGCCGATGACGCAACGACCCACTTCCAGCGGCGATCGCGGCCTGGCCGGGCGTCTTGCCTTGAGCCGGCTGGCGACGCGGGCCTCCATGGTGGTCGAGCGTGGCTGGCCGCTGCTTTTGCCGCTGCTCATCCTTGCCAGCCTGTTCCTCAGCATCTCTTGGCTCGGCCTGTTCCCGCTTCTGCCCGACGTCGCGCGCATCGGCGTGCTGTTTGTCTTCGCCATCGCCGCCCTCGCCGCGCTCTACCCGCTGCGCGTCTTCCGCTTGCCGACGGCCGCCGAGATCGACCGGCGCATCGAAGCAGCCAACGAACTGCTGCATAGCCCGGTGCAGGTGCAGACCGATCGCCCGAGCGGCCACGAAAGCATCTTCTCGCAGGCGCTGTGGCGCGAACATCAAAAGCGCATGGCCGAACGGCTGGGCAGCCTTGGCGCCGACCGGCCCCGCGCGCGCGTTCCGGAGCGCGACCGCTGGGGCCTGCGCGCCGTCGCGGCGCTGCTCCTGGTCACCGCTTTCGCCTTCTCCTTTGGCCCCTCGGGCGGCAGGATAAGCGACGGCTTTGTCGCCCGCGCCGCGCGCGACGCGGTTCCGCCGCGCATCGACGCCTGGGTGACGCCACCTGCCTATACCGGCAAGCCGCCGCTCTTCCTTACCGCCGACGCCAACCAGGCGGCCGCCACCTTCACCGTGCCGCAAGGCAGCGATGTCTCGCTGCGCGTCACCGGTGGCTCGGGCGAGGAGACGCTGAGCTTTGCCGACAGGGACGGCAATGCCCGCGCCATCGACCCGGCCGGACCGCAGGCCGCCAAGCCGGTGTCGACAGCAGCACCCAAAGTGCGCCAGTTCAGCGGCAAGCTGACCGGCGACGGCGTGCTGACGCTGAAATCGGGCGAGGACGACCTCGGCCACTGGGCCTTCGCCGTCATCCCGGACAAGCCGCCGACGATCCGCTTTGCCGGCGAGCCCAAGCGCGCCGTCAACGGCGCCTTCGAGCTCAACTACCAGATCGACGACGATTACGGCGCGGCCTCGGCCAAGGCGGAGTTCGCGCTGGCCGACCCGCAGGCGCCGAGCGCGCATCCGCTCTACGGTCCGCCCGACATGCCGCTGGCGCTGCCGCGCCGCGGCGGCAAGGGCAACGCCGCCAAGACCAGCAAGGACCTGACCGAGCACGTCTGGTCCGGCGGCAGCATCAAGCTGACGCTCAGCGCCACCGACGACGCCGGCCACACCGCGACCAGCGAGACCAAGACGCTGGTGATGCCCGAACGGCCCTTCGCCAACCCCCTGGCGCGCGCGGTCATCGAGCAGCGCCGCATGCTTGGGCTCGACGCCAATTCCAAGCCGCGCGTGCTCGAGCTGATGGATGCCATCACGCTGCGCCCCGAGGACACGTTCGACGACATGTCGCACTACCTCGCCATCATGAGCGCCCGCAGCCGGCTGAAAATGGCCGACAATGACGACCAGCTGCGCAATGTCGTGTCCTATCTCTGGGAAATCGCGCTCGGCATCGAGGAGGGCAATCTGTCGGCGGCCGAGCGTCGGCTGCGCCAGGCGCAGCAGGCGTTGCAGGACGCCATCAACAGGGGCGCCAGCGACGAAGAGATCGACAAGGCGATGAAGGAACTGCGCGAGGCGATGAACGAGTTCCTGCAGGAATTCGCCGAGCGCGCCAAGCAGAACCCGAACGCACCGCAGATGCAGCAGAATGGCCAGGAGCTGCGCCAGAGCGACATCGAGCGGATGATGGACGAGATCGAGAACCTAGCCAAATCCGGCGATCGCGACCGCGCCCAGCAGCTGCTGTCGCAATTGCAGGACATGATGAACAACCTGCAGGCCGGCCGTCAGCAGCAGGGCGGCGAGCAGGACAGCGAGATGCGCCAGCAGATGGACAAGCTGGGCGAGATCATGCGGCGCCAGCAGGAGATGATGAACGACACCTTCCGCATGGACCAGATGCAGCGCGGCCTGCGCCAGCGCGGCGAGAACCGCGACGAGCAGCTGGGCGAGAACGGCGGCGGCCAGGACGAGGACGGGCCGGGACAGGGACAGGACCGCGATCCGCTCGCCCGCCCGAGGCCGATGACGCCGCAGGAATTCGCCGACGCGCTGAAGCAGCTGCAGGAAGGCCAGGGCAAGCTGCAAAGCGATCTCGAGCAGTTGAAGAAGGGCCTGGAAGGCCTCGGCATGCAGCCCAACGAGGGATTTGGCGAGGCCGGCAAGTCGATGGGTAATGCCGAGCAGGCGCTCGGCGAAGGCGACGGCGACCAGGCCGTCGGCCACCAGGGCCGCGCGCTGGAGGCGCTGCGCCGCGGCGCCAAGGACATGATGAAGCAGCTGCAGGCCATGCAGGGCGACCAGGGCGGCAGCGAGCAGGGCGGCCGCCAGCAGGACGCCGACCGCGACCCGCTTGGCCGGCCACGCGCCACCCGCGGGCCTGACGACGGCAATTCCGTGAAGGTGCCGGACGAGATCGATGTCCAGCGCGCGCGCCAGATCCTGGAGGCGATCCGCAAGCGGCTCGGCAACGCGCTCAGCCCCGACATCGAGCGCAGCTATCTCGAGCGGCTGCTAGAACTGAAATAGTCCTCCCCTCATCAACGGTCGCAACGCCATGCCGAAGCTCGGTGCCGTCACCCCGATCCTGCGCATATTCGACGTCGCCAAGGCGCACGAGTTCTATCTTGGCTTTCTCGGTTTCGCGGTGCGGTTCGAGCACCGCTTCGACGACAATGCGCCGCTCTACACCGGTATCGTCCGCGACGGCTGCGAGCTGCATCTGAGCGAGCATCACGGCGACGGGTCGCCGGGTTCGCACATCCGCGTCGAAGTGGCCGACATAGCGGCACTGCACCACGAGTTGATCGACAGGAAGTATCGGTTCGCCAGGCCTGGTCTGGAGACGACGCCGTGGGAGACTAAAGAGGTCACCGTCATCGATCCCTTCGGCAATAGCCTGACCTTCTACGAAAAGGCCTAACCTTCTGCGAAAAGAAGGGCTGAGCGGCGGCCTGCCTTCCGCCGCTTGCCGGCCGGACCGGCTGCCGGGAGCGCCGGGTCAGGAGTCCAGTGGCGCGCCGGGCGTCAGCGTGAACGCCTCGCGGATGGCATTCTCCATGCTATCGATCGCTTCGCCGGCCGCTGCCGGGTTGCGATGCAGCACGACATTCGAGGAATCGATGTCGCCGAAACCGTCGGCTGCGGTCAGCTCGCGGCAGCCGATCGGGATGTTGCTGCGCGAGATCGGCGCGATCGCCAGGCCGGAGGTGACGGCGAGCTTGAGGCCGCCATTGGTGTCGCTCGTGTAGGCGACGCGATAGGCAAGGCCGCGCTGCTCCAGCGACTTGATGGCGAAGTCGCGGCACCAGCCGTCACGGCTGTAGAGCGCGATCGGCACCGGCCGTTCCTCGTGCCTGTGGTGCGTCTCGGACGTCACCCACACCGTCGGATCGTGCATCAGCACCTCGCCGCCCGCGAGGTCCTGCCATTCGAAGACGACGGCAAGATCGAGTTCGCCGGCCGCGACCGCCGCTGTCTGTGCGCCCGAATGCGCGTAGCGTACCGTCACCTCGACCTTCGGGTGACGCTTCGAAAACGCGCCAAGGGCGCGCGACAGGATGGCATGGCCATATTCTTCGGGAATGCCGATGCGCACCGGGCCGCCAAGCGGCGCCGCCGCCAGCGACGCCGCGGTCTCGTCGAGCAGCGAAACGATGCGCCTGGCGTTGCCGATCAGTTCGCCGCCGCGCCGCGTCAGCGCCACGCCACGCGAACCGCGCTCGAACAGGCTGTCGCCGACCATGCCCTCGAGCTTCTTCATCTGCATCGACACCGCCGACTGGGTACGGCCCGCCTGCTCCGCCGCCTTGGTGAAATTGCCGGTTTCGGCCACCGCGACGAAGGTGCGCAGGAGATCGCTGTCGAGCGTCGGTTTCATCGCGTCACACCATAAGCAATTTTGATTGCTGGCATCATTCCAATTCGTTTGCAACATGTCAAACGCCGGAGGATAGTCACGTTACCCATTGGATAAGCGGCCCTTGAAACCGGCCGTGGACCAATAAGAGTCCTCACTCATACCCGCTGCCCGAAACGGTGGCGGGTTCTTTTTGCCGCAAGCGTCGGGTTGGGATCGCGCCAACACAGGGGGCCAGGAATATGCAGAACAGGATGGTGCTTGGCATCCTGAGCCTCTGTCTGGGCGTGCTGGTGTTTTCGCTACAGGACCCGCTCGTCAAGGCGGTGTCGAGCCTCTATCCGGTCACCGAGGTGATGGCGATCCGCGCCATCGTCGCCCTGCCCATCCTGATCGTCCTGGTGCACGTCGATGTCGGTTTGCCAGCGCTGCTGTCGAAGCGCTTCGCAATGCTGACGCTGCGCGCCTTCATCCAGTTCAGCTCCTACACCGCCTATTATCTGGCCATCGCCGCCCTGCCGCTGGCCGACGCGGTGGCGCTCTATTTCATGGCGCCGCTTTTCATCATGGCGGTTGCCGGGCCCTATCTTGGCGAACGGGTCTCCTGGCAGACGCTGGCGACCGTCCTGGTCGGCTTGCTCGGCGTCATCGTGATGGTGCGGCCGGGCGCCGGGCTGTTCGACTGGGCGGCGCTGCTGTCGCTCGGCTCAGCCTTCCTCTACGGCTTCTCGCAGCTGATGGCCCGCAAGATAAGCGATACCGAATCCTCGACCGTCATGGCGTTCTACCAGAACGGCGCCTATCTGACCGGCGCGGTGCTGGTCGCCGCACTGTTCCGGCTTGCCGGGATAGAGCACGCTGTCCACCCCAGCCTCGAATTCCTGGTGCGGCCCTGGACCTGGCCGGCATTGCCCGATCTTCTCAAGATGGTGGCCTGCGGCTTCGTCGCCTCGGCCGGCATGATCCTGCTGTCGCAGGCCTACCGGCTGGCGCCGGCCAACCGCGTCGCGACCTTCGAATATACCGGAATCATCTGGTCGCCGCTGTGGGGCTTCCTGTTCTTCGCCGAGGTGCCGCGCTCGACGACGGTGTTCGGGGCCGCGCTCATCATCGGCGCCGGCCTGCTTGCCTTCCGCACGGAGCGGCGCAGGTCTGCTCCGCCGCTGCTTGTACCGACCGGCGACATGGCGTGACCGCCGGCAACGCTCGTGAGTCCCGATGACCGTGGAGGGCGGACCTGCGGCTCGCAGCCTCAGGCGAAGCAGTTCAGAGCGCGTCCGACGCGGGCACGGATTTCGGCCAGCGTGAACGGCTTCTGCATGACGTCGAGGATGATGCCGTTCAATTCCTCGGCGCGCTCGCGCTGGTCGGCATAGCCGGTCATCAGCATGATCTTCATCGACGGGAACAGCGCCGCCGCCGCCGTGGCCATCTCGATGCCGTCCATCTCCGGCATGCGGATATCGGAGACCACGAGGTCATAGCCACCCCGGGCCGCCTCGATCAGGGCAAGGCCCTGGGCGCCATCGCAAGCGATGGCCACGCTGTGTCCGTCGCGTTCGAGCGCGCGGGCGGCGAGGGTGCGGACGGACTCATCGTCCTCGACGATCAGAAGCTTTGCCATGGCGAAATACATGGCGGGGAAAAGTTGACTTTTTCTGAAAATTCGAAGCGTCGATGGGCCTTTTCAGAATTCGTTCCGGAGTGCCCACAGCGCCTCAGGCGTCGCCCTTGACGACACCGACAAACGGCAATTCGCGGAAGGCATGGGCGACGTCCATGCCATAGCCGACGACGAAATAGTCCGGGCAGTCGAAGCCGACATAATCGGCATTGAGTTTGGTCTGGCGGCGCATGCGCTTGTCGAGCAGCACGGCGATGGCGCAGCTTCTGGCGCCGCGCGACAGCATGAGGTCGCGGGTGAAGGAGAGCGTCTTGCCGGACTCCAGTATGTCGTCGATCAGCAGCACATCGCGGCCGGCCACCTCATTGTCGATATCGCGTAGCACCCTCACTTCGCCGCTCGTGGTGCCGGCGCCGTAGCTGGAGATGAAGATGAACTCGACCTCGGGCGACAGGCCGACATCGTGCATGGCCCGGATCAGGTCGGCGGCGAAGATGAAGGACCCCTTCAGCACCGAGATCACCAAAAGATCGTTGTAGTCGCGCCCGGCGATCTCCTTGGCGAGTTCCAGGTTGCGGCGGGCGATCGCCGATGCCGAAAACAGGACCTCGATATCCTTACCGCGTACAACTGGCATCAACTACCTTCCAAAGAAAATCGCCCAGGCGTTTTGAGATTCAGGTCAGGCCGCACCGAAAATGGCGGGTTCCGAGAACCGGAGCGGAGCGTACTTAAGGTACGTGAGCACCGGAAGCGCAGGAAACCGGCATTTGCAGGCCGGCATCACCTGAATATCAATACGCCTCAACCGGCGAAGGTGACCGACACGGCCCTTACGCCGTTTCTAGGCACATCGAGGCGGCTGGAAAAGCCAAATCTTTCGCCGGGCGCCAGCGAGCGGCCGGATGTCCCCAGCGTATAGCGGGTGACCTGGCTGTCGTTACCGGTGACGCGGATCTCCAGCGGCGGCATTTGCTCGGCCCGGGCCCCGTCATTGGCCGCTTCGCCGTCGACGAACAGCACCGGCTTCGGCCCCGACGCGTCGATGCGCGACGTGATGTCCGAGATGCTGAACGCCGCTGCCGGCTGCGCGGCATTCCAGAACGGCGATTGACGCACCAATGCATGGCCGCCGGAGACCCAGAAGGCGGCGAGCGCCGCGCCGACGCCAGCAACCCAGAAAAGCGGTCCGCCGCGCGAAGCGGGCTGCCGCTCGACCGCGGCTTCCGGCTTGCGCAGCATGTCCATGCCTTCGATGGAGGGCGTGGCGGTCGTACGGGAAGGCGACGCCGGCGGCGCTTCCGGCGCGGCGGAAAGACGCGGCAGCACCTCGTAATCGGCATCGACAATGTCGATCACCGGCTCGCGCGGCTCCAGCGCGGCACTTGTCCCCAGCCCGGCCATGATTTCGCCGGAAACCGGGCGCGCGGTTCGATCCTCAGCCATATGGCTCCAGTACTGAAAGCACCTGTTCGCTGTTCGTTTCTTTTGGGTAAACGCAAATGGTTAACGCTTCCCCACCGGGACCCCGGTGATGCATCGAAAAGCATCGAAAATTAACCAAGCGTTAACCATGCGGGCCGATGGTCTTTTGAGAGAAAGGGCTGGCGTTTCGCCGCCGCAAGTTCCAGGTCGTCGAACGTGATCCGCTTCGAAAATGTCGGCCTCCGCTATGGCATGGGTCCGGAAATCCTCCGCGACATTTCCCTGCACATACCGGAGCGCTCGTTCCAGTTCCTGAGCGGGCCTTCGGGTGCCGGCAAGACGACGCTGCTACGCCTCCTGTTCATGTCGCTGAAGCCGACGCGCGGCCTGATCACCATCTTCGGCAAGGACCGCTCGCGCATCTCGCGCAGCGAACTGCCGCATCTGCGGCGCCGCATCGGCGTCGTGTTCCAGGATTTCCGCCTGCTCGACCATATGACCACATATGAGAATGTCGCCCTGCCCTTGCGCGTGCGAGGGCGCGAGGAGGCGAGCTACCGCACGGACGTGACCGAATTGCTGAAATGGGTCGGTCTTGGCGAGCGCATGCATGTGCTGCCGCCGGTGCTCTCCGGCGGCGAGAAGCAGCGCGCGGCGATCGCCCGCGCGCTGATCGAGCAGCCCGAGATCCTGCTCGCCGACGAACCGACCGGCAATGTCGATCCGCCGCTGGCGCGCCGGCTGCTTCGGCTGTTCATCGAGCTCAACCGTCTCGGCACCGCGGTTGTGATCGCCACCCACGACCTCGGCCTGATGGAGCAGGTCGACGCACGACGCATGATCCTCGCCGGCGGAAGGCTGGATATCTATGACTGAGCTTTCCGCCGAACATCTCCACGACCAGCCGGCCGAGATGACCGGCGTGATGCAGCGCGCCCAGCGCAGGATGGCGCCGATCGTGCCGGCACAGAACATCGCCGGACGGGCGCTGGTGCTGGTCATCGCCATCATGACCTTCCTGTCCTGCTTGACCTTCGGCGCCGTGACGCTGGTGCGCGACACCGCCTCGGTGTGGGAAAACCAGATCTCGCGCGAGGCGACGATCCAGATCAAGCCGGTCGACGGCCTCGACATGGAGGCCGCCCTGGCCCAAGCCTCGCAGATCGCCGGCGAATTCCCTGGCGTCAAGGGCACCAAGATCATCGACCGAGACGCCACCGCCCGCCTGCTGGAGCCGTGGCTTGGCACAGGCCTCAACATCGACGAATTGCCGGTGCCGCGCCTCGTCATCGTCACCATCGACGAGAACAGCCCGCCCGACTTCGCAGCCATGCGCGCGGCAATCACGCCCAAATTGCCGAGCGCCGCACTCGACGATCACCGCACCTGGGTCGACCGGCTCGTCGCCATGGCCCGCACCACCGTGACCATCGGCATCGCCGTGCTGGTGCTGATGCTGTCGGCGACGGTGCTGACGGTGGTGTTCGCGACGCGCGGCGCCATGGCCGGCAACGGCCATATCATCGAGGTGCTGCATTTCGTCGGCGCCGAGGCGCGCTTCATCGCGCGCGAATTCCGCTGGCATTTCCTGGTCACCGGCATGAAGGGCGCCGCCGCCGGGGGCGCTGCCGCGATCTTGGTCTTCATCGTCTTTTCCTGGTGGTCGTCGCGTAACATGGCCACGCCGCAGGCCGACCAGGCGACCGCGCTGTTCGGCAATTTCGCCATCGGCTCGGCCGGCTATCTCGGTGTCGGCCTGATGGTGCTGGTGATCGGTGTGCTGACGGCGGCGACTTCGCACGTGACGGTTGTCACCTATTTGAGCGACATCGACATGCGCCAGCCGGATGGAGGCTGAGCATGACCCGGAACCGGGCGTCAGCGAACGCTGACGTGGTCATGTTCAGCAAGGGTCTGATCACGCAAGGGAAACTGCCGTAACGCAATGTGCGCCTTTTCATCTATCAAAGGCCGCATTTCAGGATTAACCATAGGATGATGGACGCGCGGGACACGACCGGAACGGCTGGACGGATGCCAGTTGTTGGTACCCCGGCGCATGGGCGCGGCAATCTGGCCCGCCTTGTCATATTCCTTCGGATCTGTGCTTTCTCGGTCCTGGCGCTGGCAGCCCTGTTTGCCGGTGGCTTCGGCTGGTTCGCCAGCACCGTCAGCCACATGACGACGCCCGCCAACCCCGCCAGGGCCGATGCCATCATCGTGCTCACCGGCGGCCAGTCGCGGCTCGACGCGGCGATGGACCTGCTCGCCTCCGGCAAGGGCGAGCGCTTGCTGATCAGCGGCGTTCATCCTTCCGCCAGCCGCCGCCAATTGCAGGCCGCGACCGGCGGTGACAAGGCGCTGTTTTCCTGCTGCGTAGACATCGACCGCGCCGCGCTCGACACGATCGGCAATGCCGAGGAGAGCGCCAAGTGGGTGGAGAGCCACGCCTATGGCAGCGTCATCCTCGTCACCAACAATTACCATATGCCGCGCAGCCTGCTGGAGATGGGGCGGCTGCTGCACGGCGCCAAGCTGGAGCCCTATCCGGTGGTCAACACCAATCTCGGCAATGGCGGCTGGCTGACCAAGCCGGAAGCGCTGCGCGTGCTTTTGACCGAATACAGCAAATATGTGCTGGCGCTGGCGCGCGGCATCGTCCCGCTGCGCCAAACCGCCGACGGCATCGCCCTGGCCGAAGCCTCGGTGGTCAAGAGCGAGAAGCCGCCGGCCCGCATCATCCCGTAGCGGCGGCCCCACTCAGGCGGGCGATCTCCTGCTCGAGGGCAGCAATTCGCCTGTCGCGTTCAGCCAGCGCCGCCGCAACGTCTGCCGCCTCGAAGCGCTGCGGAATGTGCTGCGGGCAATTGGCATCCCATGTCGAGACCGTGAACAGGATGACCTGCTCGGGACGCGCCTTGTAGCCTTGTGGCATCAGGCTCGCCGTCAGTTCGGCGTCGCCCTCGATGACACGCGCCCTGCCCCAGATCTTGATGCGCTGGCGGTGGGCATAGTCGATCAGGAACAGGAAAGCTTGCGCATTGTCGGCCAGATTGCCCTGGGTGATGAACTGCCTGTTTCCCGAGAAGTCGGCAAAGCCGATCGTCTTTTCGTCGAGCACCTTGAGGAATCCCGCAGGTCCGCCGCGATGCTGGATGTAGGGCTGGCCTTCGCCATTGGCTGTTGCAAGAAAAACGCTGGTCTGCGCCGCGATGAAAGCCGCAAGGTCGGGCGTGATGACATCCCGCCAGCCGCCGCGCTCTTCGACACGGGAATAGGCCTCGCGCGAGCCCTTGCGCGCCTGGATCGCCTTGACGCTCGGCGTGAAGGCCACGTCGCTGGTGAAAGCATGGGCGTTCATATGGCGCTGTCCTCCAATGCTGGTGATGCGCCCAAAGATAAGCCTTCCATATTTTGGATGCAGATGGCATATCTGGAATAGTTCCTTCCATTTTCCGGAAGACCATGGATCGCCTCGAAGCCATGACGCTTTTCGTCGCCGCGGTGGAGGCCGGCAGCCTTTCCGCCGCGGCGCGCCGTTTCGGCATGCCGCTCGCCACGCTCAGCCGCAAGGTCTCGGAATTGGAACGGCACCTCAACACGCGCCTGCTCTACCGCTCGGCGCGGCGACTGACGCCGACCGCTGCCGGGGAGGCCTATCTCGCCGCCTGCCGCCGCATCCTGGACGAGGTCGGCGATGCCGAGCGCGCCGCAGCCGGCGAATACAGCGCGCCCAAAGGCGAACTGGTCGTCACCGCGCCGATCGTCTTCGGCCGCCTGCACGTGCTGCCGGTGGTCACCGATTTCCTCGCCGCCTATCCCGAGGTCTATATCCGGCTGACGCTGTCGGACCAGATAACGCAGCTGGTCGACGAGCATATCGACCTTGCCGTGCGCATCGGCGATCTGCCCGATTCCAGCCTTGTCGCCATCCGTGTCGGCGCGATCCGCCGTGTCGTGTGCGCAAGCCCGGCCTACCTTGCGGCCCATGGCACGCCGCAAATCCCCAAGGACCTGGCTGTGCACAGCTGCGTTACGTTCGACAACCTTTCGGCCCCTGCCACCTGGGTCTTCGCCGGCGGCAAGAGCGAGATCACCGTGCCGATCCATTCCAGGCTTCGCGTCAACACCGCGGAAGCCGCCATCGACGCCGTGACCGCCGGCGTCGGATTGACCAAGGTTCTGTCCTACCAGGTCGCCGCCGCGGTGCACTCTGGCGCGCTTCAGGCCGTGCTACGGGAGTTCGAGCCGCCGCCATGGCCGGTGAGCCTCGTCCATGCCGGACAGGGCCTGCTGCCGGTCAAGCTGCGCGCCTTCCTCGATTTCGCCGCCCCGCGGCTGAAGGAGCGCCTGACGCAAGCGATGTGGTAGGAAATCGGGCCTGGCCTTCGACCTCGAGCCGTTTCCTTTTTGCCCGCGCTTGGTGTAACCAACGCACTCTTCCTCACCGGGCCCTTCCCGCATGCTCTATTTCCGCTCGCTGGCGTTCAACTTCGTCTTCTATCTCAGCCTGGTCGTCCAGATGATCTTCTGGACCCCGTACTATTTCCTGTCGCCGCGCCACCGGGCCTGGTTCGTGCCGAAATTCTGGTCGCACACCTGCATGTGGCTCTACGACAAGATCGCCGGCACGAAGAGCGAAATCACAGGCGTCGAGAACTTGCCCGAAGGGTCCTTCATCCTGGCGCCGAAGCATCAGTCCTTCTGGGATGCGATCGCCTTTTTTCCCTATCTCGATGACGCGCTCTACATCCTGAAACGGGAGCTGACCTGGATCCCCTTCTTCGGCTGGTACATCATGAAGATGCGGATGATCCCGGTTGACCGTGGCAGTCGCTCCAAGGCGCTGAAGGCGGTCGTCGCCGCCACCAGAGCGGAGATGGACCGCAATCCGCGCCAGCTCATCATCTACCCCGAAGGCACGCGCCGCGCTCCGGGCGACGAGCCGGCCTACAAATATGGCATCGTTGAGATCTATTCGCAGCTTGGCGTCCCGGTGGTACCGGTCGCGCATGTCGCCGGCCTCTACTGGCCGCGCCGCAAGTTCCTGCGCTATCCCGGCACCATCAAGGCCCGCTTCCTGCCGCCGATCCCGCCGGGACTGGCCAAGGACGAGTTCATGCGGCGGCTGATCGGCGAGACCGAGGCTGCCTGCGACCAGCTCCTGGTCGAGGCCTCGCGCGCGCCGAACCCGCCGCCGATGCCGCCGACGGCAGCGAGGCGGCTGGCCGAGCTTGCCGCAGCCGAAAAGGCGAAGGCCTGAGCCGCCGCTCCTGCCGGCCGCCCTACGGCCACGCCGCCAGTGCCGTCGTCAGCACCAGCGTCGCCGCGAAAACCAGGTTGATGATCCGCGAGGCCAGCGGCCGCCGCAGGAAGCGGGCGAAGGCTGCCCCGGCAAGCAGCCACAGCGCATGGATGGCGACGATCATCAGGCCCAGCACCATGAGCCTGGTCGGAATGCCGAGATCGGCGGCCCCCGACGACCCGCCGGCAAACACGGCGGCGATCGCCACATAGGCTTTCGGGTTGGCGACGGCGAGCACGAAGCCGCCAAGCAAGGTGGGACGCGCTGCCTCGCTTCCTCGTTCGGCTAGCGGCGGCGCCATCGCTATCCTGACGGCGAGGTAGAGGATGTAGGCCGCCGAGGCGATCGTCAGCACCGGCGCCAGCCCGGGCAGCGAGGCAAGCATGCCGACAATGCCGGCGGCCACCACCAGAAGCACGGCGATCGTTCCAAGCACGATGCCTGAGGTGTAGCCAAGCGAAGGACGCAGGCCGAAGGCGGCTCCGACGGCGGTGACACTGATAGTCGCCGGTCCCGGACTGCCCATGACGACGGTCGCCGCGATGATCAGCGCCAGCAATTGCTGCCATGGCTGCGCCTGCGAAAGAGCCTCTCCAGCCATGCAGACCCCGCCTCCTGCCGATTTCGGCGGGACTTACAACAAGGCGCCGGAGGGGTCTTGGACGATCGTGCGCAGGCCAGCCGCGCTAGGCGCTGGCCTTGTCCAGCGCGGCGATGTCGTCCGTGGCGAGCTCGATCGATGCCGCACGAACGAGACTGTCGACCTGCTCGACCTTTGTCGCACTGGCGATCGGCGCGGTGATGCCCGAGCGAGCCATCACCCAGGCAAGCGCGACCTCAGCCTGTTTGGCCGAATGGCGCTCGGCCACGGCGTCAAGCGCGGAGAGGATGCGCATGCCGCGTGGATTGAGATATTCCTTGACCCCGCCGCCGCGCTCGCTTTTGCCGAGGTCGGCCTCGCTGCGGTATTTGCCACTGAGAAATCCCTTGGCGAGACCGTAATAGCTGATGACACCGATGTCCTCGGCCAGGCAGAGGTCGCGCAGCGGACCATCGAACGATGAACGGTCGTAGAGATTGTAGGCGGGCTGCAGCACCTCATAGCGCGGCAGGCTGCGCAGGCTCGCGACATCGAGCGCCGCGCGCAATTGGCCGGCATCGAGGTTGGAGCAGCCGACATGGCGGACCTTGCCCTTGGCGAGCAGGCCCTGATAGGCGCCGAGCGTCTCCTCGTAAGGTGTCGCCGGGTCGGGCCAATGCGACAGATAGAGGTCGATCACATCCGTCTGCAGCCGCTTCAGCGACGCGTCGACCGCCTTTTCGATATAGGCGGCCGAGAGGTCCCGCCTGCCCTGGCCCATATCCGAGCCGACCTTGGTGATGACGACGATCCTGTCGCGGTTGCCGCGGCTCTTCATCCAGTTGCCGATGATGGTTTCGGATTCACCGCCCTTGTTGCCGGGAGCCCAGCGCGAATAGACGTCGGCTGTGTCGACGGCGTTGAGACCGGCATCGGCAAAGCGGTCGA
Source organism: Mesorhizobium sp. 131-2-1 (assembly GCF_016756535.1). Lineage (NCBI taxonomy): Bacteria > Pseudomonadati > Pseudomonadota > Alphaproteobacteria > Hyphomicrobiales > Phyllobacteriaceae > Mesorhizobium > Mesorhizobium sp. 131-2-1. The sequence continues at coordinate 1,513,294 of NZ_AP023247.1, read as the reverse complement.
GCAGGTCGAAGGAGGTCTTCTCGTCAGCGGTCCAGCCAAAGACATTGCCGCCCAGGACCAGCGGCGCGATGTAGAGGTCGGTGAGACCGAGACGGCGTTTCTGCAAGATTGATCTCCGTTATGCTTGGGATGAGGTCGGGCTTGGGGGCAGCAGCTAAGCTAGGTCTTGCCTTGCCGAGGTCAAAGGCCTGGCCAGCTTTTTCGGGCAGACCAGCGCTTCACAAAGGCGCGACCCGCCGCGCCACCTGTTCCAGCCAGTGATCGCGGATGCCGAGCGCCTTGAGGTGCTCCAGCGTGCTCAGCAGATAGTCCTCGTTCCTGCCGGACTGGCCGGTTCCGCCGCGAACGATGCCGGCCGCATGCGCCGCGTCGAGCGCGCCGGCATATTGCTCATGCGCGCGGTCGACGATGTAGGCGACCGCCTTGACCGTCTTGCGCGCTTCCGTCCCGTTCCCGTCGAGCCGTATATCCAGTGTGCGTTCGAGATAAACGCTGGTCACCAGCTCGCGCTCGCGCAGATAGGCGAGAACCTCGTCCCGCAAGTCGCCGGGCACGCGGAACGCCAGCCCGATGCAGGAGCCGCCACGGTCGAGGCCGAGCACAAGGCCCGGCCGCTGGCGCGTTCCGCGATGCACGAAGGAATAGACACAAAGCGACCGTCGAAAGCCGAAAAGGCGCGCGCGGCGCGTCTCGACATGCGCGAATCCAGGACGCCAGATCAGCGACCCATAGCCAAAAACCCAAAAATCGCCCATATCGCCAAGCCTGATCGCGCGAGTCCCGACCGCACGCCGGAATCAGTGTTTTCCGTCTTCCTGCTTGTTGCGTAACAACCGTCCGCCCGCAATATCAGGGGCCAATGAGAGCTGCAGCATGACGTCAACTGACCAGCGCCCGCCGAACTTTCGCCGCCGGCTGTTCTGGCTCGCCGCTTTCATTGCCGTGCTGTTCGCCATCTACAGCGCCGGCTGGTTCTATCTGGCCGATCGCGTCAGGACCGAGGCCGACAGGGCGGTGGCCGCGCTCAATGTCAAGGGCATCCAGGCAGGCTGCGCCAACCTGATCGTCAGCGGCTATCCGCTTAGCTTCGCCATCTCCTGCGACACGCTCGCCTATGAGGACGACACCAGGAACGTCGCCGCCTCGACCGGCAACTTCAACGCGGTGGCCGAGATCACGCGGCCCCTGTCGCCCTTCGCCGACCTGCGCGGACCGCTCAGGACCTCCATGCCCGGAATGACGCCGTTGTGGATCGACTGGGACAAGCTGCGGGCGGATGCGAAGCTTTCCTGGCCGCTGCCCCGGCGTGTCGCGCTGAAGGCCGAGGGCCTGTCCGGCCAGACCGATCCAGCCGACAACTCCGATCCTGTCGAGCTGTTCTATGCCGGAAAGGCCGCCGGGCAATTGCAGCCGAATGGCCAGGACATCGGCTATGTCGGCAGTTTCAACGACCTCGAGATCGACGCCGACGCTATCGGCGGGCGCGTGCTGCCGCCGCTCGACGGCAGCGGCGAGGCGACGCTGAAGAACGGTGTCGTACTGATCAGGACGCAGCCGAAGAGCCTGCGCGGCCAGTCGGTCGACATCGCCAAGCTCGATCTCTCGTCGGGCGAAGCACGCATAACGGTGTCCGGGCCGCTGTCGGTCGATGCCGACGGCCTCATCGATGCCGACCTGACGATCAAGCTCAAGGACCCCAAGGCGGTGGCGGCGATCCTCGGCAGCGCCATTCCCGAACGCAAGAGCGAGATCGAGCAGGGCTTTGCCGGCCTGGCGCTGCTCGGCAACGAGCCGTCGATGCCGCTCAAGATCGTCAAGGGCAAGGCCTCGCTCGGCTTCATTCCGCTCGGCAAGATCAAGCCGGTCGATTAGAGCATGGTCCCAAAAAGTGGAACCGGTTTTTGGATAAGGCCATGCTCACCCCAAAAAATGCCCGTCAGCAGATGGATAGGCCGGTCAAGCTCCTGAGTGTTGGCGCGTTCACCCTCGACACGATCCTTCGCCTCGACACGCTGCCCATGCATCAGGGCAAGTTCATTGCTTCCGATGGCGTCCAGATCGCCTCGGGCATGGCGACCAGCGCCGCCTGTGCCGCTCGCCGCCTCGGCGCGGAAGTCTCGCTCTGGGCAAGTGCGGGCGATGATGCCGTCGGCGGCCGGATGGTTGCCGAGATCGAGGCCGAGGGCGTCGATTGTAGCCTGGTTCGCCGCGTGGCCGGCGCGCGCTCGGCGCTGGCCGCGATCCTCGTCGACGCCCATGGCGAGCGTATCATCGTCCCCTTCTATGACCCAAAGGCGCAGGCCGACCCCGAGGCGCTGCCCGCCGCCGACCTCTCGGCCTTCGACGCCGTACTGGCCGACGTGCGCTGGCCGGGTGCCGCTGCGCTCGCCCTGAACGCGGCGCGCGCCAATGGCCGGCCTGCGATCCTCGATGCCGACACCGCACCCTTGGAGGTGCTGGAGCAGTTGTTGCCGCTGGCCACCCACATCGTCGCCTCGGAGCCGGCGGCGCGCATCGTCTGCGGCCAGGCGCTGGATCCGGAAAGCGCCTGCGCCGATCTTGCCAGCCGCACCGATGCCTTTGTCGCGGTCACCGGCGGCGCGGCGGGAAGCTGGTGGCACGACCGTTCCAGCGGCTCGGTGCGCCATGTCGCGGCGCCGAGGATCAAGGCGGTGGATACGTTGGCGGCCGGCGATGTGTTTCACGGCGCCTTTGCCGTCGGCCTCGCCGAAGCGATGCCGCCCGAGCAAGCCTTGCGCTTTGCAAGTGCTGCCGCCGCGCTCAAATGCCAGCGCTTCGGCGGCCGGCTCGGCGCCCCGGACCGGGCAGAGACGCTGGCCATGATGGCCGCCCACTGGCCGCCATTCCAGCGAGGCCAAGGGAGCTGAGATTCAGGTCAGGCCGAGTCGAAAATGGTGGGTTCCGAGAACCGGAGCGGAGCGTACTCAAAGTACGTGAGCACCGGAAGCGCAGGAAGCCGCCATTTGCAGGCCGGCCTCACCTGAATATCAACTCCCTTTAGGGTGTTCGACGACCTGACGGCCGAAATCCGGCACATCGATGTCCTGGCCGGCTTCGATGATCGAGCGGCGGACGGCGCGCGTGCGCGTGAACAGGTCGAACAGTTTGTCGCCGTCGCCCCAGCGGATCGCCCGCTGCAGCGAAGCGAGATCCTCCGAAAACCGCGCCAGCATTTCCAGGATAGCGTCCTTGTTGTGCAGGCAGACGTCGCGCCACATGGTCGGGTCGGACGCGGCAAGACGGGTGAAGTCGCGGAAACCGGAGGCGGAGTATTTGATGACTTCGGTCTTGGTCACCGATTCCAAATCGTCCGCGGTGCCGACGATGTTGTAGGCGATGATGTGCGGCAGGTGCGAGACGATGGCCAGCGTCATGTCGTGATGCTGCGGATCCATCGTGTCGATGTTGGAGCCGCAGCGCCGCCAGAACTCCGAAAGCCTTTCCAAAGCCGCGGGATCGGTGCCGGGCACCGGCGTGAAGATGCACCAGCGGTTGTCGAAGAGATCGGCGAAGCCGGCGTCCGGCCCGGACTTCTCAGTGCCGGCCAGCGGATGGCCGGGAATGAAGTGAACGCCATCAGGAACATAAGGCTGCATCTGCGCGATGACCGAAGCCTTGGTCGAGCCGACATCGGTAAGGATGGCGCCCTTCTTCAGCGCCGGCGCGATTTCTTCCGCCACTTCGCCGGAGGAGCCGACCGGCACCGAGACGATAACCAGATCGGCATCGCGTACCGCTTCCCTGGCGTCGGTTGTGTAGGAATCGCCGAGGCCGAGCTCCTCGGCCCGCGCCAGCGTGGCGGGGCTGCGCGTGGCGATAGCGACATGGCGGGCCAGGCCCTCGCGGCGGATGACGCGGGCCAGCGACGAGCCGATCAGGCCGATGCCGACCAGCGCGATCTTTTCGAACATCACAGACGTCATGGCGCTCAACTTTTCAGGAAGATCGTGAGGGCGGCGATCGCGCCGCGATTGGCTTCTTCGGTGCCGACGCTCATGCGCAGCGCGTTGGGGAAGCCGTAGCCGGAAACGCGCCGCAATATGTAGCCGCGTGCGGTGAGATAGTCGTCCGCCGCCGCCGCCGAATGCTTGCCGTCTTCGGGGAAGTGGATCAGCACGAAATTGCCGACGCTCGGCGTCACCCTGAGCCCGAGCTTTGTCAGCTCCTCGTTCAGCCAGGCGAGCCAGGTCTCGTTGTGCGTCACGCTACGCTCGACATGGGCGCGGTCGCGGATCGCGGCAATGCCGGCCTCGATCGCCGTCGCATTGACGTTGAAGGGGCCGCGCACGCGGTTGATCGCGTCGACGATATGCATCGGGCCGTACATCCAGCCGATGCGCGCGCCGCCGAGGCCGAGCTTGGAGAAGGTGCGGGTCATGACGACGTTCTCGGCGCTGCCCGCCAGCTCGATGCCGGCCTCGTAGTCGTTGCGGCGCACATATTCGGCGTAGGCCCCATCCAGCACCAGGAGCACGTCCTTCGGCAGGCCGGCATGCAGGCGGCGGACCTCCTGGAACGGCACATAGGTGCCGGTCGGATTGTTGGGATTGGCGAGGAAGACGATCCGGGTCCGTGGCGTCACCGCGGCCAGCATCGCGTCGATGTCGGCGCGCTCATCGGTCTCCTTGACCGTGACCGGCGTGGCGCCCGCCGACTGGATGTAGATCTTGTAGACCATGAAGGCGTGCTCGGTGATGATGGCTTCATTGCCGGGCGCAAGATAGGTCTGTGCCAACAGGCCGAGAATCTCGTCGGAGCCGTTGGAGCAGATGATGTTTGCCGCGTTGAGGCCGTGCACCTCGGCGATCGCCTCGCGCAGCCGCCTGGCGGTGCCGTCGGGATAGACATCGAGCCTTGCGGCAACCTCTCGCGCGGCCTCGATCGCCTTCGGCGAGGGGCCGAGCGGGTTCTCGTTCGACGACAGTTTATGGACCTTGGCGACTCCGGCAGGCGCCGTGCTCTTGCCGGGCACATAGGCTTCGATGTCCATGATGCCCGCGCGGGGCGTCGGACGTGCCTTGTCAGGTGTCTGGTTCATATCCAAAAAATCCGTCGAGAATGCCTCCGTCCGGAGGCCGCAGCGGAAATACAAGCCGTGGCCGCGAATGTCGAGAGGCGGCAAGGAGCGCGAAAAGCCTCACCGTTGACGCCAGGCCGCGCTGGCCCTAGAAGAGCAGCGACAGTTCCGTGGTGATTTGGCCGGTCGGCTTGCAGCCACGTTAAACAATTCGCTAAAGGGCCGTTTGCATCCTGTAACCGGCTTTGCGAAGGCATTGCCGGTTTTTTGTTGTCCGTGGCCGGCCGGACATTCGCCTGGTCCGAAGACCGGAATCGGTTTCCGGAAACCACGGCGCGTAATGTATGAGGATGTGATGGCCGTTCTGCGCGCCGCAAAAACCAGCAACGAGGCCGACAATCCGTCGAGCCCGGTGTTGCGCTTGGGCGCCGACACGCCGCTCAAGCTCGATGCCGGCGCGCTGCTGTCGCCGTTCCAGATCGCCTACCAGACCTATGGCACGCTGAACGACGCCCGCTCCAACGCCATCCTGGTCTGCCACGCGCTGACCGGCGACCAGCATGTCGCCAGCACCAATCCGGTGACCGGCAAGCCGGGCTGGTGGCAGGTGCTGATCGGTCCCGGCAAGATCATCGACACCAACCGCTTCTTCGTCATCTGCTCCAACGTCCTCGGCGGCTGCCTCGGCTCGACCGGCCCGGCCTCGACCAACCCGGCGACCGGCAAGCCCTACGGCCTCGACCTGCCGGTGATCACCATCCGCGACATGGTGCGGGCGCAGCTGATGCTGGTCGATCATTTCGGCATCGAGAAGCTATTTTGCGTGCTTGGCGGCTCGATGGGCGGCATGCAAGTGCTGGAATGGGCGGCGAGCTATCCCGAGCGCGTCTTCTCGGCGCTGCCGATCGCCACCGGGGCGCGTCATACCTCGCAGAACATTGCCTTCCACGAAGTCGGCCGGCAAGCCGTCATGGCCGATCCGGAATGGCACGGCGGCAAGTATTTCGACTACGGCAAGCGTCCGGAGAAAGGGCTGGCCGTGGCGCGCATGGCCGCCCATATCACCTACCTTTCGGAGGCGGCACTGCATCGCAAGTTCGGCCGCAACCTGCAGGATCGCGAGGCGCTGACCTTCGGTTTCGACGCCGACTTCCAGATCGAAAGCTATCTGCGCCATCAAGGCATGACCTTCGTCGACCGCTTCGACGCCAACACCTATCTCTATTTGACCCGGGCGATGGACTATTTCGACCTCGTCGCCGACCATGGCGGGCGCCTGGCCGATGCCTTTGCCGGCACGAAAACACGCTTCTGCCTGGTGTCCTTCACGTCCGACTGGCTGTTCCCGACCGAGGAAAGCCGTTCGATCGTGCATGCGCTGAACGCCGCCGGCGCCTCCGTCTCCTTCGTCGAGATCGAGACCGATCGCGGCCATGACGCCTTCCTGCTCGACGAGCCGGAACTGTTCGCCGCCATCAACGGCTTCATCGGCTCGGCCGCTCGGGCAAGGGGGCTCAGCGCATGACCCCGGAAAGTTGCAGACTTTCCGGATCAGGATCATGCGCCAAAAGGGAGGCGAGCGCATGAGCGTCAACCGCGCCCAGCGCGTCGACCTCGAAGTCGTCGCCGATCTGATCCCGCCACAGTCGCGGGTGCTCGATGTCGGTTCCGGCGACGGACTGTTGCTGGAACTTTTGCAGGAGACCAAGCAGGTCGACGGCCGCGGGCTGGAACTGTCGCAGCGCGGCGTCAACGAATGCGTGGCGCGCGGCCTCTCGGTGATCCAGGGCGACGCCGACAAGGATCTCGAATTCTATCCCGACAAGGGCTTCGATTTCGTTGTCCTGTCGCAGACCCTTCAGGCGACCCGCAATCCCAAGCTGGTGCTCGACGAGTTGCTCCGAATCGGCAACCGCGCCATCGTCTCTTTCCCCAATTTCGGCCACTGGCGGGTGCGCCTGTCGCTGTTCGTCAAGGGGCGGATGCCGGTGACCAAGGATCTGCCCTACTCCTGGTACGACACGCCCAACATCCATTTCTGCACCATCCGCGACTTCGTCAATCTGTGCGAGGAGCTTGGCGCCACGGTGGAAAAGGCAACCGCCCTCGACGGCAACGGACAGAAGATCGGCCTCTCGATGCCGTGGTGGTTCTGGAATTTCTTCGGCCAGCAGGCGGTGTTTTTGCTGAAGCGATGATTGCGATGCGTCTCTTTCGTCGGCGTGCGGCGACGGTTGAAATCCCGCCCGACATTCTGTCGGGGATAAAGGCCGGAATTCTTGTCTGCACCTCACCGCGCAGCGGCAGCAATCATCTCGCGGGGTTGATGGCCTCCGCCGAACTGGGGCGTCCTCTTGAGTGGTTTGGCGGTCGCCGTTTGCTGGAGCTGCCAGACTATCCTCGCGCCCCCCGCGCGCAGCTCCTGCGTGCGTTGACGGACGGGCGATCCTCCTCAGGAGTCTACGCGATCAAGCTTTTCGCAAGCCAATTTGCTCAAGTTGCCAAGAAATTGAACCTGCCCGCGAGCCTTCCGAATCCGCGGTACGTCCGCTTGACGCGCAGTGATCGGCTGGGCCAGGCGATTTCTTGGACACGCGCCCGTCAAACTCGCAGATTCCGCTCCACGGAAGTCAATCACACACCGCCGCGCTATGACGGTGGCGCGATCGTCGATTCGCTTGAAAGAATTCTGATGGAAAATCTGGCTTGGGATGGCTGGTTTGCAAAAAACGGACTGCCCTACCTTTCGCTGACTTACGAGCAAATTCAGCAAGATCCGCGAGCAAGCCTCGAACAAATTGCACGCTTGGCGGATGTCGAGCCCATCTGGGGAACCAACCTCGAGTCAGGTCTCGAAATCCAGCGCGACACAATCAATGAGGAGTGGAGGGAGCGTTTTCTGTCCGAGTACGCCGATGCTTCGAACTTCTGGCACCGCACGCACCACATCCGTGGTTTCCTGAAGAACTAGAAATAAGAAAACGCACTTGAACGAGGCGCTGAACTCGCAAATCTGGGTGGCGTCTCGGTCGTTTGACAGCAGGCCACCAGGGTTATAGCGACATACATTCCGATGAACCGGTAGTGCCCCGATGGCTGATGTATGCCCCACCTATTCAATCGTCGTGGAAATGGACAATGCCAAGTCGATCGACTGGGCGGAGATCGGCGTTGGGTTGAACGCCCTGGCGCGCGAAATCGCCGCGGTTTCCGCGACCGGCTTTGCAAGGCCGAAACTGATCATCTCGCATGGCGGGCAAGACGAGGACGCGGACACGCTTCGGCGCAACTTCCATGCCGAAGCGCCGCAATTGGAAGAAGTGGCGGAGATAGGCTTCGTGGCTTGTCCTGGCGGTCGTTACTATGACCTCAAGAACAACGGTATCCAGGCAACCGACGGCGAGTTGGTCGTATTCCTCGACTCCGACACCGTTCCGGAACCGGACTGGCTTGCAACCCTGCTCGGCCCGTTTCAGGACCCCGGGATCGTCTGCGTCAACGGCTATACGTATCTTCTGTGCGATGACTTCTTTTCGAGAACCTTCGCCCTGATGTGGTTCTTCCCGATGGCCCAGGGCGACAAGAGATTCGCCTCCAAACGGGCGCTCAATGCCAACAACACCGCCTTCCGTCGCGACTGGATTTCCAGCCATCCCTTCCCGGAAAACAATGGCTTCAAGGTCTCCTGCACCTTGCTGACGCACGAGCTGCGCCGCGAAGGCCACGAGCTGCGCAACGTCAACGCCCGCGTCTACCACTATTCCCCGCGCGGCTGGCGGTTCTTTTTCTGGCGCGCATTGGTGACCGGCAGGGATGCCGATCGGAAATTCGTCGCGCTCCGGTCGCCCAGCCGCGGTGAGCGCATCGCCAAGTCGTTCAGCCGCTGGTTCACCACATCGTGGCGCACAACACGACGCATCATTAGCCATGCGCGCCCGGCAGGTATGCCGCTTTGGCAAATCCCGTTCGCCCTGATCGTCGCACAGACGTTCTATACCTTGGCTTTCTGGGGCCAGTTCACTTTTGCCGCGGGCATCGTTGACGACAAGGTCGAGCTCGTGCCGGATTATGTCGGCCACAGCTAATGTGTTGCAGTTGGGGCGCGGTGTCGCGGAATTTGCCGGTTGCACGGCCTGAGCGCCCGTCGTCGAGATGACACCGAGGCTTCTTTTTTGTAGCGTCTGGCCGAACGCAATCCTGGGCGGGCATGGAAGGCGGCCTCAAATCCATCCGAATATCCCAGAACCCGGGGCCTAGTTGCATGCCGAAAGCTCCAGAGCCGGCGCCCCTCATCACAGTGATCACGCCGACCCACAACCGGCGCAGCCAGCTCGTGCGCGCCGTGGAAAGCGTGCTGGCCCAGAGCCTGACCCGTTTCGAGCACATTGTCGTCGATGACGGCTCCACCGACGGCACGGCAGCGGCACTTGCCGAAATCCGCGATGCCCGGCTGATCTATGTCGGCGCGAAATGGCGCGGCGCCAACGCCGCCCGCAATGCCGGCATCGAGCGCGCGCGGGCGCCCATTGTCACATTTCTCGATTCGGATGACGTCTATCTGCCGGACCGGCTGGAGCGGACGCTGGCGCGTTTCGATGAGAATCCGTCGCTGGAAGTCCTCATCAGCTCCTTCGTGTCCGTGAAGGGCAACCGGGCCACCAAATGCGTCAACCGCGAGGCCTTCCTGACCCGCAGCACGTTGGAACGGGCCCTGGTCTCGCAGACCATCTTCATCGCCGGTTCCGCCATAACCGCCCGCCACGAATCGCTGTTGGCGATCGGCGGCTACGACAGCGACATAGCGCGCATGCAGGATCGCGAATTGCTGCTGCGCTTTGCCCGCCGCAGCGGCGCGCTGCTGTCCGAGGAGATCGACTGGAAAAAGTACAATTCGGAGAATTCGATTTCCGGTCGGCGCGACGGCTATGTCGAAGCCTATGCAAACCTGATCGACAAGCACCCTTATATCGCCGACCGCTATCCCGAAATTCCGCCCTATATGATCGCCCGCCAGATCATCGCCGATGCAATGAAGGGCAGGGTTTCGCAGGCATTCGCCGGCTATCTGGCCAACCGCTCGTCCAAGGCGCTCGGTTACTCGCTGCCGCAGTTGCTGCGCGGCTATGTCAGCGGCCGCCGCCGGCGACGCGACCTCTATGACGAATTCCGCGAAAAATACGGCGCGCGCCCTGCCTGATCCAAAAGCGTGGAACGGTTTTCCGTCCCGGAATTGCGCGAAAACAGCGGGAGGCAGCGGTTCGGCGTTTCCGTGAAACGTGAGCCGCGCTCGTCGAGGTCAGCGATCGAGTTCCGGGAAATAGGGATCGGAATAGAACCGCCGGTCGCGCTCGCCCTGCAGGCAGTCGATGGGCGCTTCCGCGTCGATCCGGACAGCCGGCGTGCCGGCGATGCCGCTCACCTCGAGGATCAGCTTGCGCCGGATGGCGGTCGAGAATTCGGAAGCCGCATAGATCGGCAGCACGAAGGAACCGGGCCCCCCGGTGACGCATTCGGCATAGTAGCGGTCGAGATGGCTGAAGGTTGGCGATGGGCTGATCAGGATCGGCAGGCCGTTGACGACGATGCCCTTGGCCAGCGCCGCGTCGCGCTCCGTGGTCACCGGCGGACCGGTGTTGTTGGGGCCGTCGCCGGAAATGTCGATGACGCGCCGCTCTCCCTTGAAGGCGGTCTGCCCGAAGAGCCCGGTGCCGAAGGCGAGCGCGCCGGAGATCGAGGTGCCGCGAAAGCTGCGGAAGGGCCGCGCCGCGATCCTGTCGGCGAAGGCATTGGCGCTGTCGCTGCCGTCGATGATCTGCCAGGCAAGCACCGCGTCGTCGCGAATGGTGCCCGCCCACTCGAAATAAGCGATCGCGATGCGGCCGTTGCTGCCCGCGCGCACCGCCTTGATGAAATCCGGATGCCTGATCGCCTCGACATAACCGGCGCGCTGCAGCGCGAATTCGCGCTCGTCCATCGACGTCGAGATGTCGACCGCAAGCACCAGTTCGACATCCACAGTGGCTGGCGCGGCTGGCATCGGCAGGGGCGTCGCCTGAGCGCAGCCGAGACAGGCAAGCAGGCTGAGCATGTCGAACATGGCCGCGTGCGTCCGGTTTGACGCGCATCATCTTCCGCGCCGATCACGGCGAAATAAAGCTGGACCGCTCTATCGCTCACTTCTTCCTGCGTGGGGCGTGCGGCGGCGGCTCGATCGCACCGGCCCTGACCCGTGCCGGCTTCAGCGCCAATCCGCCGGTATCCTTCACGATCGTCAGCGAGCGCGGAAAGAACTGGTTGTTGTGCTGGCCACGGCCAATGTTGAGGATGGCAGCATCCGGCAGGCGCTTTTCCAGCGTCGACAGCACACGCCGCAGCGTCGCGCCGTCGAACGTGTCCATCGCCTCGTCGATGATCACCCATTTCGGCCGCCTCAGCGCGAGCCTGGCGACGGCAAGCAGGCGTTGCTCGTCGTCGGCCAGCTCGTGCTCCCAGCGCACCGAACGGTCGAGCGAGGACGCAAGCCGTTCGAGACCGACTTCCGTCAGCACCGCCGCGATCTCGGCATCGTCGACCGTGATGCCGTCAGCGTGGTTGAGCACCTCGCGCAGCGTGCCGAGCGGGAAATAGGGGGTGCGCGGAACGAAGATCGGCGCCGCTCCGGCCGGCATGCCGATGCGGCCGCTGCCCCATGGCCACAGCCCGGCTATGGCGCGGAAGAACAGCGTCTTGCCGGCGCGCGGGTCGCCGGTGATCATCACGCGCTCGCCGGGGCGTATCTCGACATGCGGTTCGGCAAGCTTCGTGCAGCCGTCCGGCGAGGCGACTTCCAGCTTCTCGAAGGTTAGCGTCCCGTCGGGGTTTTCAGTAAGTTCGATGCGCTTTTCCGTGTCGTGGAAAACATCGGTTTCGCCGAGCGCGATGCGGAAATCGGCGACGCGCATCAGCGTCGCCCGCCAGTCGGCGATGCCGCCGATATTGTTGATGAACCAGCGCAGCGAGGAATGGACCTGGTTGAAGGCGCCGACCGCCATCATCAGCCCGCCAAAGCTGATGTCGCCGGCGAAATAGACCGGCGCGGCAACCAGGATCGGCGCCACCACGGTGATCCAGCCATAGGTGTCGGTGACCCAGGAGAGATTGATCTGGGCGCTGTAGATGCGCCGCATGGCGCCGAGCACCGTGCCGAGGTCGAGCTCGAGCTGCCGTCTGGCGTCGGCCTCGCCATGCGCGAGCGCGATGGCATCGATGTTCTCGTTGACGCGGACCATCGTCGACCTGAGTTCGGCCTCGCGCGTGTAGCGGTCGCTGTTGAAGCGGATCAGCGGCCGTCCGACCAGCCAGCTCAGCCATGAGGCGATGCCGGCATAGAGGATCGCCGCCCACACCATGTAGCCGGGGATCGCCAGCGAATAACCGCCGATGTGGAAGACGAAGCCGGAAGAGAGCTGCCACAGCACACCGATGAACGACGCCAACAGGATGAAGGCCTGCAGCAGGCCGACGCCGAGATCGGTGGACAGATCGGAGAGATGGCCGGCGTCCTGCTGCATGCGCTGATCCGGATTGACGCCGATGGCACCGGCATGCGCCAGCCGGAAGGCGCGCGCCGGCCGCATCCATTCATCGATCAGGTCGAGCGTCAGCGCCTGGCGCAGCCTCAGCCGGATGGTCTGGTTGAGCCAGGTCTGGCCGACATTGAGCACCAAGAGAGCGCCGGCGATGGCCGCGAAGACCATAAGCTGATGCAGGAAGCCCGCCAGGTCGCGCCGCGCCAGCGCATCGTAGAAAGGCTGGTTCCAGCGGTTGAGCAGCACCTGGCCGATCGCGGTCGCGACGATGACGGCGACGATGCCGACACAGGCCCAGGCGAACTGTCTGCGCACCGGCGAGGATTTCAGCGCCTGTCGGATCGTCGCCAGTTGGTCGCCGAGGCTGCTGGTCTCGACCGACACGGCGGCAGGCGCCGGGCCGGCCTTGTCATCCGCTTGATCCGCCATGTCGATATCCCTGTTTTCGGAAAAGGTGCTGAACCCGGGCGCGGCCGGGCATGTCCTTCAGGCCGCGGCCCCGCCCCCGACAGATAGGATAGGGCAAGGCGTTGCCGCGATCACGAACGCGTCACCCGGGCTTGCGCCCTGTCCGCGGCCAGCCGTCCGAGCCGGGTGGCGCCTTGCGGCGTCAGCACCGGCACGAAGACTCGTCGCGAGGCGCGCTGCACGACCGGCACGCCCTGGTAGAGCCGCTTCTGTGCCTCGA